>CAMCMI010000010.1 GCA_945875875.1 Rhizobium sp. Q54
GCCGTCGTCCAGCGTTTCGCAGCACCTGCCGGGCGGCGAGCATATGTCCGTATTCCTGCCGTGCACGCCCAACCCAACCACAGGATTCTATTTCTATTTGCCTGCGGCTGACGTGATTGAAGTGTCGCTCACGCCTGATGAGGCCGCCAAGCTGATCATGTCCGCCGGTCTGATCCAACCCGAAACGCAAGCCAAACTCGCCAAGCTGGTGGCGGATGTGAAGATCGCAGCGAAATAGGCGGAGATTTCGCGCGAAGGAAAAAGAATCCTCCCGCGCGAAGCCTAAACCCCCGCCCGCAAGCGTTCCATTTCCTGCAAGCCTTTACTGGCTTCCTCCCGCAGGTCTTCCCAGATCGCGGCGACGTAATGGCCGAAGCGTTCGCCACCCATCATTTTGGATGAGCGCGGGCGCGGCAGGTCGATTTCCAGCACGCGTTTGATGCGACCAGGACGAAAGCTCATGATGAGCACGCGATCCGACAATTGCACCGCTTCGGCGATGTTGTGGGTGATGAGCATCGTGGTTTGACTCAGTTCCTGCTGGATCTGCAACACCTTGTCTCCCAGCAGCAGGCGCGTTTGCTCGTCAAGCGCGGCGAAGGGCTCGTCCATAAGCAAAATGCGGGGCTGGAAGGCGAGCGTGCGGGCGATGGCGATGCGCTGGCGCATGCCACCCGACAGCTCGGAGGGAAAGCGCTGCTCGAATCCGTCGAGCCCCACCAGCTTCAACAAATCGCGCGCGCGCGACAGGCGCTCCTCGCGCTCCACGCCCAAAGCCTCCATCGGGAAGGCGACATTGTCGAGCGCGGTGCGCCAGGGGAAAGTCGATTCCTCCTGAAACACCATGCCGATGGATTTGTGGCAGCCGCGCACGGGAACGCCGTCGACCTGCACCTCCCCCTCATAATCGTCGATCAATCCGCCAACGATATTCATCAGCGTGGACTTGCCGCAACCAGATGGACCGATGACCGAGATGAACTCGCCCTGCCTGATGTCCAGCGAGATCGGTTCAAGCGCACGCACCGAGCCGCCGCCGGTGGTGAACGTTTTTGCGACGTTGGTGAGGCGCAGCGTCGGAATCGTCATGTAAATCTCCGGGTAAAGCCGCTCCATTTGCGCTTTTGCCGGTCATGCGGGCCAGGCAGACGCACAAACTTGTCAATGGCGACATTGCCGAGCGCAGCGCAGAAGAAGATGAAAATGAGCACGGCGAGCATGCTGGGAATGTCGAACACGCGATAATATTCCATCGCCGAAAACCCGAGCCCCATGCGCGAGAGTTTGATCTCGGACATCAGGCAGCCAACGATGGAAATGCCAAGTCCGATGCGCAGGCCCGTCGCCAATGAGGGCACGAGGGCGGGCAGATAAATCATCCGCACCATCTGAAAGCGCGACAGGCTGAACGTGCGTCCTACCCGCAACAGAACCGGATTGACCTGCCGCACGCCCGCCGCGACCCCGAGCGCCATTGGAAAGAAACTCGAGATCGCCCCAAGCGCAATCTTGGAGCCCATACCGACGCCAAACAGGATCAGCAAAATCGGCAAGAATACGATCTTCGGCGTCGGCGCCAGATAATGCAGAAACGGCTCCAGCACCGCGCCAACATAGCGATTGGCGCCCAGCATAAGCCCCGCAAGCGCGCCCGCCGAGCAGCCGAGCACGAAAGCCACCAACACTTCCAGCCCGGTGACGCCAGCGTGAAACCAGAAATCCATGCTCGTCAGCAGACCCAGCAGCGCCCACACGACAAGATAGGACGACGGCAGCACGCCGCGATAAAACAAACCCGATGCGCCAGCGATTTCCCACAACGCAAAGATGACGACCAGCGCGGCGACCCGCAGCCGCCCGACCGTCCAGAACGGACGCAGAGCCGCGCGCCCCGCCCGGCCTATTTGCTCGACAGCAGCCATTTTTCGATCTTCTCGGTGATGAAGAAGAAACAGATGCTCACGAGCACCACGAACAGAATCCCCGCATACATGGCGGGAATTTCGAAACGGTCGCCAAGGTCAGAGATCATCTGGCCGAGCCCGCCGAACACGATGAGATATTCGACGCCCACAACATTGATGATGGCGAACAAAAGCCCGATCCGAACGCCGCTGAAAATCGTGGGCAGCGCAGCGGGAAATTGAATCATCGAGAACATCGCCCAGCGCGACAGGCCGTAGGCGCGCCCGACATTGAGCAGCACCGGGCGCACGCCGTCGAGCCCCTCCTTCGCCTTCAGGATGATCGGCGGCAGGCACCCAACGACGCCCATGGCGACGATGGTCGCAGAATTGCGCCCGAAAATGACGAGAAACAGCGGATACAGAAGCACCAGCGGCGCCGACGCCATCGCCGCCACCCAATCGGTATAGGCCAGCCCCGCCATTTTGTAGCGATGCAGCGCGTAGCCAGCGGAGATTCCGATCACAGAGCCGATGGATGCAGCCGCCAGCGCCTCGGCGAACGTTCGCACGAAGGCGTTGATGAGCCCTTCCTGCACGAACAGCATTTCAAAGCTGGCGAAAATCGCGCTCGGCGGCGGTGCGATAAAGGCGTTGACGAGCCCCGCATAGGAGGCCGCCTCCCAAAGGGCCAGAAGCCCCGCGAGTACGCCAAGCCGCGCCAGCAAAGGCGGCGGCCTCCAGAATGAGCGACGGGAAACGATCGCAGCGTCCGACATGGACGACCCTCAATCATGAAAAAGCGGACGGCCGGGCCGCCCGCGTCAAAACGCCAGCGCGATTACTTCTTGGCGGGCACGAGAATTTCAACGAGGCCCTTCAATTCGTCAGGCTTCATCGCTTTGGTGATGAACTTGAAATCAAGCGCCTGATCGAGCGTCTTTTGCATATCCCTGATCTCGAAGGTCTGCATGGCCGCCTGCGGGTAAAACCCGTCCCGCGCCTGCTTGGCCACGTCCAGCGAAACGCCGGCGGCTTGCGCAAAATATTCAAGCGCCTTGGGGTCTTTGTAGGCCCATTCCAGCGTCTTGTTGTAGACTTCCTGAAACTTGACGAGCGCCGCGCGCTTTTTGGCAAGCGTATCGGCGGTGGTGAAGTTCACGCGCACGGTCTGCGTTTGCAACGAGGGCACTTCGCTGCCGCGCGCAACGATCACCAGCTCCTTGGCCGCTATTTCCTTGAGGCCGAACGGCGGCACGGACCAGCCGACGTCGATCTGCTTCGACATCACCTGCGTGAACGTGCCCGGAATGCCGCCCGTGGGCGTGGCTTTGCCCTTCACCTTGTAATGGTCGAACAGGTTCAGCAAAACCAGATTGGTCGAGGAGCCAGGCGAGGAGAACGACACCGTCTTGCCCTCAACGTCCTTAAAGCTCTTGATGCCGCTGTCAGTGCGCGCATACCAGAAAATGTCCGGCGTTCCGGTCATGGCGGCGGAGACGATGCGCAGCGGCGCGCCTTTTGTGAAGGCGCCGACAAGCCCGAGGATGCCGCCCTGCATGGCGATGTCCACGCTGCCCGCAAGAATCGCCTGCACAGTCTGCGCGCCGCCCTGCGTATAGAGCACGTCGATCTCAAGCCCGGCCTCCTTGAAGAAGCCCGCCTTCACGCCAAACTCGGTGATGCCAGTGTCCCAATTGCCCTTCTGCGGCAGGGCGACTTTCAGCGTTGCGGTCTGGGCGAAGGCGGCAAAGCTCGCCGACAACGCAAGGCTCAAAGTCGCAACACCCAGTGTCAAAGCCCGAATCTTTTTCATAAAGCGTCCTCCATCCCCTCGGCGAGCCCTGTTTCGAGCTTTCGCATTGCCTCATTCGTAGCCGATCCGCTGTGCGGCGGCAATCGGTCTGCTGTCTTTCATGTTTTCGTACCGTTCACGTTGTGCTTGCTTTCGGGCGCTGAATGGCCCGATAAGCAGGCTCCAGTTTCAGAGCGGATTCGCATGGCTTCCAACGACGATCTCTTCGGCGGCGGAGCGGCGCGCAGAGCGTCGCCTCCCAAGACTGCGGCGCCAGCGCCCCGCAAAGCCGATCCCAAGGCAAACGGAAAAGCTGACCCCGGCGCCATTCGCGGCACGCCGGGCGAAGAGGGCTATAACGCCTCGTCCATCGAGGTTCTCGAAGGGCTTGAGCCTGTTCGTCGCCGCCCCGGCATGTATATCGGCGGCACGGACGAAACCGCCCTGCACCATCTGTTCGCCGAAGTGCTCGACAATTCCATGGACGAGGCGGTGGCGGGCCACGCCACCTGGATCGACGTCGTGCTGGAGCCGGGCGACTGGATCACCGTGACCGACAACGGACGCGGCGTGCCGGTCGATCCGCATCCCAAATTCCCGGGCAAGTCCGCGCTCGAAGTCATCATGACGACGCTGCACGCAGGCGGAAAATTCGATTCGGGCGCCTACCAGACTTCCGGCGGCCTGCACGGCGTCGGCGTCTCCGTCGTCAACGCGTTGTCCTCGCGGCTCGACGTCGAAGTAGCGCGCGGGCAGCAGCTCTATGCGCAATCGTTCGAGCGTGGGACGCCCGTCACGAAGCTGGAGAATCGCGGCAAGACGCTCAACCGGCGCGGCACCCGCGTGCGGTTTCAGCCCGATCAGCAAATCTTTGGCGCCGACGCCCATTTCCGCCCGGCCCGCCTGTTCCGCATGGCGCGCTCGAAAGCCTATTTGTTCGGCGGCGTCGAAATCCGCTGGACTTGCGATCCCTCGCTGCTGAAGGAAAACGACGTCATCCCGCCGCAAGCCGTGTTCCGCTTCCCCGGCGGCCTGCGCGATTATCTGGCCTCCGACATCGAGGGCAAAGACCTCGTGGTCGATACGGCCTTCAGCGGCAAGGTCGAGAAGCCTGGCGGGCATGGTTCCGTCGAATGGTCGGTCTCGTGGCTCAGCTACGAGGATGGCTTTGTTCACTCCTATTGCAACACGATCCCGACGCCTGATGGCGGCACGCACGAGGCTGGCCTGCGCGGCGCCCTGCTGAAGGCGATCAAGGACCACGCAGAGCGTATCGGCATCGCAAAGCGCGTGGCTCCGGTCACGACCGACGACATCATGTCTGGCTGCGCGGCGCTGATCTCGGTGTTCATCCGCGAACCGGAATTTCAGGGTCAGAACAAAAGCCGTCTGATGAGCAGCGAGGCGTCCCGCCTTGTGGAGGGCGTCGTCCGCGATGCGTTCGATCACTGGCTGGCGGATTCGCCAACGCAGGCCGCCAAGCTCATCGACCATGTGGTTGAGCGCGCCGACGAGCGGTTGCGTCGCAAGGCCGAGAAGGACGTCGCCCGCAAGGCGCCCGGCCGCAAGCTGCGCCTGCCGGGCAAGCTGGCGGATTGCTCCAGCAATTCGCCCTATGACACTGAATTGTTTATCGTCGAAGGCGATTCCGCCGGCGGCTCCGCCAAGCAGGCGCGGGATCGCGCCTCGCAGGCCGTGCTGCCTTTACGCGGCAAAATCCTGAACGTGGCCTCGGCCACGCGCGACAAGCTGGCGGGCAATCAGCAGCTCACGGACTTGATGCAAGCGTTGGGCTGCGTCGGCGGCGCGAACTACAAGGATTCCGAGCTTCGCTATAATAAAATCATCATCATGACGGACGCCGACGTGGACGGCGCCCACATTGCCTCATTGCTCATCACCTTCTTCTGGCGCCAGATGCCCAAGCTCATTGAGGGTGGGCACCTCTATCTGGCTGTGCCTCCGCTCTACAAGCTGACTCAAGGCGCCAAGACAGCCTATGCCCGCGATGACGTTCACAGGGCCGAGTTGATGAAGTCCACCTTCACCGGCAAAGGCAAGGTAGAAGTCAGCCGCTTCAAAGGCTTGGGTGAGATGCTTCCAGCACAACTTAAAGAAACGACGATGGACCGCCGCAAGCGTACGCTGTTGCGCGTAGACGTCGCGCTGGAGGATCAGGAAGCCACCGCCGACAGCGTGGAGCGTTTGATGGGCAACAAGCCGGAAGCGCGGTTCGCCTTCATCCAGGAGCGCGCCAAGTTTGCAACTACGGACGCGCTTGATATCTGAGCACGCCGCAATTTATGAGCTTTGAAGCTTACCAAACGACATATCGCTAACCAGCCGTTCATAAAATTGCGCAAAAATGAATTTGTATCTGGCAAATTGTTTTATGTTTTTTTAGGACGATCTTTATGAGCGACGTTAATTCCTCATCCTTCAAGCGCACGGTGGTTATGGGCTGCTGCGCAATTGCAATTGTTTCCGTAGGCGCTTCTTACGCCTTGCAGAAAACTGCAGCAAAGCAAGTTGCAAAAGCGCCTGTCGCCGAGCGTGATTTGGCGCGCGGCATGGCCGCCCTTCCCCGCCCGGTGGTGCAACCCGTGCAACCCGGCTCGTGGTGGGCGCGTCGTACCGACCAGAATGCAACCGGCACCGCCGAAGTGCTCAGGGCGGGGAACACGTTGCGCAATCCGGAACTCGGCATGCCGCGATAGGGTTGCTTTTCGGATAGGTCGAAACTTTCATTGCGGCGTAAACCGCGCAGCGAAGACCGGCGCCGCTTGAAAGATCACTTACTGCTCACCGACGCCCCGGCGTCGGTTTCTGATTGACTTTGCAGCGATTGAGCCTATTTGTTCTTCAGACGTTGCTGTGGCCCGCGCGTGCCTGCCGTCTGTTCCGCCGCAAAGAGTGCGGCGCTCCCCCTTTCGGACGCGTAACTGGCGGCCTGCGTGGATGAATAGCGACCCGGTCGCCAACGCCTCGCCTGCCCACAGGCCATAAACAAGGCCATTGAATGTCTTTCAGAGATACTGGACTAAGCGAAAAAGTCCTGGCGGCTGTTGAAGCTGCTGGATACACTCAACCGACCCCGATTCAGCAACAGGCGATCCCGCTCGCACTTCAAGGACGGGACGTTCTCGGCATCGCCCAGACGGGCACCGGCAAGACTGCGGCCTTCACCCTGCCGATGCTTTCACGGTTGGAAAGTGGTCGCGCCCGCGCCCGCATGCCGCGCACGCTGATCCTTGAGCCCACCCGCGAACTGGCGGCGCAGGTTGAAGAAAGCTTCATAAAATACGGCGTGAACCACAAGTTGAACGTCGCTCTTCTCATCGGCGGCGTGTCGTTTGGCGATCAGGAAGCCAAGATCATGCGCGGCGCCGACGTGCTGATCGCGACCCCCGGTCGCCTGCTCGACTTTCAGGAGCGCGGCAAGCTGCTGCTGACCGGCATCGAGATTTTGGTCATCGACGAAGCCGACCGCATGTTGGACATGGGCTTCATTCCCGACATCGAAAAAATCTGCAAGCTCGTGCCGTTCACGCGCCAGACGCTGTTCTTCTCGGCCACCATGCCGCCGGAAATCACGCGCCTGACCGAGCAATTCCTGTCCAACCCGGCGCGCATCGAAGTCGCACGCCTTGGCTCGACGGCCTCCACCATCACGCAGAGCTTCGTGGCTTCGCACACCGGATCGGAAAAGCGCGAGACGCTGCGCCGCCTGCTTCGCGACGCCGACGGCTTCCGCAACGCGATCATCTTCGCAAATCGCAAGCGCGACGTGGCGATCCTGCATAAATCCCTCACCACCCACGGCTTCTCCGTCGGCGCCCTGCATGGCGATATGGACCAGCCCGCGCGCATGGCCTCGCTCGACGCATTCAAGCGCGGCGACGTGGCTTTGCTGGTCTGTTCGGACGTCGCCGCTCGCGGCCTCGATATTCCGGACGTGAGCCATGTGTTCAATTTTGACGTGCCGATCCATCCCGACGATTACGTGCATCGCATCGGCCGCACCGGCCGCGCAGGCAAGAGCGGCATCGCGATCTCCATCGTCACGAAGGAAGACTCGAAACACGTCAAGGCGATTGAAAAGCTCATCAATATCGACGTGAACTGGAACGGCCCGCAGCCCGAAGATCTGGGCGAGGCGCCTCCGGACAAGGACCGCCTGCGCGCTCGTCGCGACGGGGAACGCTCTGGCGGGCGCCGCGGCGAGCGTGATCGCTCCGGCGAATCCAAACATCGCCGCGACCGTATGGACAAGACCGACGGTCGCCGTCGCGCACTTGAAGATCAGGCGCCTATGATGCCCTTCGTGGCCGACGAATTGGCCCAGGCTGCTGGAGAAGAGCCGCGCGTCGAAGCCATCGCGAGGGAGCCGGGCGCCGAACAGCCCCGCCGCCAGCGCACCCGTGGCGACCGCACGCCGCGTGAACGCACGCCACGCCCGGAGCGCACCCGCTCTGCGCAGCCGGTCGCCGAACAACCCCGTGTTGAGGCAGCCCGCCTCGACCCGATTCGTCAGGAACGCTTGCAAAATAACGAACGCCCGCGTCGCCGCTACGAGGAGGACGACGGTCCGTCCGTGCGCGGCATGGGCGACCATGTTCCTTCTTTCATGCTGCGTCCGGTAAAATTGCCGGTTGCGCCCAAAACGGCAAGCGAAGACTGAGGCTACGACGACTGAGTTTTCGAAGATTGAGATTTCAAAACGCGGCGCCTGTAAATGGCGCCGCGTTTTTCGTTGTGCGCACCAGCGCGCTCGCCTAAACGTCTGCATTCGTGAGGCGACCTGAGGCGTGAGATGACCGGCGATTTCCAACCCAAATCCGATTTCCTGCGTGTTCTCATCGAGCGCGGCTTCATTCATCAATGCTCTGATTTTGCGGGCGTCGACGAGAAGGCGCTGGCGGGCGGCCTCACCGCCTATATCGGCTTTGATTGCACCGCGACCTCGCTGCACGTGGGCTCGATGCTGCCAATCATGATGTTGCGATGGCTGCAAAAGACCGGCGGCAAGCCGATCGCGCTGATGGGCGGCGGCACCACGCGCGTCGGCGATCCCTCCGGCAAGGACGAGGCCCGCAAGCTGCTGTCCGTCGAGCAGATCGAGGCGAACAAGGACGGCATCCGTCAGGTGTTCGACAAGTTCCTCACCTTTGGCGACGGCCCGTCCGACGCGATCATGATCGACAACGCTGACTGGCTGACCAAACTCAATTACATCGACTTCCTGCGCGACGTTGGCCGCCATTTCTCGGTCAACCGCATGATGTCGATGGATTCGGTGAAAATGCGACTTGAGCGCGATCAGGAGCTGTCGTTCATCGAGTTTAACTACATGTGCCTGCAAGCCTATGATTTCGTGGAGATCAACAGGCGTTATGGTTGCACGCTGCAAATGGGCGGCTCCGATCAATGGGGCAATATCGTCACCGGCATTGACCTTGGCCGCCGCATGGGCGCCCCGCAGCTTTACGCGCTGACCGCGCCGCTGCTCACCACGTCGTCCGGCGCCAAAATGGGTAAGACCGCATCCGGCGCCGTCTGGCTTAACGCCGACATGCTCAGCCCCTACGGCTACTGGCAGTTCTGGCGCAATTGCGAAGACGGCGACGTGGGCCGCTTCCTCAAGCTGTTCACGGAATTGCCGCTGGACGAGGTCAACCGGCTGGGCGGCCTCGACGGCGCCGAGCTGAACGAGGCCAAGAAAATTCTCGCCAACGAGGCCACCGCTTTATTGCATGGCCGCGCCGCTGCGGAATCCGCCGCCGAGACTGCCCGCAAGACGTTCGAGGAAGGCGTGCTGGCCGATGATTTGCCGAGCGTCGCCCTGCCCGCCAGCGAGGCCATCGGCATGGGCGTGCTGTCGGCCTTCGTGCGCGCCGGGCTGGTGGCGTCCACCGGCGAAGCCCGCCGCCAGATCAAAGGCGGCGGCCTGCGCCTGAACGACGCGCCGGTGACGGACGAAAAGGCAGCGCTGACGGCTGCCGATTTCAAAGACGGCGTGGCGAAGCTGTCGCTGGGCAAGAAAAAGCACGTGCTGCTGCGGATTGAATAGCCGCTCACTGGACCGAGGGCGCCCCGCCCGCAAAACGGCGCAAGCAATGGCTTACGCTATCAGGCTCACGTCATCTTGTTGACAATCTCGCCGAGGCCTTCAATTCGCACGCGGACCACGTCGCCGGCGGCCAAGAACTCGCCGCGCCCATTGCCGACGCCGTCGGGCGTTCCGGTCATGATGATGTCGCCGGGGTAGAGCGTGATGCGGCTCGACAGAAACGAGATCTGCTCGCGGATGTCGAAGATCATGTGCCGGGTGTTCGAATTCTGCTTCATTACGCCGTTGATATCGAGCTCGATGGCGAGGTCGTGGGGGTCTTTCACGTCGCGGGCGAGCGTGATCCATGGCCCCAACGGGCAGGCGCCGTCGAAGGATTTGTGCGACGTCCAGTCGGTGGCAAACAGCGTGCCGGGCTGGGCTGCGGCGCGGCGGCTGAGGTCGCGGGCCGACAGATCATTGCCCACCATGTAGCCCATGACATATTTCAGCGCATCCTTCTGCGAAACGTCCCGGGCCTTGCGACCGATCACGACGGCCAGCTCCGCCTCCCAATCCACCTTCTTTGAGGCGACGGGCAGCTTGACGCTTTGGTTGGAGCCGGTCACCGAACGCGACGATTTGATGAAGTGCCACGGCTCAAGCCCGAGGTCGTGCGGATCGGCAGGCGGCGCCAAGCCCTTGGCGCGCGCCATTTCGGCGGCATGATCGCCATAATTGGAGCCTGCGCAATAGATCGCGCCGGGCACGGGAATCGGCGCCAGCAGCTTCACCTTCGAGAGCGGCTGGCCGCGCAAGCCCTGACGAGTGGAAACCGCCTCAAGGCGCGCTTTCGCCTTGGTCCAGTCGTCGAGGATGCCCTGCACGGTTTCGTCAGCCTTGACCCGTGTGGCCTTCGCTACGTCGATAACGCGTTCGCCGACGATGACCGCCGCACGCGGCCCGTCTGCGGACTGATACGTGGCCAACCGGTACGTCATGCGCTTCCCCCCAACTCAAATGCCGCGAATATTAGGCTTAAAAGCCAGCGCTTGTCACGACGATTTAGAGCTCAGTATTAGGGAGCTTACTCCCGTATTTCCGCGCGTTGTTGCAGGCCAGCTCAACCGAAAGCATTTGTTGTAATTTAGCCACCATTGATCACAAACATTCTTTCAATACTTATGCTTCATGTAGATATATATATCTGAAAAAGTTACGTAAGTAATCGGGGGATAACACAGTCTTCGATTCTAATTTACACCAGTTCAAGAGGACCTCATGCGCAAACTTCTTCTGAGTTCGGTCGCGATTGTGGCGATGTCCGCAAGCGCTCTGGCAGCCGACCTGCCACGCCGCGAGGCTGCCGTAGCGCCGATCTATGTAGCTCCGATCTTCACATGGTCAGGCTTCTATGTCGGCTTGAACGCTGGCGCGACGTTTAACGACAACGACCACCGCTACCGTGCGGACGGCGCCTTTCGTAACGCCAACAACCCATACGCGGGCGCAGTCGTAATCTACGACAACGAGTATAATGGCTTCCGCAACGACGATGACGCAGCCTTCACAGGCGGCGCCCAGATGGGCTTCAACTGGCAATTCGGTGCCTGGGTGGCCGGCGTCGAGGCTGACATCAATTATCGCGGCGATGGCGACAATAACGGCTTCAACATCCTTGGAACCGGCAACAACTACAACAACTACGGCCTCTATCACAGTGGCGCTGATCGCGGCAATTGGTTCGGCACCTTGCGCGCCCGCCTTGGCTTCGCGCTCGACCGCACGCTGATCTACGCCACCGGCGGTCTGGCCTTCGGCGACACTGGCGGCGGCGGAAATCTCTACGTCTATCGTCGGGACAATCCCGGCGTGGCCATCACGAATGGCGACTGGCGCTCCAACGGCGACGACACCAGCTGGGGCTGGACGCTCGGCGCTGGCGTCGAGCATGCCTTCAGCAACAATTGGACTGCCAAGCTTGAATATCTCTACGTCAATCTTGATCGCGACAATAATCGCCTGACCAACATTGCGCTTCCCAATTACACCTTCACATCCAGCGACGAGGACAAGTTTCACGTCGTACTTGTCGGTCTCTACTACAAGTTTGGCGGCGCCTCTGTCGCCAGTCCGGTTCTCGGCCGGTACTAAATCCCCCAGCGATTTGGGCGAGAACGAGAGTCCGGCGGAAACGCCGGGCTCTTTTTTGCTTAAGCCCTTGCGCCCGGGCCGCGCCAGTGGCAAGCGAACGTCATGTCAGATCAATCGCCCCGCCCCGCCCCCCGTATTTCCTTCGTCTCCCTCGGCTGCCCGAAGGCTCTGGTCGATTCCGAGCGCATCCTCACCAGCCTGCGGGCGGAAGGATATGAGCTGACCAAGAGCCATGACGGGGCCGGCGCAGTGGTCGTGAACACCTGCGGCTTTCTGGATTCGGCCAAGCGCGAATCTCTGGAGGCGATTGGCGCGGCGCTCGGTGAAAACGGAAAAGTCATCGTCACCGGCTGCATGGGCGCGCAGCCGGACGAGATTCGCGCGCAATATCCAAACGTGTTCGCGATCACCGGCCCGCAAGCCTATGAGAGCGTGATGAACGCTGTGCATCTGGCCGCCCCGCCCGCGCATGATCCGTTCATCGACCTCGTTCCGCCGCAAGGCGTGAAGCTGACGCCGCGCCATTACGCCTATTTGAAAATCTCGGAAGGCTGCAACAACACCTGTTCGTTCTGCATCATTCCCGATCTGCGCGGAAAGCTTGTCTCACGCTCGGCCGGCGACGTGCTGCGTGAGGCTGAAAAGCTGGTGGCCGCAGGCGTCAAGGAATTGCTGGTGATCTCGCAGGACACCTCCGCCTATGGAATTGATCTGAAATACGCCGAAAGCCCGTTCAAGGACCGTTCCGTGCGCGCGCGCTTTCTTGATCTGTCGCGCGAGCTGGGCGGCCTGGGCGCCTGGGTGCGCCTGCATTACGTCTATCCCTATCCGCACGTGGACGACGTAATCGAGTTGATGGCGGAAGGCCTTGTGCTGCCCTACATCGACGTGCCGTTCCAGCACGCCTCGCCCAAAGTCTTGAAGGCGATGAAGCGTCCCGGCAATCAGGACAAGACGCTGGAGCGCGTGCGCCGCTGGCGTGAAATCTGCCCGGACCTTGCGATACGCTCGACCTTCATCGTCGGGTTTCCCGGCGAGACCGAGGACGATTTCGAGATGATGCTCGACTGGCTGAAAGAAGCGAAACTCGATCGCGTCGGCGCGTTCAAATACGAGGCCGTGAAAGGCGCTGCCGCCAACGATCTGGGGCTCGACGCCGTGCCCGAGGACGAGAAAGAGCGCCGCTACAAGCGTTTCATGGAAACCCAGCAGGCGATCAGCGCGCGCATTTTGAAGAACAAGGTCGGCAAGCGCGTGCAGGCAATTGTGGATGAGGTCGGCCCAACAGTCTCGCGCGGCCGCACAAAGTCCGACGCGCCGGAGATCGACGGCTCGATTTATATCAGCTCACGCCGCCCCCTGCGTCAGGGCGACATCGTGAACGTGAAAGTTGAGCGGGCGGACGCTTACGATCTGCATGGATCGGCTGTCTAGCCGATCCTGATCTCAGGCTCGCGTCCAATCAGCCGCGCCAGAGTCTTCACCCGACTGGCAAGCCTGTCGTTTGCCAGCGGAGCAAAGTCCTTCGGCATGTTCAGGATCAACTTGCCCTTGGAGCACACCATCGGCGTGCGCGGCAGCACGTTGGGCATCGCAGCCGTGATCGCATAGGCGACGCGTGTCGCCGCGCCCAGCACATGGGCGCGATCTAGCATGCGGGCCGTGGCAAGTGTGCGCAAATGCGGCGAGACGTTATGATCGGCGGACATGTGGCGGTAGCTGGCCGAAAGCGCGAGAAACGCCCTGCCCGCATGGTCAATCGACACGAAGGCGGCATTGGCGATGATGTTGAGCGATTGCTCGCCGCGATAATCAGGATGGGCGCGCCAGCCGATGTCAGACAGCAGGCACGCCGCATGGCGCAGGCGCTTGTCGTCGACCGTCTCTTCAAGATGGGTGGACCTCATGAACGCGTCCGTCCACACGCACAAATCCTCGCCATGGCGCGGCGCGCGCGAACGCAGGACGTTAAGATCGCGCGCGGCCTCGATCAACGGATCGCTTTTTTGCTCGGCCTCGCTCAGGCGATCAAACAAAAGTCCCTCGCGCAGACCCAAAGCGGAGATCACAATCTCCTTGGGGCGCGCCATGCGGATGATTTCCTCCAGCACCACCGCGCCATAGGCGAGCAGCGGACGACGGCCTGAAGACACGGTTTCAATCGCAACCAATGCATCGGCGTTGACGCGCTCGACGAGGGAGGCGAAATCGGCGGCGTCGCGGGCTGGAATCACATAGCCGTGCATCACATTGAGCGGATAGCTGCGCTGCACCATGTGCAGGCGCGCAAGCGAGCGCCATGTGCCGCCGACCGCATAAAACGTGCGGCCTTCGAGCTTCTTCAGCCCCTTCACCTGGCTCAGCGCCTCGCGCACGATCTTCTGCGCTTTCTTGGGAGAGCGATCCGACACGTCCATCAGCGCGAGGCCGCCAAGCGGCAGCGAAACGCGCTTGCCGATGCGCGAGCCCTTCACGTCCGCCAGCTCCAGCGAGCCGCCGCCAAGATCGCCGACGAATCCATCCGGCTTGTGGAAGCCCGAGATCACGCCGAGCGCGGCGAGCTGAGATTCGCGCTCGCCCGAAAGCAGTTCAATCTTGGCGCCTATGGCCTTCGTGGCTGCGCGCAAAAACTCCGGCCCATTGGCGGCGTCGCGCGCGGCTGCGGTGGCCACAACCCGAATTTCCCGCACGCCCATGTTTTTGCAAAGCACGCGAAAGCGTTCGAGCGCCTTGAGGGCGCGGACGACGCCTTCCTCGTTCAGGCGCCCCGTGGTGGCGACGCCACGACCAAGACCGCACAAAACCTTGTCGTTGAAGATGGGATTGGGCGCGCGCGTAAGCCCCTCATAGGCGACGAGGCGCACCGAATTGGAGCCCACGTCCACGATGGCTATCGGCTGGAGCTGGGAAAGGCGACCGGGCGCTTCGTTTGCAGGCTTCATAAATCCGTTGGCTTCAAACGCTTGAACAGGGTTTTCGGGCTGGAGTTCTTCAACGACTTTCCACGACCCGACAGAGATGGATTGGTCATGAAATAATTATGGGCATTGAAGGCTTCCTCGCCGGAAGCAGGCAATATGCGCTCGCTGGAGCCGTCCGGCAAGACCCGGTAACTTTGTTGATTATCAATCATGTTGGCTACCATGATCTGGTCCAGGACCTGTTCGTGCACCGTTGGATTGGTCAGCGGCAACAGCGATTCGACGCGCCGATCCAGATTGCGCGTCATCAAGTCGGCGGACGAGATATAGACCCGCGCCTTGGGGTGGGGCAAGCCATGCCCGGCTCCAAACGCATAGATGCGCGCATGCTCCAGAAAGCGCCCGACGATGGATTTGACGCGGATGTTGTCGCTTAATCCCGGTACTTGCGGGCGCAGGCAGCAAATGCCGCGCACGACGAGATCGACACGAACGCCAGCCTGACTTGCGCGATAAAACGCGTCAATGATTTCAGGGTCTACAAGCGCGTTACACTTGGCCCAGATCACGCCGGGACGCCCTGCCCGCAAATGCGCGATCTCTTCCTCAATGTGAGCGAGCAATCGCGCCTTGAGGCCCGCAGGCGAGACCGCCATGCGCTCAAGATCGCCGGGCTCTGCGTAGCCGGTGACGTAATTGAAAATGCGTCCCACATCGCGAGACAAGGCGGGGTCCGCCGTGAAGAACGAAATATCGGTATAAACGCGCGCCGTCAGCGGGTGATAATTGCCGGTGCCGACATGGCAATAGGTGACGAGGCCTGCGCCCTCGCGGCGCACCACCATCGACAGCTTGGCGTGCGTCTTCAGCTCGATGAATCCGAAAACCACCTGAGCGCCAGCGCGTTCCAGATCGCGCGCCCAGCGGATGTTGGCCTCTTCGTCAAAGCGCGCCTTCAGTTCCACAAGCGCAGTGACAGACTTGCCAGCCTCCGCCGCCTCCACCAGGGCGCGCACGATGGGGCTGTCGGCGGACGTGCGATAGAGCGTCTGCTTGATGGCCACGACATTGGGATCGCGCGCCGCTTGCGTCAAAAACTGCACCACCACATCGAAGGATTCGTAAGGGTGGTGGACGATGAAGTCTTTCTGCTTAATGGCGGCGAAGCAATCGCCCGCATTGTCGCGCACGCGCTCGGGATAGCGCGGATTATAGGGGATGAACTTCAATTCAGGCCGGTTGAGCGAAACGATTTCAGACAGCTCGTTAAGCGCAAGCATACCGTCATGCGCGAAGGTTTCGTCAGCCGTCACGTCCAATTGTTCAGCCACGAAAGTCGCCAGATCTTCAGGCGTGCTCGAATCCATCTCCAGCCGGATCACGCGGCCGCGACGACGTCGCTTCAGCGCGCTTTCAAAGAAGCGAACGAGGTCTTCGGCCTCTTCCTCCAGCTCAAGATCGCTGTCCCGGATCACGCGGAAATTGCCCTGCCCGAGCACGCGATAACCGGGAAACAGGCGGCTCGTCTGCTGCGCTATCAACGCCTCCAGCGGCACAAGCCGCGTGACGTGATCGCCTGCATCGGGCAAGCGGATGAAGCGCTCAACCTTCTGCGGCAGACGCACAAGCGCGTTCAGGCGTTCGCCATCGGTCTCATTGGCCAAAGCCAGCGCGACGGAGAAACCAAGATTGGGAATGAAGGGAAACGGATGCGCCGGATCAACCGCCAGCGGCGTCAGGATCGGGAAAATTTGGGCGAGAAAATATTCATCGAGCCATCTGCCGGCGCTAGGCGCCAGACTTGGGAGATCGCTGACGACGACAATTCCAGCCTCGCCAAGCTCCCCGCGCAAATCCCGCCAGCGCTTTTGCTGCGCTGCCGCCAGCACGCCCACGCGGTCGCGGATCTGCGCTAATTGCTCCGAGGGGTTCAAACCATCGTCCGACGGCGTAGTGACGCCCGAGCGCACCTGCCCGCGCAGGCCCGCAACCCTCACCATGAAGAATTCATCGAGGTTGTTGGCCGAGATCGAAAGAAAGCGAAGGCGCTCCAGAAGCGGATGATTGGGGTTTGAAGCCTCCGCCAGCACGCGATTGTTGAACTCAAGCCAGGACAGCTCGCGATTGACGTAGCGCTCGTTGGGCGGCGGCAAATCCGTCTGCACGGCGACCGGAACCGGCGCTACAATGGCAGAAGCAGCAACACCTGCGCGAACACGCGCCTTCGTCGTCGCCTTCACGTACTTCTCCTCGATACCGCCAAGTTGGCTTCTTTACTGACGGTCGTTTGTGACAATACCATAACAAGCCTGTGTCGAAGCGCGCCTGTTTTTTGGAGCCGGTCTGCACTATCCTATCATCATGCGTTCAGCCTACCTCCTCATCCTCGCCCTTTTCGTCGCCCCTGCCACTGCTCAGGAGGAAGGTCTTCGCGGCCATGGCGGCCCCGTGCGGGCGCTTGCAATCGCCCCTGACGGCGGGCAAGCCATCAGCGGCGGCTTCGATCAATCGGCCATTGTGTGGGATTTGAAAGCGGGCAAGGCGCGGCAAATTCTGCGCGTGCACGAGGGCGCCGTAAACGCGGTTGCAGCGCTGCGCAACAGGCGCTTTCTGACGGCTGGTGAAGACGGGCGCGTTGCACTTTGGGAGGCAGCGAGCGCCCGCCCGCTGCGTATCGACAAGGCGCACGACGCTCCCATAGCCGCGCTTGCCGTCTCAGCCGACGGCGCCCGCTATTCCACCGCAGGCTGGGATAATATGGCCCGCGTATTCTCAATCGCAGACGGCGCGACGCTGCACACTTACGAGGGCCATCGCGGGCCGGTGAATGCGGTGGCCTTCCTTGGGCGCAGCCTCGTTACCGCCTCCTATGACGCCACATTGCGAATATGGCCCGCCGACAGAAGTCAGCCCCCTAAAATCGTGGAAACCCTTGCAGCGCAAAATGCTTTGGCTATCCTCGAAGATGGCCGCATCGCAGCGGGCGGCGCCGATGGCGTGGTGCTCATCATCGACGCGACCGGCGCCACCCTCTCGCGCATGCAGGCCGCCGATGCGCCGATCATCGCGCTCGCCGCCTCGCCGGACGGACGCGACCTGGCAGCCGCCAGCCCGCGCGGTTCGGTCGCGATCATCAACGTTGGCGAACAAGGCGCGAAGGTGCGCTTCACCCTCAACGGCCCCGGCCTGCCAGTGTGGTCACTCTCCTATTCGCCGGACGGCCGCGTATTGCTCACCGGCGGCGGCGACCGGCTGGTGCGACGCTGGGATGCCCGGACCGGCGAACACATTGGCGCAGTCATGGCGCAGGGTCCGGGCGACGAGCTGGCAGCCTTCGCGGGCGTGCGCGGCGCAGAAGTTTATCGCGCCTGCGCGATCTGCCACACGCTATCGCCCGGCGGCGACAATCGCGCCGGCCCTACCCTGCATGGCGTCTTTGGCCGCAAGGCCGGAACGGCGCCGGATTTTGATTATTCCGAAGCGTTCAAAAAGCTTGATCTGGTATGGAACGCACAGACGATCTCGCGCCTGTTTGAAATTGGCCCGCAAGCCTATACGCCCGGCACGAAAATGCCCGAGCAACGCGTCACCGACCCGGCGGATCGCGCCGCACTGATCGACTTTCTGTCGCAGGCCACGAGCTCGAATAAGCCCTGAGGCGCCTTGATTAAAGGCGCCGGACAAAGCATAAGTTGGGTAGTCAAGGAGGGGAGAACTTTATGAAATCATTTTTAGCTGCGGTATTGTTTGCAGCCGTCGGCGCTGTCGTCGCTGCCAGCGTGCTCGAAAGTCAGCAAACGAGCGCCTCAAGCGCGTTCACCACCTCCGGCGCCCGCGTCGGCGACCCGGGTTATAATCTTATCGGGAAGTAAGTCGTCTTCGGACAGCGGGCTGGAAGCCAGCGGTCCAAAACGACCTTTGCAAAAAAAGCTCAATCTGGACCGCGCGCGGCCTAGCGCGCTCTTTGGCATCCTCAAGAAGCGCGCGAGGCCGCGCGCTGTCCACGATGGGCGCTCATCAATCCAGCGACGCGTAACTTAAAAACCCGACGCTTTGTCCAGGCTCGACGCGGGTTATGTCTTCGCGCAATTCCACAAAGCCATCGCTTTGCGTGAGCGACGACAACAGGCCCGCTCCTTCGCGCGGAAACTTCTGCGCCTCCAGCACGCCATCGGCGCCAGGCGTCAGGGATGCACGAACAAACTCGCGGCGACCCGCCTTCTTTTTATAGGTGAACGCGGCGCGCACCGGCAACGGCTTAAACCGCGCAACTTCAGCGCCCATCAAAGCCAGAGCAAGTGGGCGCACCACGTAGACGAAGGTCACGAAGCTGGCCACCGGATTGCCAGGGAGGCCAACAACAGGCGTGCCGTCGATTACGCCCATCGCTACCGGGCGCCCCGGCTTGATCGCCATGCGCCAGAACGTGAGCGACCCGATGCGCTCCAGCGCGCTCTTCACGTAATCGGCCTCCCCGGTCGATACGCCGCCGGACGTGAGCAGGAGATCATGTTCTCCCGCAGCCGCTTTCAGCGCTTCCGCCAAATGATCGGGATCGTCGCGCAGCACGCCCAGATCATGCGGCGCGCAGCCAAGACGGGCCAGCATCGCCAGCAGCATGAAGCGGTTTGAATCGTAAATCTGAGCCCCGTTGCGCTCGCCCCCCGGCGCCGCCAGTTCATTGCCGGTTGAGAACACGCCGACGCGTAAACGCTGCGCGACGACGAGTTGATGAGCGCCCAAAGCGGCGGCCAATGCGACATCTTGCGGACGCAGGCGAGCGCCTTTGCGTAAGGCTATTTCGCCCTCCTGCACGTCTTCGCCAGCGGGACGCATATTTGCGCCGCGCTTGAGACCTGCGGGCAAGACGACGCGATCGCCCGCAAGCGTCACGTCTTCCTGCATGAAGACGGTGTCGGCGCCGGGAGGCATTGGCGCGCCGGTGAACACGCGGGCAGCCGATCCAGCGGCCAGCGCCTGCGCCGCAGCGCCCGCCTCGACGCGGCCAAAAACCGGGAGGCTTGTCGGCTGATCGACTACAAGATCGCCGAAGCGCACCGCATAACCGTCCACCGCGGAATTGGCGAACGGCGGCAGCGGAAAGCCGGCGATAAAATCCTCGGCGAGCACGCGCCCGTCAGCTTCAAACAGCGATACGCGCTCATGGGCGTCAACCGGCTGCGCGCGGGCTATTATCAAATCAATCGCGGAATCGACCGACAGCATCGGACCGCCAAAGGCGAAACAATCGTCGCTGAGCTGAGCCATTTATTCGCCCCGAGCGGCCAAACGCGCCTGCACGGCCTCGATGGGGAGCGCCGCGCCCAGCACCATATCGGCTATGCGTTCGATATCGTCCAGCCCTGCGCTGGAAGGCGCCCCGGTGCCGGGCGCAATATCAGACGCGACGCCTGCAATATCGGGATCATCCGGCCACAGGAACGGTTTGCCGTTCGCAGCCCGGTGAACCTCAATCTTGGGATGGCCGCTGCGCTTGAAGCCTTCCACCAGCACAATATCGACGGGAGTGAGTTTTTCCAGCAATTGCGGCAGACTCCATTCAGGAGCGCCGCGAAATTCGTGCATCAGCGCGAATCTGTTCGCCGATGCGACGAGAACCTCCTGCGCGCCAGCCTCGCGATGGACCCAAGAGTCTTTTCCCGGAACATCAACGTCAAAAGCATGATGGGCGTGCTTGATTGTGGAGACGCGCAGACCGCGCGCCTTCAGCGCCGGGATCAGCTTTGCGAGCAGCGTGGTCTTGCCTGCGCCGCTCCAGCCCGCCAGCCCGATGATCTTCATGTCGGAATCTCTCTGGCGGCGGATGCTCTAAAAAACAGAAAACCCTCCCCCGCCGAAACGGGAGAGGGGAAACATGTAAAGCTTCTTATTCAGCAGGAACGGCGCCCTTGGGCGCAGCGCCAGCAAGCTTCTTCTGCTCTTCGACCCAGAGCGAATGGTGCTCCTTGGCCCAGTTTTCGTCCACTTCGCCAGAGCCCATGGCGTCGAAAGCGCCTTCCATGCCGACCGAGCCGATATAGGCATGGGCCAGCATAGCGGCGATAAAGATCATCGCGAGAACGGCGTGGACATTGACCCAGAATTGCTGGTCGCCAACAATCTGCCCCCCGGTGAATGGGAACAGCAAAAACCAGCCCGAGACGGAAATAACCAGGCCGCCGAACGCAACGATCCAGAAAACACCCTTCTGGCCAGCATTAAAGCGCTTGGCCGGAGGATGAACGCCTTTCACAAACAGACCACCGCCAGCCTTGATCCAGTCAAGATCAAGCTTGTTGGGGATGTTGTCCTTCACCCAGATGACAAACATCAGCGCAATACCCGCCATGAACGGGAACGACAGGTAATTGTGAACCACCTTGCCATAGCCTGTGAGCGTGGCAAACGTCGCATCGCCAAAGATCGGCAGGATCAGAAACTTGCCGAATGACAGATTGAGACCCGACAACGCCAGCACGACGAAGGTGCCCGCCGTCAACCAATGGACGAACCTATCAAACCCGCCAAAGCGCGTGATCGTACGGCCAGAAAAGCCTGCATCGATCTTGATGCGACCGCGGGTGGCGTAGAACAACACGAGCAGCGCGATAATTCCAAGAATGGAGATCGCGCCGATGATCGGCAGCGTCCCTTGATGGAATTGCCGCCAATCCTGACCTTCCGGCTGGATCAGCGTCGCAGCGCTTCCGTCAGGGATCGTGATGCGGCCGGAAATGACCGAGCCTGGCTGGAGTGCTTTCAGCAATTGCTCTTCCTTCACCGATTGCGCGGTGGGGTTAGGCGCCTGCTGTGCGACTGCGGGTTGCGCAGCCGCTACGAGAACCAGAAGCAGCGCGAAGGCGCCGGCTCTGATGAATTGAATGGCCGTGTTCATCGGCGTGCTCTCTGTTCGAAACTGGACCTGCGCGGCCCGAAAGGACCCCGCCCTGTTTGGCGACGTCACAATGCGACGCCATCCTTGTAGGCCGTCTTCCAGCCCCATGCGCCGGAGCCATAGCCGCGACGCGTCACGCGCTCCTTGTAGATTTCGGCGATGATCGCGCCGTCGCCCGCAAGAAGCGCCTTTGTGGAGCACATTTCGGCGCAGATCGGCAGCTTGCCTTCCGCCAGACGGTTGGCGCCGTACTTGACGTATTCAGCCTGGCTGAGGTCCGCCTCCGGGCCGCCGGCGCAATAGGTGCACTTGTCCATCTTGCCGCGTGAACCAAAATTGCCCACGCGCGGATATTGCGGCGCGCCGAAGGGGCACGCGTAGAAGCAATAGCCGCAGCCGATGCACAGATCCTTCGAGTGAAGGACCACGGCGTCAACCGTCGTGTAGAAGCAATTCACCGGGCACACCGCCGCGCAGGGCGCGTCGGTGCAATGCATGCAGGCCATCGAAACCGAGCGCTCGCCCGGCAGGCCGTCGTTGATGGTGACGACGCGGCGGCGGTTGATGCCCCACGGCACGTCATTTTCGTTCTTGCAGGCGGTGACGCAGGCGTTGCACTCAATGCAGCGGTCAGCGTCGCACAGAAATTTTACGCGAGCCATGTTGCTCTCCTTATGCTGCGCTGATCTGGCAAAGGGTCACTTTGCCTTCGTGCATGCCGGTGACAGGATCGTATCCGTAGGTCGTTACCGTGTTCACGCTCTCGCCGAGAACGATCGGGTCAGCGCCCTTGGGATAGTTTCCGCGTTGATCGACGCCCTGGAACCAGCCCGCGAAGTGGAATGGCATGAACGCCACGCCCTTGCCGACGCGCTCGGTGACGAGCGCCTTCACGCGCGCCTTCGAGTTGGCCTCGGGGCCGGACACCCAGACCCAGCCGCCGTCGCGCACGCCGCGCGCGGCTGCGTCCGCCGGATTGATCTCGACGAACATGTCCTGCTGAAGTTCAGCAAGCCATTTGTTCGAGCGGGTTTCTTCGCCGCCGCCCTCGTATTCGACCAGACGGCCGGACGTGAGGATGATCGGGAATTGCTTGGCGACGCCCTTGTCCACGGCGGCCTTCTGAACCGTCGCGCCGATGTTGGCCATACGGAACTGACGACCATCGGGACGCGTCGGGTATTGAGCCACGAGGTCCGTGCGCGGGGTGTAAATCGGCTCGCGATGCACTGGCACCGGATCGGGCAGATTGTAGGCCACGGCGCGCGCCTTGGCGTTGCCATAAGGCAGCACGCCATGCTCAAGGCAGACGCGGATGATGCCGCCCGACAGATCGACCGCCCAACCCACGCCGTCGGCGTTTGCGCCGCCCTGCGCGTTGATCTGGTTGGCTTCGGCCTCAGTGAGGTCCTTGTCCCAACCCAGCTTCTTCAGCACGCCCAGAGTGAACTCCGGATAACCGTCGGTCAGCTCGGAGCCCTTGCTGAACGAGCCGTCGGCCAGCATGCTGATTTGCTTGCTCGTGCCGTCAGCCGCCTTCTCCTCGCGCACGACGCCGAAGCGGGCGCGGAACGTACCGCCGCCGTCCTTCACGTGAAGGTTCGTGTTGTAGAGGATGTGCGTACCGGGATGCTTGATCTCCGGCTTGCCCCAGCACGGCCACGGCAGGCCGTAATAATCGCCGCCAACGCCAGCCTCATTCGCAGGGGCCCGCAGAGTGACGATGTCGAACTTGCCCTGGTTGGCCATGTGGGCCTTGATGCGCTCGGGCGACTGGCCGGAATAACCGGTCGAGAAACCGCCCTTGTTGATTTCGCGCAGCAGGTCTTCGGCAATCGGCTTGTTGTTCACGACCTTGATGTTCTTGAACATCGCGTCCGCAAAACCGAGCTTCTTCGAGAGCAGGTAGATCGCCTCGTAATCGTCTTTGGATTCGAAGATCGGCTCGACGAATTTCTCGCCCCATTGAATGGAGCGGTTGGACGCCGTGCGCGAACCATCGACCTCGAAGGACGTGCAGATCGGCAACAGATACGTGCCGTTCTTGCGACCCGAAAGCGCAGCGAACGTGGTGGGATGGGGATCGGCGACCACGAGCAGATCGAGATCCTCAAGCGCCTTCACGGAATCTGGCATGCGCGGAATGGTGTTTCCGCCATGGCCGAACACCACCATCGCCTTGACGTTGTCCTTCTGGTCGACGTCGTCGGCCTTATGGGACACGGCGTCGAACCAGCGGGTCGACGGGATGCCGGGGGTTTCCATGTTCTGCTTCTTGGTGCGCGCCGGGCGACCGCCCTTTGCGGGCACTTCGTCGAAACGCGCCTGGAAGTAATCGTAGGGAACGTCCCAAACGCGCGCCCAATGGCGCCATGCGCCTTCAACCAGCCCGTAATAAAGCGGCAGCGTGCCGATATCGAGGCCAAGGTCGGTTGCGCCCTGCACGTTGGTGTGGCCGCGGAAGATGTTGGCGCCGGTGCCGTTGGAGCCGACGTTGCCGGTCGCCAGCAGCAGGTTGCAATAGGCGCGAACGTTGGCCGTTCCGACCGTGTGCTGCGTGCCGCCCATGCACCAGATGAACGTCGAGGGACGCTGCTTGGCGAAGGTCTCGGCGATCTTCTTGAGCTGCTCGCCTGGAATGCCGGAAACGCGCTCGACTTCCGCCGGCGTCCACTTGGCGACTTCGGCACGGATCGCGTCCATGCCGTCAACGCGCTGGCGGATGAACTCCTTGTCTTCCCAACCATTGGCGAAGATGTGGTGCATCATGCCCCAGATCACCGCAATGTCGGTGCCGCCGCGAAAACGCACATAGTCGGTGGCGTGAGCGGCGGTGCGCGTAAAGCGCGGGTCGAACACGATCACGTTGGCGCGGTTGGTTTCCTTGCCGGTGAGGATGTGCTGCATCGACACCGGATGGGCTTCCGCCGCATTCGAGCCCATGAAGATGATCGTCTTGGCGTTGCGGATGTCGTTGTACGAATTGGTCTGCGCGCCATAACCCCAGGTGTTGGCGACGCCGGCCACCGTGGTCGAATGGCAGATGCGGGCTTGGTGATCGACCGAGTTGGTGCCCCAGAAGGCGGCGAACTTGCGGAAGAGATACGCTGCTTCGTTGGTGAACTTGGCGGAGCCCAGCATGTACACGGAGTCAGCGCCAGACTTCTCGCGAATCGCGGTCATCTTGTCGCCGATCTCGTTAATCGCGAGATCCCACGAGACGCGGGTCCACTGGCCGTTGACCAGCTTCAGCGGATACTTGAGGCGACGGTCACCGAACACCAGCTCTCGAGAAGCAGAGCCCTTGGCGCAATGCGTTCCGCGATTGATCGGGCTGTCCCAGGCGGGCTCCTGCCCGACCCAGACGCCATTCTGCATTTCGCCGATAATCGAGCAGCCCACCGAGCAATGGGTGCACATGTTGGTTTTCAGCTCGACCTTTTTAGTGTGGTCGATCGCGGCGATGGCTTCCGCTTTTTTTACGCTGCCGAGCGTGCCAACCCCGAGCGCCGCCACGCCGCCAGCCGCAAGGCCTGAGCGACGCAGGAACGAACGACGATCCAGCGCGCCGGACGACAGCCCGGACGACATCGCCTGCAAACGCGAATCGCTGCGTGAGGCGCGGGCCGAGGAATCTCTTCTCTTGATGAGCATGTTCGCCCCCTCAGTACTTGTTGGTGCGGTAGAAGGTCTTGACGTGTTCCGTCTCTTTGTAGCGCGCTTTCGTGCGCTCATTCTTCGTCTCGGTCGCTTGCGCGGGCGCAGTTGAAAGCCCCGTGGTCGCAGCCGCGCCGGCGACGACGGCGGCGCCGCTCAGGCCGCGGAAAAAGCTGCGTCTGTCGACGGCCTTCCGATCCGTGTCCTTGCTCATGACATTCCCTCTCATAGATAAAAACGAGCGATCACGCAGGCAGCGTGAACGCTTGAGCCTCTAGTTCCAGAAACACGCGGCCGACTTGCCCGACCGCACGATAGAAGTTCGCCCTCTGCGACAATTCGAGATCCGCAAACAAACGGCTTGCCCATGGCTTCACATGAGCCTCGAAGAAGGCGCGTTGGGTGTCGAAATTAACCTCGAACGCGCCGGAAGCGAAGTTCGACATGATCTCGCAAAGAATGGCGATGTGATCCTCGGGCTCGCTGCGGGCGCCGTCGCGCTCCACGCCAAGCCGCTCAAGATCAGCCCGCAAGCGCGCCAGCGGGCGCTCGTGCAAAAAGCCTGTCAGATAATACGATCCATAGGGCAAAAACTCACCGCGCCCGACACCGATGAAGAGGTCGAAATATTCCCGACCCACAAGCGTTTCGTCAGAGGACGATGCAGCCTCGCCAAGCGCAATGTGGGCCAGCCCCATCGCAGAGGCGTCACCCGTGAGCGCGGCGATACGCGCCAGCAGATCGCCATTGGGAGCGCGTCCCATAAGCACGGCCAGCAGGCCCCATTCGGCGGCACGCAGGCGGTCAATTTCGTCGATTTCAGAATGCTCGCCCGAATCAGGATTGGAGCCGCCCAACATCACGCCTCCGCCGTACAAGTCTCCGCGAAGAGACGCGCGGGGAACCTTTGTGAGAGCTTCAACAGCCAAAACGCGCTCGGCAGGAACCCGCGACCAGCCGGACACTGACGGCTGCGCAATCCCGAGGCCGCGCGCTAAAGAAGCAACGCCGCCAGCTGCGGAAATGGCCATTTCAAGCCCTGCGTCCCTCATCATCCCCTCGAAGCATCCACGCGGATAGCGTTTCCGACCGTTTTTTGATTCCGTATTACGGAACGTTGGCAGATGATATTTCTGCCATGGATTTCTCCGCGCCACAATAACGGCATAGGGTTTCCCTATGTGGCAAAACGGCGCCCCCGAACAGTTTCAAGCGGGAGCCGCCCCGCCATGGCGCCTTCGAGCGCCAGCTAAAGGCTGAGCAGAAGTTGCGGTCGTCTTTCCCGAGGCGTCGGCGTCAGATTCTGCACTGATCTGTTTTTGTTCGTTTTCCACCGGTGGTTCATCTATGCTGAGCCTGACCGCAAGGACGGCGGGTTCCTCACCAGGCGCAGGCGAAAGCGCGGGAA
>CAMCMI010000011.1 GCA_945875875.1 Rhizobium sp. Q54
AAGTCGCGACGCCGCAGCCACTTCTTCCCGCAGACGGGCGATGGCGCCCGCCTGCGTTTGCGTCAAGGCATCAAGGCTCATTGGGCGGCGGGCGCGGGTTTTGCGCCGCTGGTGTTCTGCTCGACGCCGCCGATGATCTCGCCAAGACGCTTGCGCACAGCCTCCGGCGCATCAATAATTTCAGCGACAATCTTCTGCACGTCTGCGCCCGAGACAGGATCTATCTCGAAGTTCTCCTTCAGGGCAGCCTCGACGAATTTCGGATCGGCGACCATTTTATCGAAGGCTGCGCGCAGGGTTTTCACACGATCATCCGGCGTGTCCGGCGTGGTGAATACCGGGCGCCCGATGGCGGTGGGCGACGATAAAAGCTTCAGCACGGCGCGGTCTTCCGCAGTCTTTCCCATCTCCATGAGCAGCGGAACGTCCTTCAGATCCGGTGATTTCTCAAGGCCGATCTGCACGAGGATGTTGATCTTCTTGTCGCGCAGCCAATCAGGCCGCGTCGCCTTCCACGCACCCCATGAATTGG
Organism: Rhizobium sp. Q54; assembly: GCA_945875875.1. Lineage (GTDB taxonomy): Bacteria > Pseudomonadota > Alphaproteobacteria > Rhizobiales > Beijerinckiaceae > Terripilifer. Next base: position 533 of record CAMCMI010000011.1, read on the forward strand.
AGCCGCGCACCGCAACTTCGCCGCGCTCCATCGCAAGGTTGATGTCGTTGCCGCCGGGATAACCCAGAATGATCTTGAATTGCGTGCCCAGCAGCGCATTCATCGCCTTGGGATATTGCGACGAGGTCGAGCCGCCGGTCGCGCCCACGGTCACTTCCTGCTTCATCGCGTCCGCAATCGTCTTGACGCCGGACGTATGCCAGGCCGCGGTCGTGTTGTTCTCGCGCGCGGGATTGCCGATGTAGTTGAACTTGCGCACGTCAAAGCGCACTTGCGGATCGCCAAGGGCCTGCGCAATCGAGATCGACTGATCGCCCGTTCCCAGCACCGAGCCGTCCTTGGGAGCGACCGAATACACCCAGTTCATCGCCGTGCGGCTGCCGCCGCCGGGCATGTTGCGCGGCACGATGGTCGGGTTACCGGGCAGATAATTGCCGAGATTGCGGGCCACAAGCCGCGCATAAAGATCGTAGGTGCCGCCGGCTGAATAGCCGATCACCATGTCCATCTTGCGGCCCTCATAGAAGGCCTGCGGCGATTGCGCGAGAGCTGGCGCGCTGGCGACAAGCGCTCCGGCTGCGGCCGCCAATGTAGCGATGCGTGTTGATTTCATGACATTCCCCTCCTCAATGCGGCGTTTAGACGAAGTCCACGCCGTCGTTGCGTGTGTCTTTTGTATGCGCACGCACGTTCCGGTTCAACCCTCGGGCGCGCTCGGGAAGCCGGTTGATCCTGGACCGCGGGCTTCCAGTCCGCAAATGCTGGACGCGCAGCGTCACACGTTTAAGATAAAACACAGGCGGACAAAGACCGCTGCGGGAGGGCACGATGAAAGACTGGCTGAAGATCATCCCTGAAGACGAGCGCAAGGCCTATGAGAAGGGCAGCTTCATGAACGCTGGCGTCATCGGCGAGCGCACGGCGCTGGTGGTGGTGGACGTCACCTATGGCTTCTGCGGCAGCGAGGGCGCAACGCTGGACGAAGCCATCGCTGAATTTGGCCCCGCTTGCGGCCCCGTCTCATGGGAGACAATGCCACGTATCGCAGCTCTTATCGCGCTGTTTCGCGAACTCGGCCGCCCGGTGGTGTTCACGCGCAGCGACCTTGGGGACGTGCAATTTGTCGGCAAGGCCACAAAGAGCAAGCGCCTGACCAGCGTCACGCCTGCCCGCTTCAACGATTTCCCCGAAAGCATCGCCCCGCAAAGCGGCGAGTGGGTGCTTGAGAAAACCAAAGCCAGCGCCTTTTTCCAGACGCCGCTGGCCAGCTACATGGTTCAAAAGCAGATCGACTCGGTCGTGATGTGCGGCGTGTCCACGTCTGGCTGCGTGCGCGCCTCGGTGGTGGATTCGTTCTCGAACGGCTTCAACACGTTCGTGGTCGATGATTGCTGCTTTGACCGCTCGAACTTCGCTCATTGCGCAAACCTGTTCGACATGAACGCCAAATACGCGACCGTGGTGTCGAGCGAGGAATTGTCCGCCATGTTGCTGGGGCGTCAGATGCAGGCGGGGGCGTGAGGATCAGATCCTGCCAGCTGGCGCATGGATGGACGGGTCAAGCCCGTCCATGACGCTTTTGGAGCGGGCGCGAAGCTAAAAGCCGCGCCCGGCAGAGGCTCAATCAATCGCCCAGTCGGTGGGCACGCGGCCATTGGCGCGCACGATGCCCACGTAATACGTCCACAATTTTGCAATGTGCGGATCGCGCTTGAAGGCCACCGCAAACGCGTCCATGTCGGCTTCCGACAACGCGCGCACTTTGCCCAAAGCGGCAGCGTGATACATCGTCACGGCGTTTTCAACGAAGTGGATGCTGTCGATGAGAACAGCGCGCACCGATTCAGCGGCGACCACCTGACCATGAGCGCGAATCTGCAAAGCGTGATGGGGCCCAAGCGTTTCCGCCACTGCGCGACCCAGCCCCGAATCGCTGACGTGCGAGGGATCGGGATGCACCGGAATGCCGCTGCGCCAGCGGATCGCGTGGTTCTTGATCGGGCTCAGCACGGCGTCCTCGACCAGCGTGAAGACGTTGGTGAGATCGTGATGAAAATGGGCGACTGAATTCACGTCAGGCCGCGCACGCAAAATCTCGCCGTGCAAAAACACTTCCGCAGGCGGGCGCGCCTTGGGGTTGTTGTTGCCGCGGATGACCTTGCCGTCGAAATTGCAGACCATCAGATCGTCGGGCTTGAGGCCTGCGCGGCTGACGTCGATGGGCTGGATCAGATAGGCGTCTTCGCCCGGAATGCGCGCGCTGACGTGGCCGCTGTAGCCCAGCAAGCCCTCTTCGTTCAAAATCAGCGTGCAGGCTGCGACTTCCTGACGCAAAAGCGTTTCAGCGTTCGACATGTTTCCCCCATTTGCAGGTTTGGCGGTTGAGTATTTTGTGCGCACTCAATCGCCCGCCGCGAGGGGCATGTCCAGCGATAACCAAAACGCTGAAAAGCCGAACTTGAGCCTTGCTACGATCCGTAAATGTTAATAAAGTGTTTACGCGGCGGGTTTGTGGTTCAGGTTCTGGAGTTCCATCATGGCGTCTCGCCCTGTTTTTTATCGCACTTTTGTTTTGGCCAGCGCCTTGGCCGCCGGTTTTCTGGCGTCCGCCGTCCCGGCGCTCGCAGACTGGTCTCACAATCGGTACGGCTGGCAGGGTCGCCATCACGTGCAGAGCGTGAACGTTTATCAACGCCAGACAATCGTCGTGCGCAAAGACCGCCGCGATCACAACCGCGATGCGCTCACCAATGCGGCGCTGCTCAGGCAATCCATCCTGTTGAGCCGGCATGCGAGCAATGAGCGCTGCCGGGGGCCAATCTCCGCGCAATCCAATTGCACAACGCGCGGCGGCGCGCTGATTGTGGGCGCGGGACGCTAAAGGCGTCAGAAAAACCCGACCGGGAAATATTTCAGATAAATCTCCGTGTAAATTCCCTGCTGCGACAGACGCAGCAGGGCGAAGTCTATGGCGCGGCGCAGAAGCGCGTTTTGCTTGCGCAGAGCTATGCCAACGCCCTCGCCAAAATAGGCCGGGTCGAGAAAGAACCCGTCGGCAAAGGCGCAGCAATTGCGCGAATCAGCGCCGTTGAGCCAGAGGGCGCCCGTTACCCCGTCTGCAAACGCCAAAGAGGCCTCCCCCGAGCGCAGCGCCGTTAGCAACGCGGGCGTGGACGGGTAGGCGCGCACAATCGCTTTGGGAAAGTGTCTGGCCAGAAACGCAGCATGCGCGCTGTCGGCGACGACGGCCACTTCGCTCGAAAGGCTCTCGGGCGCCAGATCCAGCGCGGTTGTATCCTTGCGGGTGATGAAGCGGGCGGGCGTGCGATAATAGGGGCGCGTGAAATCAACGCGGGCGCGAGCGGCAGGCGTGATCGCCAGCGAGGCGATGGCCGCATCCGCCTCGCCCCGTTCAAGGGCGCCGACGATGGTGTCGAACCGGCGGGCCTGAATGGTGCAGGCGATGCGCAATTCTTCGCAAATGGCGCGCGCCAGATCGACGTTGAAACCGGTCAACGCGCCACCCTGATCGAGAAATCCAAACGGCGGATAGGTATCGTCGGCGACAAAGCGCACGACGCGCAGGCTGGAGACATCTGGCCGCTCAAGCCGGCTTTGCGGGTCCCAAAAGTTTGGAATGAAGACCGATGCTGACGCGTCGGACGCCTGAATCTTGACGGCGTTATTTACGCCCGGCTTCCCGTCCTGCGCCAGCGCCGGGGCGGTGAGCGCGCAAATCAGCGCCAATACAAATGCAAAATGCCTCATGGTAAAGTCCAAGCTCATGAAATAGGATGCCAGCAGTATTTTTCGGCGTCGGCGTTCCGTGATGAATTTCATCGTCACCATACCCCAAAAAACCGGCCTGCGGAGGCGACGTTCTACGCCCTCGCGCATTGGCGCGAGCCCGCGCCCGTCCACGACCTTCCGCACGCCTGACGCCGCCGGACCCGTTGCGCTGCTCTGTCTGCGTGAGGCAGGCATGAGCCAATCAGACTTGAGCGAACCGCGTTTGCGCAAAGGACTGGCGCCAGAGCGATTGCTTGCAGCTATCAACATCGCCGCCCGCCACAAGACCACGCCCGAGCAGGTCGCGCTGGCCGAGGGCTGGATCGACGAGGCTGATTATTACGAGCGCCTGTCGGACTGGCTCGACATGCCTTTGCTGGCGGCGCCCATCGCCACCGGGCCGGGGGCGAATTTTCCGCACAGCGTTTTAAGCGGTCTGGCGCCGGGGCCGCGATGGACCGGGGACAGAGGCGCAATAGGGCGCCGCTGGATCGCAGCCCCGACAGGCGCCCAGATTGCGCATCTGGCGCAATTGCGCGCCAACGGCTTTGCGCTTGAGACGCAACTTGCGCTGGCGCCCCCGGCGCTGTTGCGCGTCTCTCTTATGGAGCGCTTTGCAAAAGACGCCGCGCAGCACGCAAGCGGCGCCTTACGTGAGATCGACGCAGATTTCAGCGCGCGCACGCCGCTCACGAAAGGCCAGAAAACCTGCCTCGCCCTGTTGGCGGCGCTCGTGCTCGCAAGCCCTTTGACCGCAGGCGCCGCCAATGTTTTGGCTCTGTTGTTCGGCGCTGTTCTTGGCGTCTCCATCTGCCTGCGGCTGCTCGCCAATGCCTCGTCTCTGGCCCCTCCCGACAAGCATCCGCCGCTGAGAGAGGCGGACTTGCCCAGCGTCACCATTATTGTGGCGCTTTATAAGGAAGCGAGCGTGGCGGCCAAACTCGTGGCGGCCCTTGATGCCCTCGATTATCCGCGCGTTTTGCTCGACATCAAGCTTGTAATCGAGATCGACGATCGCGCCACGCGCACAGCGCTTGAGGCTTTGAACCTGCCCGCGCGCTATGAAATCATCGTTGCGCCCGAAGGCGCTTCGCGCACCAAGCCGCGCGCGCTCAACATCGGACTGGCGCTGGCGCGCGGGCGCCATCTTGTCGTCTATGACGCCGAGGACGAGCCCGAGCCCGATCAATTGCGCAAAGCGGCGGCTGCGTTCGCCGCCTTGCCCGCCAATGTCGCCTGCCTTCAGGCGCGCCTCGCCATCGACAACACCGGCGACGGCTGGCTGCCGAAAATGTTTGCGATTGAATATGCGGCGCTGTTTGACGCTTTCAATCCGGGCCTTTCCCGGCTTGGCGCGCCCGTGCCTCTGGGCGGCACCTCAAACCATTTCCGCACCAAAGCGCTGCGCCGCATCGGCGGTTGGGACGCCTGGAACGTGACCGAGGACATCGATCTGGGCCTGCGGCAGGCGCGTAACGGCTACCGGGTGGAGGCGCTGGATTCCACAACCCATGAGGAGGCGCCCGCAAGCCTGAAAGCCTGGCTGGGGCAGCGTCGGCGCTGGTTCAAGGGCTGGATGCAAACGCTGCTCACCCATTCGCGCGCGCCAAACCGCCTGCGCCGTGAGCTGGGGGGCGCCCGCACGCTGGCCACGCTCGGCCTTGTAGCGGGCGCACTGACCGCACCGATGCTGGGACCGGGCTTTGCCATCGCCTTATGGGAGGCCGCGATGCGCGACGATCTGCTGTCGCCAAACGCGACAATGGAGCTTGCCGCCTCTACGTTGTGGTGCGCGCTCTGGACGTTAGGCATCGCCTGCGGCGTGTGGAGCGCAGCGTTGGGCATGAGAAGGCGCGGGCTGATGGGGCTGGCGCCGTGGCTGTTTCTGCTGCCAGCATATTGGCTGTTGCTGTCTCTGGCCGCTTGGTGGGCGCTGGTCGACCTTCTCACCCATCCCTATTATTGGGCCAAGACTCGCCATGGCCTTGCGCGCTCCTCGCGCCGCTCGCCCAAAATCGTACGGCAAAGCCGTAAAATTTGACGCGCCGCCCCCCCCTACCTAGTGTACGCAGCGCGCCGCATGCCATCGTCCGGCGCTTGCTCAGGGTCCATCATGTCGTCTTCCCAAGGACCGGCCGCGCCGCCGGTCGCCGCCGCAATGTCCCTTATAGAAGCCGCAGCATCCTCCGCCGCCTGGCCGTTTGAGGAAGCGCGCAAGCTCGTCGCCCGCATGGAGCGCACCGGGCAAAAAGAGATCATTTTCGAGACCGGCTACGGCCCCTCGGGCCTGCCGCATATCGGCACGTTTGGCGAAGTCGCCCGCACCAGCATGGTGCGCCGCGCGTTTGAAGTGCTGACGGAGGGCAGAGTCAAAACCCGCCTGATCGCTTTCTCCGACGACATGGACGGCCTGCGCAAAGTGCCCGACAACGTGCCCAACAAGGACATGCTGACCCAGCACCTTGGCAAGCCGCTCTCGCGCATTCCCGATCCGTTCAACAAGTTCGAGAGCTTCGCGCACCACAATAACGCGATGCTGCGCAGCTTCCTTGATCGCTTCGGCTTCGATTACGAATTTGCGTCCTCGACCGATTATTATTCATCCGGCCGCTTTGACGCCGCCCTCCTGCACATGCTGGCGCGCTTTGAAGACGTGCAGAAGATCATGCTGCCGTCATTACGCGAAGAGCGCGCCGCCACCTATTGCCCGTTCTTGCCGGTGCATCCCAAAACGGGCGTGGTGATGCAGGTTCCCGTTGAGGCCATGAACGTGGACGCGGGCACGATTACATGGCGCGATCCGGCCAATGACGAGCGTTTCGAGACGCTGGTGACGGGCGGCCATTGTAAGCTGCAATGGAAGCCGGACTGGGCGATGCGCTGGTATGCGCTCAACATTGATTACGAGATGGCGGGCAAGGACCTGATCGATTCCGTGAAGCTATCGGCGGGCATCGTGCGCGCGCTTGGCGGCGCGCCGCCGGAAGGCTTCAATTACGAGCTGTTTCTCGACGAGAAGGGCCAGAAGATTTCCAAGTCGAAGGGCAACGGCCTGACGATTGAGGAATGGCTGACCTACGCCAGCCCGGAATCCTTGTCGCTGTTCATGTTCCAAAAGCCGCGCGAGGCCAAGCGTCTGCACTTTGACGTGATCCCGCGCGCGGTCGATGAATATCTGCAATTCCTCGCCGGCTATCAAAAGCAGGATTGGAAGCAGCGACTCGGCAATCCGGTCTGGCACATTCATGCGGGCGAGCCGCCATTGCCTGAAACGCTGCAAGAGGCCAGCGGCGCCCAGCCCGCCACCGTCGTCACCTTCGCGATGCTGCTCAATCTCGCCGCCGTCGCCAATAGCGAAGATCCCGCTGTGCTGTGGGGCTTTCTGCGCCGCTATGCGCCGTCTGCCTCGGCGCGCACGCACCCGCGCCTTGACGCGATGGTGGGCTATGCGGTCGCCTATTTCCGCGATTTCGTGCGCCCCGCCAAAACCTATCGCCTGCCCGACGAAGTGGAGGCGGACGCTCTGCGCCAGCTCGATGCTATGCTCGAAGCCCTGCCCGCAGGGGCTAGCGGCGAGGACATACAGGGCGGGCTTTACGACGTTGCGCGCCCCATTCCCCGCTATCAGGATTCGAAGGCCAAGGGCGCAACGCCCGAGCGCCCCGGCGTGTCGAACGATTGGTTCAACATGCTCTATCAAGTTCTGCTTGGCGAGAATCGCGGCCCCCGCTTTGGCTCATTTGTCGCGCTCTACGGCGTGAATGAGACGCGGGCGCTGATCGCAAAAGCGCTGGCGGGCGATTTGAAGGCCGGGCACGAGGCGTTTCTGGAAGCGCTTATAAAATAATGAGGCAAATTAAAAAGCGCGGCGGACAAACGCCGCGCGCAAGGGTTGGAAGCAAGCATAGATGATCTCCCTGTTCGCCGGATTCAGCATCGCGGCCGCCACGTTCTCGGGCGCGTTCCTGTCGGGCATTTTCGGCATGGCGGGCGGGCAGATCGTGCTTGCGGTGCTGCTGTATTTCATGCCCGTCAGTGCGGCGATGACGATGTTCTCGGCGTTGATGTTCTCGTCAGGGGCATGGCGGGCGGGCTTGTGGCGCAAGCACATCGATTGGGGAATTTCGCTTCGCTACGTCATTGGCTCTGTGGCGGGCATGGGCGTGATGCTGATGATCCTGTTCGTGCCGTCAAAGCCCGTCGTTTATCTGGGGCTCGGGCTCACGCCGTTCATCGGCGACATGCTTCCAAAGCGCTGGCGTCCGGACGTAACGAAACGCGGCATGGCGATGCTGTGCGGCTTCATCGCGATGATCCTGCAAATCGCGGTGGGGGGCGCTGGCAACGTGCTCGACATGTTTTTTCAAAACTCACCGCTGAGCCGCTACGCGATTGTGGCCACGAAAGCGTTCACGCTTTTGTTCTCGCAAGCGATGCGTTTTCTCTACTTCGGATTGGCGGCGCTTGAGGGCGGCGAAAACTTGCCCGTAGAGCTGTTTCTCGTTTGCGTTCTGCTGACGTTTGCGGGCGGGTCGGCGGCGGTAACCCTGCTGAACCGCCTCACCGACGACAGTTTTCGCAAATGGACGAAATGGCTCATCTACGGCATGAGCGCCATTTATGTTGCGCGCGGGTTGTGGCTGCTGGTGATGGACGAATAAATCAAAGCTGCGCGCGCATCGCCTGCGCCATCTTCAAAACTCGGTGCGCAACACAAGGCGGTTCACTTTCCCGATTACATATTCGGATAATTGGGCCCGCCGCCGCCTTCGGGCGGGACCCAATTGATGTTCTGCGCCGGGTCTTTGATGTCGCAGGTTTTGCAATGCACGCAATTTTGCGCGTTCACCACAAAGCGCGGATCGGTCTTTGCGGCCTCGTCGCCGTAGACGATTTCATACACGCCCGCTGGGCAATAGAGCCGCGCAGCCTCGCCGTATTTTGGCAAATTGTCGCGCACTGGAAGCGCTGGATCAGCCAGCTGCAAATGCGAGGGCTGGTCTTCCTGGTGGTTCGTGTTTGAAATGAATACCGACGACAACCGGTCAAAGGTCAGCACGCCGTCAGGCTTTGGATAGACGATGGGCGCGGCGTCGCACAAGGGTTTCAGCGTCTCGTGATCGGCCTTGCCGTGGCGGAGCGTTCCAAACAGCGAGCGGCCAAAGATCTGGTGCGCCCACATATCAAGTCCGCCGAGCGCCACGCCCGCCAGCGTGCCAAACTTCGACCACAACGGCTTCACGTTGCGCACGCGCTTCAAATCTGCGCCGACGGCAGAGCCGCGCCATTCGTTCTCGTAAGCCGCCAGTACGCCGCCCTCGCGGCCCTGCAACAGAGCCAGCGCCACATGATCGGCGGCCATGATGCCGGTGAGCATGGCGTTGTGCGAGCCTTTGATGCGCGGCACGTTCACAAAGCCAGCCGCGCAGCCGATCAGCGCGCCGCCGGGGAAGACGAGTTTTGGCACGCTCTGCCATCCGCCTTCGGTGATCGCGCGCGCGCCAAAAGCGATACGCTTGGCCCCTTTGAAAAGCGGCGCGATTGAAGGATGAGTCTTGAAGCGCTGGAATTCGTCGAACGGCGACAGGTTCGGGTTCTCGTAATTCAGATGCACCACGAAGCCGACCGACACGAGGCCGTCCTCCAAATGATACAAAAACGAGCCGCCGCCGGTGGCATTATCTAGCGGCCAGCCGAACGAATGCTGCACGAGACCGGGCTTGTGCAGCGCGGGGTCGATTTGCCAAAGCTCTTTGAGGCCGAGCCCATATTTTTGCGGCTCGCAAGCCTGCGCCAATCCAAAGCGCGCAATGGCCTGCTTGCTCAGCGATCCGCGCGCGCCCTCTCCCAGAAGCGTGAATTTACCCCGCAGCTCCATGCCGCGCGCATAGCCCTGTTTGCGGGCGCCATCCTTGGCCAGCCCCATGTCGCCGGTGGCGATGCCGCACACGTGGCCGTGTTCGTCGAACAACAATTCGGTTGCCGCAAAGCCGGGGTAGATTTCCACGCCCAGCTCCTGCGCCTTGGCGCCAAGAAAGCGCGCGACGTTTGCGAGCGAGCCGACATAATTGCCGTGATTGCCCATTAGGGCGGGCATCAAAGCATTGGGCAGGCGCAGCGCGCGGGTGGGGGTGAGATACGAAAACTGATCCTCGACCACCTGCGTTTTCAGCGGCGCGGCGGAATCGTTGCGCCAGTCAGGCAGCAAGCGGTCGAGGCCTATGGGGTCAATCACGGCGCCCGACAGAATATGCGCGCCGACGTCCGAGCCTTTTTCGACGACGACCACGCTGGTCTCCGGCGCGACCTGTTTGAGGCGGATCGCGGCGGACAGGCCGGCGGGGCCGGCGCCGACGATGACGACGTCGTAGTCCATGCTCTCGCGTTCGAAGGCCTCGCGGCTGGTCTCGTCCGGCGCAGCTTGAATTGTCATCATGGCCTCTGCGAACTGGTCTGCCTTTGCTGATTAAACCATCTGGGCGGGCGGGCAAGTTTAAGGGCACGTTTGGAGCCTGACGCCCAGGCCGCTATAAAGGGAACATGAGCCTTCAGGCCGCAGACCTTTCAACGCCGGAAATCGAAGCGCTGTTGCGCTGGTATGTGGATTCGGGCGTCGACATCGCGCTCGACGAAAGTCCGCACGACCGTTTTTCCGAAGGGATTGCGGAGGCTGAGACTCGCCGCCTGAAAGCCGAGGAGGCCAGCAACGCGCCCCCGGCGCCCGCCGGCAAGCCGCCGCTGCCGGGACGCAGCGCCAGCCTGACGCCGATACGCCCCATGCCCGCGACTTTGGCACCCGACGAGGCGGCCCAGGCCGCCCGCGCATTGGCGTCCGGCGCCGGGACGCTGGAGGCCCTGCGCGCCGCGATGGAGGCGTTCGACGGTTGCGCCCTCAAGCGCACCGCCAGCCAGATGGTGTTCGCCGACGGAAACCCGCAGGCCCGCGTGATGCTGATGGGCGAGGCGCCCGGCGCCGACGATGATCGCGAGGGCCGCCCGTTCTCCGGCGCCGCCGGGCGCCTGCTGGGTGCGATGCTCGAGTCCATCGGCCTGTCGCGCGCCGACGTCTACCTCACCCATGTCGCGCCCTGGCGCCCGCCGGGCAACCGCAAACCGACCGCGCCCGAGACTGCGATCTGCCTGCCGTTCGCGCAACGCCATATCGAACTGGTCGCGCCCGACATGCTGGTGTGCCTTGGCGATACGGCTGTGCAGGCTTTGCTTGGCCAACGCGACGGCATTTTGCGGGCGCGCGGCAAGGCTTATGAATATGCTTATGGCGCGCGCATGATCCCGGCGTTCGCGATGCTCAACCCGGATTATCTTTTGCGTCAGCCGCTGCACAAGCGCCTTGCGTGGGAAGATTTGCGTGGCTTGAAGAAAGCGCTCGACGCGCTGGCGCCTCGTTAGTCCAGCCCATCCAGAAAGGCGCGTCCCTGCGTTTTGTATTCAGCGCGCAGTTCGTCGCTCATGCGCGAAAGATTGCGATAGGGCATCGCCATGCGCGGATTGCGGGCAAGCTTGTCCTCGTTCTCAATCAGGAACGACCAGTAGAGAATGTTGAACGGACAGGCGCCGGGGCCGATTTTCACCTTCACGTCATGGGCGCAGCCGCCGCAATAATCTGACATGCGGTTGATATAGGCGCCCGACGCCGCATAGGGCTTTGAGGCCATCACGCCGCCATCGGCAAAAATCGCCATGCCATGGGTGTTGGGCAGCTCCACCCATTCAAACGCGTCGGCGTAAACCGCCAGATACCATTCTTCGATCTCGGCGGGGCGAATGCCCGCCAGCAGCGCGAAATTGCCCGTCACCATCAGCCTCTGAATGTGATGCGCGTAAGCATTGGCGCGCGTGTCGCCAATCGCCTGCTTCATGCAATTCATGCTGGTCTCGCCAGTCCAGTAAAACGCGGGCAGGGGGCGCTGCGCGTTCAGATGATTGCTGCTGGCATAATCTGGCGCCAGCAGCCAGTAGAGCGCGCGCACATATTCGCGCCAGCCCAAGATCTGCCGGATGAAGCCTTCCACCGCGTTGAGCGGCGCAAGCCCTGCGCGCCAGGCATTTTCCGCCGCGCGGCAAATCTCGCGCGGATCAAGCAGGCCGATGTTGAGCGAGGTCGAGACAAGCGCGTGAAAGAGGAATGGCTCGCCCTGTTTCATCGCGTCCTGATAATCGCCAAACAAGGGCAGGCGGGTCGCGATGAAATCATCGAGCGCCTCAAGCGCCTGCGCGCGGCTCACCGGCCATGCGAAGTTCTCCAGCTCGCCGAAATTGCCAGCAAAGCGCTGCGCCACAAGGGCGAGAACCTCCTGCGTGAGAGCATCCGGCTTGAAGCGGATGGCGGGCGCGGCGCGCAAACCCTTTGGCAGCGACTTGCGGTTTTCGGAATCAAAATTCCATTCGCCGCCTGTGGGCTTGTCGCCTTCCATCAGAAAGCCGGTGGCGCGGCGCATGTCGCGATAGAAAAATTCCATCCGCAATTGCTTGCGCTCGCTGACCCAGCGCGCAAAATCGCCGCGATGGGCGATGAAGCGATCATCCTCGCGGACATCAACCGGGACGCCGCAGGCCGCCTCAAAGCCGCGCATGGCTTCCAGCACGCGCCATTCGCCGGGCCATGTGGCAATGATGCTCGCAGGCTTGAGGCGCTTGCAGGCGCGCTGCACTTCGCCGGCAAATGAACCGGTGTTGGCCGGGTCGTCGAGCTTGATATATTCGACGCGCACGCCCTCATCGCGCACGTCCTGCGCAAAATGACGCATGGCGGACAGAATCAGCGCAATCTTCTGCTTGTGGTGGGGAACGTAGGTCGTCTCGTCCGCGCATTCCATCATCAGCACGACGTCTTGTGCAGGGTCCAGCCCGTCGAGCGCAGACAGATTGCGTGACAATTGATCGCCCAGAACCAGACGTAAAACGCTCATCGTAACAATATCCTCAAAGCTTCTGCTCTCTTGCGTGTTTACGCAGGCTTGTGCAAACGGGTTCACCAATGGAAGGGAATCGACATGGCGCGCATGGTGAAAAAGGGCGATCTGCCGACGAAAGTCTGCATCACATGCGGACGCCCGTTCGCCTGGCGCAAGAAATGGGAAAAGGTGTGGGAGGAAGTCCGCTATTGCTCGGACCGCTGCCGGGCGGAGCGCAAGCCGGGCAAGGATTAGGGCGGGCGCCAGCCCCCTCATCCGTCGTTTGCTGACGCAAACGCCACCTTCTCCCGCAAGGGGAGAAGGAAGGTTCGGAGCTCTTCCTTCTCCCCTTGCGGGAGAAGGTGGCGCGCAACGCGCGACGGATGAGGGGTGCCCGTCGCCCCCCCGCATAGCCGCTATGCGCTTTTAGATTAGCCCGAACGCTTGCGCCCGGTTAAGAAGGAATCATCGCAGTTTTACGGGGGCAGAACATGAGCGGGACAGAAGCAAAGCTGAGGCGCTCGAAGTTTCCCCCCGAGATCGTGATTGCGGCGGGCTGTCTGATCGCGGTTCTGACCTTTGGCCCGCGCTCGGCGGTGGGTCAGTTCCAGCTTCCCATCCTTGGCGAGTTTGGCTTTGGCGGCGACGTGTTCTCGTTCGCCATGGCGCTGCAATATCTGTTCTGGGGTCTTGGCCAGCCGTTCGCCGGGGCTTTGGCGGACAAGTTTGGCGTTCATCGCGTGCTGATGTTTGGCGCCATCGTCTATGCGCTGGGCCTCGCCATGATGACGTGGGCCTCGACGCCGCTGTCGTTCACGCTCACTGCCGGAGTCTTGCTGGGGCTTGGCATATCGGCCTGTTCATTCAACCTTGTGCTGGGCGCGTTCAGCAAATTGTTGCCGCCGCATCGACGCTCGATGGCGTTTGGCCTTGGCACGGCGGCGGGTTCGTTCGGGCAATTCCTGTTCTCGCCGTTTGCCGGCGGCATGATCGCCAGCGTCGGCTGGCAGACGACGACATTCGTGTTTGCCCTCATCATCCTGTGCTGCATTCCGCTGGCTCTGGCTCTGGCCAATCGCAATGTGGACGAGACGACGGCTGTTGGCGCGGCGCCAAAGCAAAACTTCCGCGAGGCGCTTGGCGAAGCGTTTGCGCATCGCTCTTACGTGCTGCTGGTGATCGGCTTCTTTACCTGCGGATTTCAGCTTGCCTTCGTGACGGTGCATTTCCAGAAATATGTGGTCGAGGCGGGCCTGCCCGCGCATGTGGGCTATTGGGCGTTTGCGCTGGTGGGCATGTTCAACATCGTGGGCTCGCTGTCGTCGGGCTGGCTCGGGGATAAAGTTCCCAAGCGCTATATTCTGGCCTTCATCTATTTCTCGCGCGCGCTGGTCACATTCGCCTTCATCATGCTGCCGGTGACGCCGTGGAGCGCGTTCGCTTTTGGCATTCTCACCGGCCTGCTCTGGCTCTCCACCGTGCCGCCGACGTCGGGGCTGATCGGGCTGATGTTTGGCACGCGGCATTTCTCGATGCTTTACGGTTTCGCCTTCCTCAACCATCAGCTGGGCGGGTTCATCGGCCTGTTGCTGGCGGGCTGGCTGCGCGAAAGCACGGGCTCTTACGAAGTGGTGTGGTGGCTGTCGATTGGGCTGGGCGTGTTCTCGGCGCTGGTCAATCTGCCCATCGTCGAAAAGCCGGTGGCGCGCATGGCGACGGCGCCAGCCAGCGCATAAGGTCCAAAAGGCGATCTTGAGGGCGCCCACTCAAGACGCTAGACCGGAGGGAACAATCCTCCGGGAGGCTGACGCCCATGAGCACGTTCCGCGCAATACGCATCGACAAGGCCGACAAGGGCGTGACCGCCGCATTCGTCGATTTTGACGAGGCGGAGCTGATGGACGGCGACGTGGACGTGGCGATTACGCACACCACCGTAAACTACAAGGACGGGCTGAACGTCACCGGCAAGGCGCCCATCGCGCGCCGGTTTCCGATGATTCCGGGCATTGATTTTGCGGGCATCGTCGAGCGCTCGACCGCCCCCGCCTTCAAGCCCGGCGATAGCGTTTTGCTCACCGGTTACGGTGTCGGCGAGGGGCACCTTGGCGGCTTCGCGCAAAAGGCGCGGGTAAAGTCGGACTGGCTTGTGCCTCTGCCGCAGGGTTTATCGCCCGTCGAGGCCATGGCGATCGGGACCGCAGGCTTTACCGCGATGCTGAGCGTGCTGGCGCTGGAGCGCTTTGGCATGAACCCGGACATGGGCCCGGTTGTGGTGACGGGCGCGGCTGGCGGCGTGGGCTCGATTGCGATTGCGCTGCTCGCCAAGGCAGGCTGGCGCGTCGTCGCCTCCACCGGTCGCCCGCAGGAGGCGGACTATCTGAAGGCTCTTGGCGCGCACGAGATTATTGATCGCGCGGAATTATCCTCGCCCGGCAAGCCGCTGGCCAAGCCGCGCTGGGCGGCGGGCGTTGACACGGTCGGCTCGCATACGCTCGCCAATGTGCTGGCTGCAATTCAGCCCCATGGCGCGGTGGCGGCGTGCGGCAATGCGCAGGGGCTCGATCTGCCGGGCAGCGTGGCGCCCTTCATCCTGCGCGGCGTCGCGCTGCTGGGCGTGGACAGCGTGCAGTGCCCGATGCCGCTGCGTCTTTCCGCATGGCGCCGGCTCGCCGATGATCTGGATCGCGGCAAGCTGGCCTCGCTCACAACGCATGCGCCGTTCGAGCGCGTGCTCGACGTGGCGCGCGATATTGTGGAGGGCAAAGTGCGCGGGCGTGTGGTGATCGACGTCGCGTAATCAGAGCGTGACGCAGGCGATGAGCCAGCGCATGTTTTGCAACAATGCAATTTCATGCTCGCCGCAAAATTGCATCTGCCCGTCGCGCGCAAGAAAGCGCGGCGGCTCAAGGCTTATTTCGATTTGTGATGGATCACGTAGAAGGCCCGCGCCATGGGCTTTGAGGTAGGCTTCCTTGGCGGTCCAGAGCCGCAGGAAATGATCTGGCTTGTCCTGCAACGCCAGAAGCTCGCGCGGATGCAGAACCTCGCGCACAACGGGCGCCTGCGCGTCCAGCGGCTCAAGGTCGATCCCCACAGGACTTGATGCAATCGCGAGCGCAGCGATCGATCCGCGCGAGGCGACCGACACGAAAGCCTTGTGCGAGAGCACGCGCGGTGCGCCCTCAACATCATAGCCGATGCGCACGTCGCCCGGATCGACGCCCAGACTTGCGCCCAGCACAGCCCGCAGCGCGAGGCGGCGGCGCAGAAAATAATCACGCGGGGCAGCGCCGGGACGCGCCAGATCGCGCAAGTCTTCGGCATTGTGCGCAAGATGAATCGGCGGCTCGCGCTCCAGATCGAGCAGGACAATTCGCGCGAAAGCATCTGCCTGCGCGACAGGCGGATCACAGCGCCGCAAAAATTCCATGGGCAATCTACGCAAGCCGATCATGTGCTCAATACTAGCAGCATCAAAGCCGCTTGGCATGGCGTTAAAGATTTCCATTCAAGCGCGCTTCTTGAGCTTGAACAGTGCGCAGGGGTCCCCATCTTTTCATGGCAAGGAGCTTTGCACATGATCGACTTCACGCGCGTTTTGGAACCGCCTCGCCATCCCACCCCGCTTGACGTGGATGCAGCGCGCGAACGCGTCGAATCGCTTGCGCGGGTGATGGATAGCGCACTGCGTATTCCTGGCACGGAAATCCGGGTTGGCGCGGACGCGATCATCGGCCTGTTGCCAGGCGTGGGAAATATAGCCACCACAATGATCTCGGCGTTCATCGTTTACGAGGCGCGGCGGCTTGGCGTGCCGAAAACGACGTTGCTGCGAATGGCGGGCAATGTCGGCGTTGATTCGCTCATCAGCTCCATACCTTTCGTGGGCAATGTGGCGGACGTGTTCCTGCGCGCAAATCGTCGCAACGTCGAATTGCTGCGCCGCCATTTTGAAGAGCAGGCGCTGCGCGCCAAACAAATCTAAAAACCCATTCCGCGCACAAAGCTTGCGGCTGCAATGCCCGCCGCAAGCGCCAAAATCTCCTTGCCGGAGAGATACATCGTCGCGGCCACAACCGGTCCCGCGATCCACCCCGCAGGCCCGCCCTTGATCGCCAGCGGCAAAACGGAAGCCGCAAAAATGGCGACGGGAAGCGCCTCCAGCCCCCGCCGCAAACGCGCCGTCAGCGGCACGCGTCCGATGATCCAATAGCCGCCGATTCGCAGTAATAAAGTCACCACCGCCATTGCGGCGATGGCGTAGAGATGGCCGTTATGAAGTTCGCCGCTCATGGCGCGCCTTTCGGCGTCCAGAACGCCGCCGCCAGCGCGCCCGCAATCGCACCCGCTGCGATGAACCAATAGCCCGGCGCCAGATAGCTAACAGCCACAGCCACAAGTCCCGAAACCGCCAGCGGCATGAACTGGCGCGTGCGTTTGAGAATGGGAACAAGAGTGGCGGTGAACGTGAACACGATCAGCAGATCAAGCCCGAACGCGTGCGGGTTCGTCACCAGAGCGCCAAGCCAATAGCCGGGCACGCCAGCGCTGATCCACGTCAGCCACAGGAAAACCGACGACCCCGCAAGCACGCCAAAATCGCGCCCGCCTTCTGCATTGTAACGGATGGAGGCCGCCCAGGCGCCGTCCGTCAACACGCCAAGCGCCGGATAGACAAAGCCCGCGCGCACCGGCGACAGCCATGGCCGCAAGGACGCGCCTGATAATACGAAACGCAGATTGACCATGGCCGCCACGCCCGCCACCGCCAGAACGTGCATCCATGTCCAGTCCGCGCGCCACATTTCCAGCGCCACCATTTGCGAGGCCGCCGCGCAGACGATTGCGTTCATGAGCAGCGCTTCGCCGAATGTGAGGCCTTTTTGTGCGGCCAGCGCGCCTATGGCGGCGCCAAACAAAAAATAGCCCGGCACGAAAGGCACGCACAGAAGCGCGCCGTGGCGCACCCCGGCGAGCGTGAAGGGAATGGTGTTGGTTGCGCTCATGCCCCTCTGGACTATTGCGCCAAAGCCCCAAGCGCAAGCGCGCTTTGCTGTTGGCGCAAGCGCATGGCCTCGACGAAATAAGTTTGCGCGTTACTGGCCGGAGCTGGCGTCGGCGCGAGGGAGCCAAACGCGCGGGATTCGGCCAGCGCGCGGTCGCGTGCAAGCGCTTGCGCTTTACGAAAAATCTCGCGCGGGTCGTTGGCGTCCATACGTTGCGCGTTCGAAACGGGGCTTGTGTTGTCGCTTCTCGCATTGCTCATGTTGTCGCCGCCCCCCTGCGCCGCAAAACGCATGGCGGCGCGCTGGAAGATGGCCTGCGCATCGCTCGCAGCGCCTGTCGCCGTCGCCTGAGCGCCGCCGCCAGCCTGAGCGCCGCCCGCAATGGGCGCCAGCGCCGCCCGCGCCCGCGCCTCGTCCTCGCCGCCGCCCCCGCCGAGCCCTTTGCTGGCGGCGATGGCGCGCGCTTTGGCCAGCAGATCGCCGGGTTCTGCTGCAGCCGCCTCTGGCGCAGGCAGATCTTTGGTCTCAACGGCCGCAGTCGCAATCGCTTCTGCGTTCTGCTCATGCGCTGTCATCTCCAGCGTGCGATCTCCCGCGCATCCCGCCAGCGCCAGGGCTGCGAGCGCAACGATGAGAGCGTGCATGTTCAGGGCTTTCATTTGCGTCTCCCGATCACAGACCCAAAGCGCGCACGAGCGCCAGAATGGAGAACAGCGAGGTGGTTTCGCGGAATTCGTCGAGCGCCTTCTTCCATGTGTTGTCGCCAACGCGCGGCACATAGACGAGGTCGCCGCCACGCAGCAGCGGCACGCGCTCGATGTCGCCGGTCTTTACAAAATCGATGAGGCTGAACACTCGCGCCTGTTTGCGATGGCCCGATAATTGAACCACCACGATACGATCCTGCAAAGCGTCAGCCGACGGCCCGCCAGCTTCCGTCAAAAGGTCGAGCAGCGTGACGCTGTCGCCAAACGGATAGCGCCCGGGCCGGTTGATCGCGCCCATGATGCGAACCACCTGCGAGGCAGGCTGGTCCATGTAATCCTTGTTGCGGTCCGGCACATAGATCACGTCGCCGTTGCGCACTTTTGGCAGCAGGCTTTCGTCGCCGGTTGCAAAATAGCGCGCGAGATTAACCGTGACCACCTTCGAGCCTTTGACGCCGCGCTTCGTGACCCGCACGTTGCGCAGATCGGCGCTTGGGGTGGGGCCGTTGGTGGCGGTGAGGATGTCGAGAAAACCGAGCTTGTCGTTGAAGGCGTAGCGGCCCGGAATAATTACTTGTCCCATCACATAGATGGATTGCTCCGGCGTCTGGCGCGTCCATTGCGCCTTGTTCTCGTTTGGATCGTTCGGCAATTCGGGGATCATCACAATGTCGCCCGCCCGGATCAGCGGCACGTCCGCCGCCGAGCCGCCCTTGTTGAGATAGGACGCCATGTCGAAGACTGAGCTGGTGGCGCCCTGCGGCGTTGATTTAACGATCTGCACGCGCGAAATGTCAGAGCGCGCGAGCGGCCCGCCAGCGGTGGCGATGAGATCGAAGATCGACATTTCGTCGGACCATTCATAGCGACCCGGCTTCAGGATCGCGCCCAGCACCTGCACAACCCGATTTGGTGCGTATTTCAGCCAGGACGGCTCGTTGTTGTCGGCCTTTTCCGGCACGAAGATCGTGTCGCCGGGATTGACGGGAGGCAGCATTCCACCCTGTTCGGTGAAGCGCGGCAGATCGACCGGCTCGCGCGTGCCGTCGCTGCGAATGATGCGGATGTTCTTGGTGTCTGCCCAGCGCGTGGGGCCGCCCGCATTGGCCAGAATGTCGATGAAGGTCGTGCCCGCCTTGCCCTCATAGGCGCCGGGCTTGGAGACTTCGCCCATCACATAGACCGTCTGCGCGCTGCGGCGGATTTCCTCAAGCTGCTTGGGCACGAAGATTGTGGCGCCGGCTTCGATAATCGGCAGGAGCGCGCTCTCGCCGGATTCGAGATAGGATTGCAGATTGAACAGAACCGGGCCCGATTTGTTGAGCACCCGGATTTGCTCGACGGAGGCGTAGCGCGTGACGCCGCCCGCGCGCATCAAAACGTCCAGCACGTTCATGCCCGGCTTCCACGAATAGACCGCAGGCGCGCCAACTTCGCCAAACACTTTCACCGAGCGCTCCGCGTCCGATCCGTCGCCGGAGGCGGCTAGCGTGCGGCCGTCAAATTCCACCTGCACCTTGCCGGTGAGCGGGGAGGCTGGCACGAAAATCTGGTCGAGCGGTTTGAGTTTGGGCAAGAGCTTTTCATCGCCCGAATCCAGATACGCTTTGTAGTCAAAGTCCGTGCGCTTGCCACTGGCGTCGGTGATGATGATGCGATCAAGCTGCGCGCCCTGGATCAGGCCGCCGCTCGCCATCAGCGCCATCTGGATCGTGGCGTCGCCCGCCAGCTCCACAAGGCCGGGATTGCGCACATAGCCCAAAACCGTGAGCGGCAGGCGGCGCTCTTTCAGCACCAGCGTCAGTCGCGACAGATCGCGATAGGCGCGGCCCAGCGCGGCGCGGGTCTCGGTCGTCGCCCGCTCCAGGCTGCGGTTTTGCAGCTCTATGGCGCCAACTTCAGGCAGCGTGATGCGGCCGCGCCGGTCGATCTGGTAATCCTTGCTGATGGTGGCCTCGCCGGGCAGATTGATCGTCAGCACGTCGCCGATGCGCAGCATGTCCTCGGGCGCCTGCGCGCGCGCCTGCGGCGTCAGCGCCAGCGTCAGAAGGGCGAGAAGAGCGAGTAGGGCGGCTCTCATTTGCGCGCCTTTATCAGTCGCTTCTCCATGCGGTCGGCAAGCGCGTCGAGCCTGTCCATGTTCAATTCCGCGTCTTCGGGATGGTCGGCGGCCAGCTCGCGCTTGATGCGGATGAACAGCAGGCTGGCCTCGTCAAGCTCTGCGGCGGCAAAGCGCTGGGCGTCGCGCGCGACCAGCCCGGCCAGCCGCTCGTCCAAAGCCATTGCACGCGGATCGGTAAGCTCTCGATATTCGCCAAAGCCGCCGCCGCCAGCTTGCGGCCAGCGCCGGTCAAAAATAGCGCAACCGGAAAGCGTCGGCGCCAGCACGAGGGCTGCAAGGAGAGCTGCGCGAAGCGGTTTGAATGCATGGACAATCATCCGGCGATCCAATGCGTGCATTTTGCGAAATAACCTTGCGTCGCTTTAAAAATGAATGGCGGCAGACGGAAATTAACTTGTACGCAACCATTGGGTCTAAATGGTTAACCGCTCGTTAACGGGCGTATCATTTCGGGACGGGGACCTCGAAGCACCCATCTGGACCGCGCGCGCCTCTTTAGTTTGGCGCAGAAGAGCGCGCGAGGACGCGCGGGGTGCAGATTTAGCGCATAATGCATGCTGATTCTGGAGCCTCCGCCTTGCAAGTTCGCCGTCTTGATCCTGTGCTGGTTGACCGCATCGCCGCCGGCGAGGTGGTGGAGCGTCCCGCGTCCGCCGTAAAGGAGCTGGTCGAGAACGCGCTTGATTCGGGCGCGCACCGGATTGATGTGGCGATTGAGCAGGGCGGGCGCAGGCTCATTCGCGTCAGCGACGACGGCGCAGGGATGGGGCCGGAGGATCTGGCGCTGGCGGTGGACCGGCATGCGACCTCGAAAATCCCCGACGGCGATCTGTCTTCCATCGCCACCCTTGGCTTTCGCGGCGAGGCTTTGCCCTCCATCGGCTCGGTGGCGGTGCTCGACATCGTGTCGCGGCCACACGGCGCGCCGCAGGGGCATCGCATTCGCGTCGATCAGGGCGTGAAACAGCCAGTGGCGCCGGCGAGCCATTCGTTTGGCACCCGCGTTGAAGTGCGCGATCTGTTTGCGGCGACTCCGGCGCGGCTGAAGTTTCTCAAAAGCGAGCGCGCCGAGGCGCAAGCGGTCGCCGACGTGGTGAAGCGGCTCTCCATGGCACATCCGCAGGTTCGCTTTGCTCTGTCGGGCGATAATCTTTCAGGCTTTGATTATACGGCAGGCGAGCCTGGGATTGAAGGCTTGCGCGCGCGTTTGGGCCAGGCGATCAGCGCGGAGTTTCGCGATAATGCTTTGGCTGTTGACGCTGAGCGCGAGGGGTTTTTGCTATCGGGTTATGCGGGGCTGCCTACGTTCCATCGCGCCAATGCGCTCAATCAATATCTCTACGTGAACGGGCGCCCGGTGCGCGACAAGCTGCTGCACGGGGCGGTGCGCGCGGCCTATATGGATTATCTGCCCTCCGACCGGCACCCGGCGCTGGCGCTTTATCTGCAATGCGATCCGCGCGCGGTGGACGTGAACGTGCATCCGGCCAAGGCGGAGGTGCGCTTTGCCGATCCCGGCCTCGTGCGCGGGCTTATCATCGGCGCGCTGAAGCAGACGCTGGCGGGCGCGATGCATCGCAGCGCCAGCAATCTGGGGGAACGGATTGGCGCCATGACGGCGGCGCGCGCAGGCTTTGGCGGCATGACGTCAGGGGGATCGCGCGGGACGGCGCCGGTGAATTGGGATTGGCGGGCCTCGCCGTCCGCGCCCGGAGATGGTGTTTCCGGGATGGGGGAGGCGCCGCAGGCCGCATTCGATTCGGGCTTTGCGCCCGGCGCCGATGCGCGCGCCCATGAGGCGCCGATGGCTGTCGACGCGCTCGACTCGCCGCTGGGGGCGGCGCGGGCTCAGATTCACGACACTTACGTGATCGCGCAAACCCGCGACGGGCTGGTGATCGTCGATCAGCATGCGGCTCATGAGCGGCTGGTTTACGAGCGGCTGAAGCGGCAGCGGCTTGAGAGCGGGGTCGCGCGGCAGATGATGCTGATCCCGATCATCGTCGATCTTGAACCCGCCGATGCGGAGCGCTTGCTGGGCCATCGCGACGCTCTGGCTGAATCAGGGCTGGTGGTGGAGCCGTTCGGGCCGGGCGCGCTGGCGGTGAGCGAGGCGCCCGCGCTGCTGGGCAAGGCTGATATTGGCGCCATCGTGCGCGATCTGTCGGATGCTTTGGCGGATGAGAACCCCGCCAACCCGCTGGAGCGCAGGCTCGATCAGGTGCTGGCGACCATGGCCTGCCATCATTCCGTGCGCGCCGGGCGAAGGCTTGGGGCGGAGGAAATGAACGCCCTGCTGCGCGAGATGGAGGCGACCCCGGGCTCGGGCCAGTGCAACCACGGCAGGCCGACTTATGTGGAGCTGAAACTCGCCGACGTGGAACGCCTGTTCGGGCGAAGGTAAGGCGCCCATCTGGACCGCGCGCGGCCTCGCGCGCATCTTTGGATGCTTGCCGGAGAGATGGCGCCCGGAAGGCGGCCCTCTGGTCCGCGTGCGCGCGAGGCCGCGCGCGGTCCAAGGTGCGGTCCAAACAAAAACCCCCGGCGATTGCTCGCCGGAGGCTCTGGTTCAAAGGCGATAAGCCCTCGTGTCTGGATTAGAACGTGCGCTCGACGCGCAGGCGACCAGTCACGTTGCTGTCGGTCTTGCTGGAGACGGCGGTTGTCGCAGGTCCAGCAATGGCGACGCCACTGACGAAACCACGAACGTCCTGATTTACGCGGGCGTAGATGACTTCCACGCCGATTTCGAAGCCGCGAACCGGAAGCCAGGCGAAGTTCGTGCCGACGTTCCAGGTGGTGGCGTCGCCAAAGCCGCTCGTGCCGTTCCAGACGCGAGCCTTGGCGCCCTTCGGGGCGTCGAGCTGGCCGTATGAGGCAAACAGCACCGAACGGTACTGGGGAGCCCAGTAATGCTCAAACAGTGCAGCGACAGCCCAGGACTTGACGGTCTCAAGACCAGCGGTCTCGGCCACAAGGCTCGGGTGGTTCATCGTGTAGCCGTTCACGTCGCGGTTGTAGGCGGACGACTTGAACGAGGTCCAGTTGGTGGTGTACTCGCTCATGCCGTTGGCGTAGGCGGCGGTCAGGTACAGAGCGTCGCCCTTGGCCAGCATCGGCAGGTTGATCTTGGCGCCGGCGCCGATGGCATAAACGCCCTTCGACTTGTCGTAGTTCTGGGCAGCAACAGCATTTGTGCCGACGTTGGCCGCGCTGACGTCAGCGTAGGCGCCCATCAACTGGAACGTACCCAAGACTGATTGATGCGCACATTGGCGTTGATCTGCGGGATGCTGTTGTAGACGTAATAGGGAGCAGCAGCCAGTGCCACGCCGCCTGTGAAGCCCGCGTTCGCAATCGAAGACGCCCCGGCCGTGTCGAGGTAATCCTGCAACGCAATGGTCGCCGAGATGCCGCCGCCGAACGTTGCGGTGTAGGCGAGCTGCTTGGCGCCGTTGGCGAAGGAGCCCCAATGGCCGGCGCCATAGGTCAGGCTGGGCATGAAGGCGAAATTGTCGCGCGAAGCGCCGAAAGTGAAGCCGGCGAAGCGGACGTAGGCGTATTCAAGCGCCGTGCTGGTTGACGTTGCGGAAGCGGCGGCAGCCTGGCTGAGGATGCCGGTCACGCGGGCCATGCGAAGGCCAGCGGCGGTCTGGACGGTGCCGAACGAGGTGCGGGTGCGCGCGTCAAAGTCGATACGGCCGCGGGCCTCGTAGCCGATGGTGTTCTGGCCGTCTTTTGCTTGTGAGACGATGGGGGCGCCAGAGCTTGCAGCAAGCGCGGTCGCAGCGGTGCCGAGACCGCTGAACTGCGCCTTCGCGCCGACGTAAGCATAGTCAGCGCGCACACGTCCGCCGATTTTCAGGCAGGTGTCGGTGCCGGGGATGAAGAAGAAGCCGGCGCCATAGGCCGAGCAAACCTTCACGTATTCGACGGGAGCCGACTTGCGGCTCGGCAGATCAGCGGCGCTGGCGCTGGCGACGGCCAGCAGGGCGGTCGCGGAGCCGAGCAAAATGCTCTTGGTGATCGTCATAAAAATATCCTCCAAAAAATTTAAGGCCTGCTAGCCCCCCCGAAAGCGGCGTCACACGGCGTTTAGCTGCTTGCGGCATAGAATCCGTTTGCATGAAACAAAATAGCTTAGTCTGAGCCTTTCGCGAGCCTAAATTCTCGCTCAAGTAGATTTGCCGGAGGCGTGTTGTTTTAACGCAACATGGGCTTGGCTGGTGTTTTGGGTGCAGATCCCCTCATCCGTCACGCGGAGGTTTCTTCTTGCTGCCTTTTTTCTTCCTTCTCCCCTCGCGTGCGAGGGTGGCGCGCAAAGGGTGACGCATGAGGGGCATCTTTCGGGCGCCGCCAACCCCTCATCCGTCGTTTGCTGACGCAAACGCCTTCCTTCTCCCGCTTGCGGGAAAAGGAAGGCGCGTCTTTTTCCTTATATCTGCCCCAGCATCGTCAACGCGCCGGACGCTTCTGCGCCAGTGCCTTCCTCGACGTTGAGGGTCTTCACCACGCCGTCTTCGACCAGCATTGAATAGCGGCGCGAGCGCATCCCCATGCCGCGTTCGGTGAGGTCGAGGCCAAGGCCGATGGCCTGGGCGAATTTGGCGCTGCCGTCGGCCAGAAATTCGATCTTGCCGTCGCAATCACTGGACTTGGCCCATGCGCCCATCACGAACGCGTCGTTGACGGCGGTCACGGCGACCGTATCCACGCCCTTGGCCTTGATGGCGTCGAGGTTATCGCGGAAGCCGGGCAAATGGTTGTTGCTGCAGGTGGGCGTGAAGGCGCCGGGCAGGGCGAACAGCACGACTTTCTTGCCCGCGAACACTTCGTCGGTCGTGCGGGGCTTGGGGCCTTCGGACGTCATGACGGTGAATGTGGAATTGGGCAGGCGATCGCCAATTTTGATCATGTGATGCTCCTTTATGGTGACCGGGTTCCGGTCGCGGTTGAAATTTACATGCTTGGCATTCTTAGGGCGCTGGCGCGGCTGCGTCGAGGCGCGTTTGCAATTCTGTGGCGCCGGATATGGTGCGGTGCGTGAGCCGGACGCTGACGGGCGCGCTGGCGCCGACGCTGGCGGATGCAGGCCTGTCGATGGCGACAAGCGTAAAATGATCGCCTGCCCGGCGGGTTTCAAAGAACCAGCCGTCTGGGCCTTCTGCGAACAGGTCAGACTCCGGCCCGGCGGGCTCGGCGGGCGTCACGCGCCATGTTGGAATCGCCGCCCCTTTTGTGCGGGCGATCCTGAAGGCGTTCGCGGGCGCGGGTTTG
>CAMCMI010000012.1 GCA_945875875.1 Rhizobium sp. Q54
GTGGCGACATTGTCGGCCATCGAGCATTCCGTGACGAGCAGAACGCGCTTGGGCTTTTTGGTTTTCACGTAATCAATCATCGCCGCCGTCGAGCCCGCAAAATCGCTCACCTCGACAACTTCGGGTGGGCATTCGGGATGGGCGATAATGGTGATGGAGGGATCGTCGGCGCGATAGCGCAGCATTTCAGCCGCCGTAAAGCGCTCGTGTACTTCGCACGCGCCTTCCCATGCGATGATCTGTACTTTCGTTTGCGCCTGCACGTTTTTGGCCAGATATTTGTCGGGCAGGAAGATCACGCGATCGGAGCCAAGGCTCTCCACCACTTTGAGCGCGTTCGACGACGTGCAGCAGATATCCACTTCCGCCTTCACGTCCGCCGACGTGTTGACGTAGGCGACGACCGGAACGCCGGGGTATTTGGCGCGCAACGCCCGCACGTCGGCGCCGGTGATGGATTCGGCCAGCGAGCAACCGGCGCGCGAATCAGGAATCAGCACGATCTTTTCAGGGCTGAGAAGCTTCGATGTCTCAGCCATGAAATGCACGCCGCCCTGAATGATGATCTCGGCCTTTGATTGGCCGGCCAGTTTGGCGAGCTGAAGCGAATCGCCAACAACGTCGGCGACGCAATTATAAATCTCCGGCGTCTGGTAATTATGCGCGAGGATGACCGCGTTGCGCTCTTTCTTGAGCTCGTTGATCGCCTTCACGTAAGGCGCATGGAAAGGCCATTCGACCGGCGGCATCACCGCCTTCACCTTTTCATAAAGGTGCGCGGTGGCGGCCTCTACTTCAGGCGTCCAGGCGAGATTGGGCATGGGCAGCACGCCAAGGCGACGGGCGGCGTCCGACAAGTGCGCCGCGGAAGGCGGCGTGTTGATGCGCGCAACGCTTGCAGGGCTTTGAAACATGCGACCGCTCCTTTTACTCAGGATGAGCATAAGTGGGGTCTGAAAATACCGGCCGCGCCTGGCCGGTCCCGCTCTTTTGCTCGCCTTGAGCATATAAGGCGCCGCGCGCCCGGCGTAAAGGCTCCCTAGTAACGCTCGCGGCGCGAGAAAGGGAACGCCAAGGTCGCGATAGCAGTTGAACCGTCACCAAAGCCGACGCAGCCCCGGGAGGCGTTGAGAAACCATGACGCGATTTGTACCGCCGGCAATAGGCCGCGCGCGGCGCTTTCTCAAGTTTTCGCTTGGCTTCTGGCGCTGCGATACGAAGCGCCGGGCCTGGTTGCTCAGCGCCGGGGTCGTTTGCTTCCTGCTCGCCAATCTTGGCGCCGCGCTGGCGGTGAATCGTTGGCACAAATATTTCTTCGATGCGCTGGAGCGCAAGGATCTGGCGACGATCTGGTTCAGCGTCGGATTGATTATCGGTCTGGCGATCCTGTCAGCCGCCATGGCTGCCGGCCTTTTGCATTTGCGGATGCGGTTGCAAATACGCTGGCGCGAATGGCTGGCCGAATCCCTGTTTGCGCGCTGGCTTTCGCAGCGGCGCTTTTATCAGCTCAGCATTGTCGGCGGCGACGCCGAGAACCCCGAGGCGCGCATGTCCGACGATGCGCGGCTTGGCGTTGAGCTGCTGGTTGATTTCTCGCTGGGCGTGCTCAACGCGGTGCTGGCTGCGGTGTCGTTCATCGGCGTGTTGTGGTTCATCGGCGGCGGGCTTGAAATCGGCGGCTTTTATGTGCCCGGTTATCTGGTCATCGCCTGCATTATCTATTCCGCGCTGACCAGCGGAACGATGTATCTGCTGGGCGCCCCGCTCGTGCGCCGCGTGGAAGAAAAAGCTGCGGGAGAGGCGCAATTGCGCTACGAGCTGACCCGCGTCAAGGACAGCGCGGAAACCATCGCGCTGATCGGCGGCGACGAGGACGAGCGCGAACGCCTCAACGAGACGCTGCGCGACGTTGTTGTGCGCTGGTATGGCGTGATGGTCCAGCAGGGGCGCATGACGTGGCTGATCGGCTCCAACATGGTGCTGGCGTCGGTGATTCCATTGCTGCTGGGAGCGCCCAAATATCTGTCCGGCGAGATGTCGCTGGGCTCGCTCATGCAGTCGGCGGCGGCCTTCGTGCAGGTGATGACGGCGCTGAACTGGCTCGCCGACAATTCCATGCGGTTGGCCGACTGGTTCGCCTCCGCCCAGCGCGTGGCCGAACTCAACGACGCGCTCGACCGGCTTGACGCGACCATCGGCAAGCACGGGCGCAGCGAGACCATCGAGATCAGGGACAGCCCGGACGATTGCGTGCATTTGTGCGCGCTGCATATCTCGCAGCACGACGGCAAGCTGATGATCGCCGACGCCGAACTTGTGATCCAGCCGGGCGAAAAAGTGCTGGTGCGCGGGGAATCGGGCAGCGGCAAGAGCACGCTCATTCGCGCCATCGCAGGCCTGTGGCCATGGGGCGGCGGCGAGATTTTAATACCGCCAAAAGCGCTTGTGTCGTTCATTCCGCAAAAGCCCTACTTTCCGCTGGGCACGCTGCGCGACGCACTGGTCTATCCCCATGCGGAGCTTGACCTGCCCAATGAGAAGTTTGAAAACGTGCTGGTGCGCTGCGGTCTTTCGCATTTGGCGGCGCGTCTGGACGAGACTGACAATTGGACCAGCGTGCTGTCGGGCGGCGAACAGCAGCGCGTGGCGTTCGCTCGCGCCATGCTCAATCCGCCCGATATTCTTATTCTAGACGAGCCTACGTCTGCGCTGGACGAGCTGAGCCAGTTCAAGCTGATGGAATATATGCGCGACGAAATGACGAAGACGATGGTCATCCACGTTGGCCACAGGCCGGGCCTTGAGCCGTTTCATGATCGCCAGATTCATTTGATCCGCGAGGAAGGCGGCCCCGCCAGCGCCCATGAGCGGCCCATCAACTTTCGCGACCGCGTGTTGATGAAGCTGCGGCCAAAAACGACGGGCGGGCAAGGCGGCTAACGCGCGATCACATTGCAGCGCGCGCGGTTGGGAAACAAACCTTTCAAACGTAAATCAGGCATGAACTTAACTTTTCATGCACCATACGTTGAAAGGAACCGTGAGCGGGAAGCCGCCGCGCCCCGTGACATCGGGGCCGGTTGCGACTAACAAAACCGCAAACCTCCGGCTTAACCTCGCATTGGCTTCATCATGCCCGATCTGCTCCTGGAATTGTTCAGCGAAGAAATCCCCGCCCGCATGCAAAAGCAGGCGGCCGAAGACCTGAAGCGGCTGGTGACGAACGCGCTGGTCGAGCGCGGGCTGGTTTATGAGGGCGCTGCGAGCTTCGCCACGCCGCGCCGGCTCGCTTTGCACATCGCCGGCCTGCCCGCCCGCCAACCGGACGTGCGCGAGGAAAAGAAAGGCCCGCGCGTCGGCGCGCCAGAGGCCGCCGTGCAGGGATTTTTGCGCGCTGCGGGTCTCGATTCGCTCGATCAGGCGAAAATCGAGGCCGACCCCAAGGGCAAGGGCGAGTTCTACGTCGCCATCGTCGAGAGGGCCGGGGCCGCCACGCTCGACGTGCTGGCGGACGTTCTGCCGCAGATCGTGCGCACTTTTCCCTGGCCCAAATCCATGCGCTGGGGCGCGGGCTCCACAAAGCCGGATACGCTGCGCTGGGTGCGCCCGCTGCATTCCATAGTCGCCACCTTTGGCCCCGAGACCGAAGACCCCGAGATCGTGCGCTTTGACGTGGACGGGATCGTTGCGGGCGACGTCACGCGCGGCCATCGTTTCATGAGCCCTGGCCCGATCAAGGTGCGCCGTCTTGATGATTATATGGCCAGCCTTGAGAAGGCGAAGGTCGTTCTTGATTCCGCGCGGCGCAAGGACATCATTCTGCACGACGCAAAAGATCTGGCGTTCGCGCAGGGGCTGGAGCTGGTTGAGGACGAGGGCCTGCTGGAGGAAGTGGCGGGCCTTGTCGAATGGCCCGTGGTGCTGATGGGCGCGTTCGACGAAGCGTTTCTGGAAATTCCCGCCGAAGTGGTGCGCGCCACCATTCGCGCCAATCAAAAATGCTTCGTGCTGCGCCATCCCGATGGGCGCCTGTCGAACAAGTTTTTGCTCGTCTCCAACATCGAGGCCAGCGACGGCGGTGTGGCAATTGCTGGCGGCAACGCCCGCGTGGTGCGTGCGCGCCTGTCGGACGCTTTGTATTTCTGGAAGACCGATC
This sequence comes from Rhizobium sp. Q54, assembly GCA_945875875.1. Taxonomy (GTDB): domain Bacteria; phylum Pseudomonadota; class Alphaproteobacteria; order Rhizobiales; family Beijerinckiaceae; genus Terripilifer. The sequence goes on from CAMCMI010000012.1 coordinate 4,157, forward strand.
AGGCGCCGCTGCCCGATTACGTCACGGACGAGAACCGCCCCAGGCCGCTCGACCAGAGGCTTGCAAAACTGCAGGCGCTCAACATCGTGTTCCACGAAAAGCTTGGGACGCAGGGCGAACGCGTCGCGCGTATTCGTGCGCTCGCGCGCGCGCTGGCGCCGCTGGTTGGCGCCGATCCGGAGCTGGCCGATCGCGCCGCGCAATTGTGCAAGGCCGATTTGCCGACCGAAGTCGTGGGCGAATTCCCCGAAACGCAGGGCCTGATGGGCCGCCGCTATGCAGCCTTGCAGGGCGAACATGCCGACGTGTGCGCAGCGATTGAAGAGCATTACAAACCGCAGGGGCCGAGCGACTTTGTGCCCACAGGACCGGTGTCGATTGCGGTCGCTCTGGCCGACAAGCTCGACACGCTGGTGGGTTTTTGGGCGATTGACGAGAAGCCGACTGGCTCGAAAGATCCTTACGCCTTGCGCCGCGCTGCGCTGGGCGTGATCCGGCTGGTGCTGGAGAATGGGGTGCGGGCGCCGCTGCAAACAATCATACGCCGACACCTCGCCGTCATGGCCGTCCCCGAACTTGATCCGATGCTGGCCAACGACCTCCTCGCCTTCATCCACGACCGCCTCAAAGTCTACCTGCGCGACAAGGGCGCCCGTCACGATCTCATCGACGCCGCGCTTGGTGAAAACAGCGACGACCTGCTGATGATCGTGCGTCGCGTCGAGGCTCTGGGCGCGTTCCTGAGCACCGACGACGGCAAGAACTTGCTGGCCGGTTACAAGCGCGCCGCCAACATTGTGCGGGCGGAGGAGAAGAAGGAAAAGGGCGCTTCGTTCGACGGCGCCTATGATCCGGCCCTGTTTGAGCTGGATGAAGAAAAGACGCTCGCCGCAGCGCTTTTCGGCGCCTCGACGCAATCATCCGCCGCCATCGCGGCTGAGGATTTCGCGGGCGCCATGTCGGCTTTGGCTCAATTGCGCGCGCCGGTGGACGCCTTCTTCGAGAAGGTGACGGTGAACGATGCCGATCCCGCCAAAAGGCTTAATCGCCTGCGCTTGCTGAACGGCCTGCGCAGCGCCACGCGCAGCGTTGCGGATTTCTCGAAGATCGCGGGCTAGCAGCCGTCATGGCCGGGCTTGACCCGGCCATCCAGGCACAAAAAAGCCAAGCATTGGCTCTTGGATGGCCGGGTCAAGCCCGGCCATGACGCGTTCGTGATATTGAGGAGCTGCGTAGCTGCTTAAAAGCAAGCCTCACGCGCCGCCGATCAATATGCCCGCCGCCAGCACGATGACGCCGCCGACCACGACCTGAAACGCCGCTTGCAGGAACGGCGTGTCCATATAGGTCGCGCGAATCCACGCAATGATCCACAGCTCAATGGCCACGATCAGCCCCGCGATTCCGGTCGCGATCCAGAAGGCGTTGGGCCAGGAATCGGGCACCAGATAGGGCAGGGTGTGGAAGATGCCGCCCAGCGTCGTCATCGCGCCCGAGATCACGCCGCGCAGCCATGGCGAGCCGCGCCCGGTGAGCGAGCCGTCGTCCGACAAGGCTTCGGCAAACCCCATGCTGATGCCCGCGCCGATGGAGGCCGCCAACCCCACCAGAAACGTCTGCCAATTGTTTTGCGTGGCGAACGCGGCGGCAAACAGCGGCGCCAGCGTCGAGACCGAACCGTCCATCAGGCCAGCCAGCCCCGGCTGCACATATTGCAGCAGGAACATGCGATGGCGCGTGGCGTTTTCCTCGTCGCGCGCTGATTCGGTCAGGTGCGCGCGCTCCAGCTTGCCAGCCATGCCCGCATGGGTTTTCTCAACCTCGGCCAGATCGCCCAGAAGCTTGCGGATGTTGACGTCGCGCGTCTGCTCGGCTGCGCGCTGATAGAAGCGCTGCGCCTGAAACTCCATATTTTCCGCTTCCTTGCGGATGGTGTCGAGCGACAGATTTTTGGACAGCCAGACCGGGCGACGCTTGAGAAAGCCCTTCACGTCCTCGCGCCGGATGGGGGGCAGATTTGGCCCAAAGCGCTGCTCGTACATGTCGAGCAATTGATGTCGGTGCGCCTTTTCCTCGTCGGCCATTTCCTCGAAAACTTTGGACGAGGCCGGATAGCGCTCGGCCAGATCTTCGGCGAACGACATGTAAATGCGCGCATCCTCCTCCTCGGAGGAGATAGCGACGGCGAGAATTTCGCGCTCGTTGAGTTCGGCGAAGGTCTTCAAGGAAAGCTCCGGGCAGGATTGGATGGCGGTTCCAATTAGAATGTTTCTAAAGCGAACGCCCGTGAATTTCCACCCCTGCGGTCCAGCTACAGCGCCCGCGTTTGACGGCGGGCTTGTTTCGCGCGCAGGTCTGGTGGCTATGAAACAGGTCTGGAAAACACTTTGATGCGATTTGAGCGGATCAGCGCGAGGCTGATGCATATTTATTTCCGCTTTGCCCGGCCAATGACGCTGGGGGTGCGCGCCATCGTCGCAGACAGTGAAAACCGCATTCTGCTGGTGCGCCACACCTATGTCTCGGGCTGGCACCTGCCGGGCGGCGGCGTGGAGGCGGGCGAATCGATGCTGGAGGCGCTGGCCCGCGAGGTGGAGGAGGAGGGCGCGGTCCGGATGCGTGCGCCTGCTATTTTGCACGGAATGTTCTTCAACCGCTCCGCCTCTCCGCGCGATCATGTGGCGGTTTACGTGGTGCGCGACTTTGAGGTGCTGGGCGTGCGCGCGCCCGATCATGAGATCGCGGAGGCTGGTTTCTTCCCACGGCACGCCATGCCCGACGGGGTTACGCGCGCCACGCTGGCCCGGTTGGCCGAGGCGCTGGACGGGGCGCCCATGGACGCGTTCTGGTGAGATTTGCAACGCCGCGTTTCTGGCTCTAGTGAAGCAATATGAGCCAGCCTGAGAAATTGCCCCACGCGCCCGATCTGCCAGCTTTAGGCCTGCGCCCGCTGCACGCCTCGGATCTGCCGCAGATCGAGAAGCTCGACGAGCGCGCCTTCGGCCCGGGACGCTTTGCGCGCACCGCCTATCGCCTGCGCGAGGGCGTGGCGCCCGATTTCGCCATGTCTTACGTGGCGCATGTCGGCACGCTGCTGGTGGGCTCCAACATCATGACGCGGGTGAAATGCGGCGATGCGGATTTGATGCTGCTCGGCCCGCTGACCGTCGAGCCCGCCTTCCGCTCGCGCGGCATCGGCGAGGCGCTGGCCATGCGCTCCATCGCAGCCGCCCGCAATGCTGGCGGCAGGCTGGTGCTGCTGGTGGGGGACGAGCCCTATTACAGCCGCTTCGGCTTCAAGCGCGTCCCCGCAGGCCGCCTCGCCATGCCCGGCCCGGTCGATCCGGCGCGCGTGCTGGTGTGCGAGCTGGCGGACGGCGCGTTTGAGGGCGTGACGGGAGTTGTGCGCAAGGGGTGAGGGTGGGCTATTCTCATCTTTGCTTTTAATCTGCGCCCCGCACCTTCGGACGACTTGACGCCTGCGGTCCATGGGACTGCGTTGATCCCAAACTAACGCGCTCCCTTCGTAACGCGCTCCAGCAGCATGTTTTCCAGCGCCCCGGCGTCAGAAGGGAAGTCCGCCGCCATCCATGCAGCTTCAAGCTCCGCCAGCGCGGCGCCGATCATGGGGCCGCGCGCAAAACCTTGCGCGATTAAATCGGCGCCGGCGAAGGGGAGTTTCAATTCGGCATGATCGCGCACAAAGGCAAAGCCTGCGCGCCAGCGTGAATCGTCGATCAGAGCGCGGCTTTCGGCATGGGCCAGAGCGAGCGCATCGAGCAGCGGCTGGCGGCCATGGACATAGAGCAGGCGGCGCAGGCGGGCGGCATCGGGCGGCGCGTCATGGCAATGCAGCGGCGCCAGCGCGTTCGCCGCGTCTGCGAGGCGCGATTGCTCGGCGTTCGACAATCGCAAACGCTCGCGCAGGCGCCCGGAATCCTCGCGCGTTTGCACGGCCAGTGCGGCCAGATTCAGAACGGGATCGAGCGCGAGATCATATTCCGCCTCAATACTTTTCAGCCGCGCGAGCCGATCAGGGTTTGGCGCGCCGCCGAGCACGGGGCCTAGAATTCCAGCGTGCGTCATCGCCTCCACCACGTCGCGGGCGCGGCGCGCGGCCAGCAGTTTCAGCAATTCGGCGCGCACGCGCTCGCGCGAGAGGCTATCGAGAAAGCCGCGCGCCGCAATGCTTGCATGCAATGCGTGCGCATCCATCTCGCCCTCGCCATAAGCGGCGTGAAAGCGAAAGAAGCGGAGGATTCGCAGATAATCTTCCGCAATACGCGTGGCTGCATCGCCGATGAAGCGCACGCGGCGCGCGGCCACATCCGGCACGCCGCCCGCGTAATCATGCAGGCGCCCGTGCGCATCCACCGACATCTGGTTGATGGTTAAATCGCGGCGTAAGGCATCCATGCGAAAATCGCGGCCAAAGCGCACTGTCGCATGGCGCCCGTGCGTCTCCACGTCCTCGCGCAAGGTGGTGACTTCAAACGGAACCCCGTCCACAACAAGCGTGATCGTGCCGTGCTCAATGCCCGTTGGTATAGGCTTGAAGCCGGCGGCCTTTGCGCGCGCAATCGTCACGTCCGGCAAGGCGGTCGTGGCCAGATCGACCTCGTGCACAGGCTCGCCCAGCAGGGCGTTGCGCACGGCGCCGCCGACGATGCGCGTCTCCTCGCCGTCGCAATTGAGCGCCAGCATCACGCGGCGCAGGCGCGGCTCGTCAAGAAAAAGCGCGTCGGTCAAGAATCCGTCGATGATGCGCGCTGTCACAAATAAAGCCTCTCGTATAAATTGCGCACCATGCCAGCCGTTGCGCCCCAGATGTTGCGCTCGCTTAGCTTGTCTCGATAGGCGATGGAATAGAAGCTGCGCAAGCGACCCTCGCGCTCCAGCGCCATGAGCTTGTGATTGTCCGGGTTCATCAGGAACGACAACGGAGCCTCAAAACAATCGGCCACCTCATGCGCGCAAAGCGCCAGCTCGAACGGCGGGGCCACCAGCGCCACGAGGGGCGCGATGCGATAGCCCGAGCCCGTCTGGTAGGGATCGAGAAACCCCAGCGGCGTCACGGCCTGCGGGGGCAGCGCGATCTCCTCCTGCGCCTCGCGCAGCGCGGTGGCGATCGGGCCTGCATCGCCCGGGTCCATGCGCCCGCCGGGAAACGCGATCTGGCCAGCATGGGCGCGCAAAGCGCTGGAGCGCTGGATGAAGATGAGATGGGCACCATCAACGCGCGGCGCCAGCGCAATCAGCACGGCGGCGGGAATGGCTATCGTCGCAGGCGGAGCCGCAATATCATCATGAGCATGATCGGGCGCCATCGGGCGATGGAAAGCGTCGGCGGGCAAGTCCAGCGTTAGGCGGGCGCGGGCGCGCCATGCAAAATCCTGCGCCGAGAACAGCGGGTGCGGGCTGGTCAAAGATCGCCCTCCCTGCAGATGGGAAAAAAGGCGCCGCCTGATTCGATTCCAAACATTCCGTCGCGGGTCTCCCCCAGCTCGACCAGAGCCAGCGCAATGGGCCGCGACGCAAGCGCCCACAGCCCGCCGCGCACCAGCACATAGGGCTTGAGGCCGTCAGCGGGGCCAGCTTCAAACCGCAGCGGATGCGCATCGCCAACGCGCACCTCGTCGTCGACATTGGTGCGCAAAGCCAGAACGGGGCCGGCTTCCCCCTGCTCGACCCACATTTCACCTGCGATAAACGGCGCGTCCTCCACCTCCACCGACACCATTTCGACCGGCGTCACCAGCACATAGCGATCTGTATCCTTGCGCAATATCGAGGCGAACAACTTGACCAAAGCGGGACGCGCGATCACGCTGCCCTGATAGAACCAGGCCCCATTCCGGGCTATTTTCAGGCCGATATCGCCGCAAAAGGGCGGATTCCAAAGGTGAACGGGCGCAGGGCCGCGCACAGGAAAGCGCGCCTGCGCCTCGCCGAGCCCCTTCACAGCTTGCGCTGCATCGCCTTTGTCCACATCCGCCATAATTACAAACCACACATCAAGGCGCCGACATCCATCGACAAGCGCGCGGCGACCTCTAAACTGTCACAGATGAATGTAGCGGGCGCGCGGCCAAACGGAAATGGCGCGCTGAAGGAGGCCGAATGAGCGCGATCCAGGGTTTCGCCAATACGCAGCTTGCGGAAGACGCCACAAAGCAGGCTGAGCGCGCGCTGGAGAAGGTCGCCGCCGCGCGCGCCGCCGTGGGCGAGGTCATCTTCGGCCAGAAGCAGGTGGTGGAGGAGACGCTCGTCACGCTGCTGGCGGGCGGCCATGGCCTGCTGGTCGGCGTGCCGGGTCTGGCCAAAACCAAGCTCGTCGAGACGCTGGGGACGGTGCTGGGGCTCGATGCGCGGCGCGTGCAATTCACGCCCGATCTGATGCCCGCCGACATTCTGGGCTCTGAAATCATGGAGGAGGCCGCCGACGGGCGCCGCGCGTTCCGCTTTGTGCGCGGGCCTATCTTCGCGCAATTGCTGATGGCGGACGAGATCAACCGCGCCAGCCCGCGCACGCAATCGGCGCTGCTGCAATCCATGCAGGAATATCACGTGACGGTGGCTGGCGAGCGCCACGATCTGCCGCGCCCGTTCCATGTGCTGGCGACGCAAAACCCGCTGGAGCAGGAAGGCACCTATCCGCTGCCCGAAGCGCAGCTCGATCGCTTCTTGATGCAGATCGACGTGCTCTATCCCGATCGCGCAGCCGAGCGGCGCATTCTGCTGGAGACCACAAGCGGCGATCAGGCGCAGGCCAAAACGGCCATGAGCGCGGAAGATCTTGTCGGCATTCAACAGCTCGTGCGGCGCCTGCCGGTGGGCGAGCGGATTGTGGAATCCATTCTCGACGTCGTGCGCATGGCCCGCCCCGGCGAGGGCGATGCGGAGATCACCAAACACGTCGTGTGGGGGCCGGGTCCGCGCGCCGCGCAAGCCCTGATGCTGGCCTCAAGAGCGCGCGCGTTGCTTGACGGGCGCCTGTCGCCATCGCTTGACGACGTGGCCGCGCTGGCCCTGCCGGTGTTGAAGCATCGCATGGCGTTGACGTTTGCGGCGCGCGCAGAGGGCGAAACCATCGCAGCTCTCGTCGCCCGCCTCGTCGCGCGGCTGGGCTGACCCCATGGCCGACGCGCGTCTGCTTGAGCCACATGAGCGCGCAATCGGCGCCGTGCACAGCCATGGCGCGCTGGAGCTGGCGCGCAGGCTGCCAAGCCTTGTGGTGCAGGCAAAAGACGTTGCGGCCACCGTAATGCACGGCGTGCATGGGCGCAGGCGCGCGGGCGTTGGCGAAACCTTCTGGCAGTTTCGCCCCTTCACCTGGGGCGAAACCACCACTCGCATCGATTGGCGCCGTTCCGCGCGCGATGATCGCGTCTACGTGCGCGAGCGCGAATGGGAAGCTGCGCATACGGTCTGGATCTGGATGGATCGCTCGCCTTCCATGGCTTACGTGTCGACGCTCGCTTTGCAATCAAAGCTTGATCGCGCGCTCGTGCTGGGCATGGCCGCTGCCGATTTATTGGTGCGCGGCGGCGAGCGCGTCGGCTCGCCAAATCTCACGCGGCCCCTGGCGGCGCGCAACATTGTGGACCGTTTGGCCGAGGCGATGATTCAACAAGCGCGGCGCGATGCGTCGCCCGAAGAGCTGCCGCCTTCGGATGCTTTGGCGCCGCGCGCGCAGGCGGTTCTGCTGGGCGATTTGTTGAGCGATCCCGCAGAAATCGAGCGCACGATTCACGGCATGGCGAGCCGGGGCGCGCTGGGCCATGTGGTGATGATCGCTGATCCGATCGAAGAGACGTTCCCCTTCCACGGCCATACGGAATTTCTCGACGTCGACAGCGCCGCGCGCCTGAGCGTTGGCGAGGCGTCCGCGTTTCGCGCCGATTACGTTGGCCGTCTTGCCGCCCATCGCGACCGTGTGCGCGCAACATGCGCCTCGCGCGGCTGGAGCTTTGCGCTGCATCGCACCGACAGGCCAACGTCGGAAGCGTTGCTCGGCTTGCGAATGCGCCTTGAGGGCGCGCAATCGGGAGGCGCTCGCTGATGCTCGGTCTGCCGCTCGCCTTTGCCGCGCCGCTTGTTCTGGGCGCGCTTGTTTTGCTCCCCGTATTGTGGCGCCTGCTGCGCGTCACGCCGCCGCGCCCGCGACAAATCGCGTTTCCGCCGCTGCGTTTGATCCTGGACCTTAGCCCCCGCGAGCAAACGCCTGCGCGCACACCGCTGTGGTTGTTGCTGCTGCGTATGGCTTTGGCGGCCGCGATCATTCTGGCGATGGCGGGGCCGATCTGGAATCCGCCCGCCAAAAGCGTGAACGGCTCCGGCCCGCTTCTGGTGGCGCTCGACAATGGCTGGCCGTCCGCGCTTGATTGGGAACAGCGCGTCGCGCTCGCCAATGAGGCGATTGCAAACGCTGCGCGGCAGGGCCGAACGGGCGCCGTGCTGGCGACATCGGAAGGCGCGCGCGATGTCACCACCGCCGATCCCGCCCGCATTATCGAGCGGCTGCGCGCGTTAAAGCCTGCGCCCTATAGTCCGGATCGCATGGCCGCCTTGGCGCCGATCCAGAAATTCACCGCCGCTTATCCGGACGCTGAAGTGTTGTGGATCGCCGACGGACTGGCGATGGGCGAGGCTGGCGCATTCGCCGAGGGCTTGAAGCAAGCCACCAAAGCCGGATCGCTGCGCGTGGTCCGCGGCGCCCGCACGCCAGCGGCTATCTTGTCATTTGAGAACGCGGCCTCGGGCCTTGAAGCGCAATTGGCGCGCACCGATTCGCGGGCGCGCAACGAGGGGCTTGTGCGCGCTTACGATCTCAAAGGTCTTTCGATTGGCGAGGCGCGCTTTGCTTTTGGCGCCGAGCGGACAACGTCTGTGCGCTTTGATATGCCGACGCAATTGCGCAACGAGATTGCACGCATCGAAATTGATCAGGAGCGCACGGCGGGCGCCGTGGGACTGCTGGATTCACGCTGGAAGCGGCGGCGCGTGGCGATTGTGTCTGGCGTGCCGGCTGATCTTGCGCAGCCTTTGCTGTCGCCCACCTATTATCTGCCGCGCGCTCTGGCGCCTTTTGCCGACGTGCGCGAGCCGCGAAACGCCAGCGGTGCGCGCGATCCGATCATGGCCGCTCTTGACGACCAGCCCTCCATGATCGTGCTCGCCGACGTTGGCGTGGTCGCAGGTCCGGTGAAGGAACGGCTCACGCGTTTTGTCGAAGACGGCGGCGTGCTGCTGCGCTTTGCCGGAACGCGCCTTGCGTCTTCAACTGATGATCTCGTGCCGGTGCGATTGCGGCGCGGCGGGCGCGTGCTGGGCGGCGCGCTGTCGTGGGACAATCCGCGCAAGCTGGCTGCGTTTGAGTCAGGCTCGCCCTATTACGGTCTTGACGTGCGAGAGGAAGTGACTGTGGGACGGCAGGTTCTGGCCGAACCCGAACCGGGGCTGGCGGCAAAAACATGGGCCGCGCTCGACGACGGCACGCCATTGATTACGGCGGCTAAGCGGGCTAAAGGCGCCATCGTGCTCGTTCACGTCACCGCCGACACCACATGGTCGAACCTGCCGTTGTCGGGCCTGTTCGTCGACATCCTGCGCCGCACGGTCGCGCTGTCGGCAGAAAGCGCAGCAGGCGATGCCTCCGGCACCTCGAACGCTGAAGCAAGCGTGCGCGCGCAAACCATGGCGCCGACGCGCACGCTCGACGGCTTTGGCGCCCTTGGCGAGCCGCCCGTCACCGCCAAGCCGATTGCGCGCGATTTCAACGGTCCTGCAAGCGCAGACCATCCGCCCGGATTTTATGGACCCATGGATTCCATGACCGCCATCAACACGCTTCAAGCCGAAGCCGATCTTTCGCCTGCCGATTATACAGCCATGGGATTGAACGCGCAGGCGCTGCAACCTGTCGCGCCGATTGATTTGCGCCCCGCGCTGATCGTGCTCGCGTTCCTGCTGTTTCTGGCCGATGCATTGGCCTCGCTCTATGTGTCGGGTGGCCTCAAAATTCCGGCGCGCGCCAAACGCGCCGCGCTGAGTCTTGCAATATTAGCGCTGGCGGGCGGAGCTTTTGCGCTGTCACCCGGATCTGCGCTTGCGCAAGACGCATCTTCAACACGCGCCTTTGAAGCGGCCTTGCGCACGCGGCTTGCCTACGTCGTCACCGGGGATGCGCGCGTGGACGAAGCGTCTCGCCTCGGCCTTGGCACATTGTCGCGCGCCTTGTCGGCGCGCACGGCCTTGTCGCCGGGAGATCCTGTGGGCGTTGATCCGGCGCGCGATGAGCTGAGCTTTTATCCTCTGATCTATTGGCCCATCGTGCCTGAGCGCGCGCAGCCGAACGCAAATGCGGTCAGTCGCATCGGCGCCTTCATGAAGGAAGGCGGCACCATCGTTTTCGATACGCGCGATGCATTGAGCCAGCGCCCCGACGGTCCGCCAACGCCCGAGACACGCTGGCTTCGTCAATTGCTTGCGGGCGTGGACGTGCCCGAACTTGAGCCTGTGCCGCGCGACCATGTGGTGACGAAAACGTTTTATCTGCTCGATTCATTTGTGGGCCGCACCAGCGTCGGCCAGACATGGATCGAGGCTTTGCCGCCCGCCACGGACGACCGGGCGCAGCGGCCTGCGCGCGCCAGCGACAGCGTGTCGCCCATCGTCATCACGTCGAACGATCTGGCCGTCGCATGGGCCGCCGACAAAGCAGGCCAGCCGCTTTATCCTTTAACGCCGGGCACGAACCGCCAGCGCGAAATGGCGATACGCGGCGGCGTCAATCTTGTGATGTATACGCTGACCGGCAATTACAAATCCGATCAGGTGCACGTGCGCGATCTTCTCGAACGGCTGGGGCTGTAGATGACCCAGTTCAACATCGCCCTTTCGCCGCTGCTGCCGACGGCTTTGTTAATCGCGCTCGCGATTGGCGCGATTATCGTTGTGGCGTTGAGCTTCTGGACGCGCGCGCGCGGCGCGTGGTTGCGCGCTCTCGGGCTCGCGCTGATTTTGTTTGCGCTCGCAGACCCTGCGCTGGTGCGCGAAGACCGCCAGCCGCTGAAGGACGTGGTTGCTGTCGTCCTTGACCGCAGCGGCAGCCAGACGATTGGCGAGCGCGGCGCGCAGACTGACGGCGCCCGCGCGCAGGTTGAAAAAGCCCTTGGCGCGCTGGGCGATGTTGAAACGCGCATTGTCGAGGCGGGCGCCAATGATGCGCAGGCCGACGGCACGCGCCTGTTTGGCGCGCTCGCCAATGCGCTGGCTGACGTGCCGCCTGAGCGCGTCGGCGGCGCCATTCTCATTACCGATGGAATTGTTCACGATGTGCCTGCGCGCGTTGCGGAACTTGGATTCAAGGCGCCTGTTCATGCGTTCATCACCGGGCGCATGGGCGAGCGCGACCGACGCATCGAGCTGATCGAGGCGCCGCGTTTTGGGCTGGTGGGCAAGGACCAGACGATTGTGGTGCGGGTGCATGACACCGCCGAGCGCAGCGATGCCATTGATCTGATCGTGCGGCGCGACGGCGAACCGGTGGCGCGCATGCGCACGCGTGCGGGCGCCATGGTGCGCGTTGCGGTTCGCATCGAGCATGGCGGACCAAACGTCATCGAGCTGGAAACCCCTGTGCTGGAGGGAGAACTCACGCCCATCAACAACAAGGCGGTGGCCACAATTGAGGGTATCCGCGACAAGCTGAGAGTGCTGCTTGTCTCCGGCGAGCCTCATTCGGGCGAGCGCACATGGCGCAATTTGCTCAAAGCCGACGCCAACGTCGATCTGGTGCATTTCACGATTTTGCGCCCGCCGGAAAAGCAGGACGGGACGCCGATCAGCGAACTCTCGTTGATCGCGTTTCCCACCGCTGATCTGTTTGGGCGCAAGATCCGTGAATTTGATCTGATTATATTCGACCGCTATTCAAACCAGACCATTCTGCCGCCGATCTATTTTGAAAACATCGTGCGTTATGTGCGCGCAGGCGGCGCGCTCCTGATCGCAGCAGGTCCCGATTATTCCGGGCCTGACGGGCTGTTCTATTCCCCGCTTGGCAAGATCGCGCCTGCGCGGCCTGACGGGCGCATTATCGAACGCCCATTTCGCGCGCGCGTAAGCGACATCGGCAAGCGCCACCCGGTCACGCGCGGCCTGCCCGGCGCCGATCAAGACCCGCCTGCATGGAGCGAATGGTTCCGGCAAGTCGGCGCTGAACTCACGCGCGGCCATCCTGTGATGAGCGGCGTGGACAACAATCCGCTGATCGTGCTCTCGCGCGAGGAGAAGGGCCGCGTCACCCTGATGCTGACCGACCAGATGTGGCTGTGGGCGCGCAATTTTCAGGGCGGCGGGCCGCACCTCGAAATGCTGCGCCGCGTCGCTCACTGGCTGATGAAAGAGCCCGAGCTTGAAGAAGAAGCTCTGCGGGCAACCGCACGCGGCCAGGAGATTTCCATCGAGCGCCAGAGCCTGAAACTTGAGACGCCGACGATCAGCCTGCGTAGCCCTTCCGGCGCGCAGCAGAATGTAACTCTGACCGCAGGCGAGCCCGGCCTGTCACGCGCCAGCCTGCGCGTCGAGGAATTGGGGCTCTACACGATCAGCGACGGCGAACGCACTGCGCTTGTTAACGTTGGCGTCGAGAACCCGCGCGAGTTCCGCGAAGTCGTCTCAACGCTGGAGCAATTGAGGCCGCTGGCGGACGCCACGGGGGGAACCGTGCGTCGCATATCGGCAGGAGACGCCGACGCCATCGCCCTGCCGCGCTTCGTCGCCATGCGCGAAAGCGTTTCCTATGGCGGCTCAGATTACGCGGGCATCAAACGCACCGGCGCCAGCGTGGTGACGGGCGTCGGAATCGCCCCGCTCGCCGCAGGATTTCTGGGCCTGCTCGCGCTGATGGGCAGCGTGCTGGCGGGCTGGTTGTGGGAGAGCAGACGGCGGCGGGGGTAGCGCGAGCTGACAATGATTTATAGAAATATTAGTGTGGTTTATCGTTTTTGGATAAACTAAAGTTTTTTTATTTTTATTTATTTTAGGGACTAATCATGGACTGGCGAGATGGAGACTTGCCGAGCGACTTCGACCGAACGGTTGTCAAAAATCTGAATATGCTCGAGCGGCTTATAATGCGCCGCGTCCAGACTAAAACCGAAGCTCGCGTGATTATCGCGCGCATGACCAAAATTCAGCCCGGAACACTAGAAAACATCAGGCGCTCAAGAACTAAAGGCGTACGCGCTTATGTTGCAGAAGCAATTTATCAGGCTGTTTTGAATGAGCTATCAGGCGAAATTAAACGCCTTGAGCACGAGCGGTTCATCATTGAGCAACAGACTGGATGCCACAGCCAAGAAACATCGGCTGCCAATGCGCATTTAGATGCCAGCTTTTTCCGAGTGCGCTTCGAGCGACTAAGTCTAGATGAAAAACAATACTTCAGGGGGATGGCTGAAATTGGAGCAGGTACTCACCGTTCGAGCGACATAGCCGACCGATTAGGTAAAGATCTTGCGGCTGTCGAGCCGATCCGAGAGAGCTTGATTGCAAAAGGCATGCTCTACAGCCCGTCGGACGGGGATACTGCCTTCACTGAAGGCCTATTTGACAGCTTCATGAACACGATGAGGTCCAAAACCTGAGCACGCCCCCTCACCCCTTCCGCACCACGCCCTCGAACGCGCCGGGCCTGCTCGCGCTGATGGGCAGCGTGCTGGCGGGCTGGTTGTGGGAGAGCAGACGGCGGCGGGGGTAGCGCGTCATCGGCCAGCATCACACCGTGCGCATCTCATCCGTCGCCAGCACAAGCGCGGCGCAAATGCCGGGCTCGCTGGTGGCATGGCCAGCATCCGGCACGATGCGCAATTGCGAGGCGGGCCAGAGCTTGTGCAAAGCGTGGGCTGTGCGCGCAGGCGTCACCACATCATAGCGGCCCTGAATGATAATACCGGGCGTGTGCGCAATCGCGTCCATATTGGCGAGCAATTGGCCCTCATCCATAAAGCTGTCATTGACGAAATAATGCGCCTCGATGCGCGCCAGCGCGATCTCTCCGGGACTGGCTGAACCGCTGCGGCGCCAGCGTGGGCGCAGCGTCAGCAATTCGCCCTCCCATGCGCACCAGGTGCGTGCGGCGTCCATGCGGGCTGCGATGTCGGCGCCGGTCAGGCGGCGATGATAGGCGGCCACCAGATCATCGCGCTCGGCGACCGGAATGGCGTGTGCGAACCGCTCCCATGCGTCGGGAAACAATGCCGAGGCGCCGCCCTCCGCATAAAGCCAGTCAATCTCGCATTGGCGCGCTGCGAACACGCCGCGCAGGATCAGGCCGCGCACGCGCTGGGGATGCTGTTGCCCATAAGCCAGCGCCAGCGCCGCGCCCCACGAGCCGCCGAGCACCAGCCAGTCGCGCACCTGCAGCATGGCGCGCAGGCGCTCGATGTCGTCGATCAGATGCTGTGTGGTGTTGGCCTGAAGCTCGCAATAGGGCGTTGAGCGCCCGCATCCGCGCTGGTCGAACAGAACGATCATATACGTCTGCGGATTGAACAGCCGGCTATGATCGCGATTGCAGCCGCCGCCCGGTCCCCCATGCAGGAAGAGGGCGGGGCGCCCCTGGCGGTTGCCGCTCGCCTCCCAATAAATCTGGTGACCGTCGCCAACGTCCAGCATGCCGGTGGCGAAGGGCTCAAGCGCCGGGTAAAGCGGGCTCGTGCCCGGCGTTTTGCTCTCGTCAGCGCTCATGCATGATTTCCTGTCGGCTAGATCGTCGTCGCCTCGACCCGGCCCAGCGCCGCGCTCGTGGGGAACACAAGCGATTTTATGACGACCGGCACGGCGCCAGATGTTTCAAGCATCGCGCCGATGTCGATGAAGTCGAACTCTTTCAGCACGATTCCGTCAATCGAGACGACCGGATTCGTGAGCTTGCTTTCCTCGCGCAGATGAATGCCCACAAGCCCGCCGATGTCGCCGTCCCCCACCAGAATGAGCGGGAAGCCGTTGGCCAGATGCGTGGACAGGCCCAGCATGACGCCTTTGCACAGATCATCCAGACGACGATACATGGCGGAGCCGCCCCAGCGATAGCACAGCGCCACAGCTTGCAAGCCCTCATGCAAATCCAGACGGCGCAGCGCCGCGCGAATAGCTTGCGCAATCGCTTCCACGTCCAGCGTTTCGTCGGAGAGCGGCAGATCAGGCGCCACCACCGGCACGTTGCGCAGCGGCAGAATGTCGAGCGGCGCGACGTACACGGTCGAGCCGCTGACCTGAATGGTATATTGCGAGGCGCCCACGACAGTGGCGCGAATGCCCTGATCGGGTTTTTCGATGGGCGCGCCCCAAGTTTCAATCCGCGTGCGCATGGCTTTGGCCAGACGCGGACCCAGATCGCCAAAGCCCTTTGTTTGCAGGCCGTAAACATATTCCGACACGCCGCCCGAGAATGTCACGGAATCAGGCTTGCGCGCATTCTTCAACGGCTCCAGCCGCAGCAGGCCAGCGGTTTGGGGCCCGAGCGCCTTTTGCGAGATCGTCTCGAACAGGCGGTTGGCCATAGCTTCCACCATGGCCGCGCGCTGGTCTTCGCTGATGATCGAGCCCAGCTCCAGATCCATGCCGCATTCTTTTGCAAAGCTGCGTCCGGCTTCCTCAAGACGCGTGATGCGCCCATCATGATCGAACGAGATGATGCGGGCGCCGATGTCTACGGCGGTCATATCGACGACTTCGCCGCGCTCGCACACGGCGATCTTGGAGGTGCCGCCGCCGATGTCGATGTTCATCACGCGGGCTGCGTCGCGGATCGAGCGCGCGGCTGCGCCCGAACCAAAGGCCGCCAGCGTCGTCTCAAGGCCGTCGCCAGCCGAAACCGAGACGAACTTGCCAGCTTGCGCTGCAAACAAATCGCCGATGGCGCGTGCATTGGAGCGGCGCACGGCGACCCCGGTCAGGATCAGCGCGCCGGTGTCGATGGAGGCCGGATCAATGCCCGCGGCCTCGTATTGCAGGTCGATAAAGGCGCCAAGTTTTTTGGCGTCGATGCTCATGTCGTCAAGATAGGGCGTCAGCAGCACGTCCGATTCATGGAAGACTTCGCGCTTGCTCACCACATAGCGATTGTCGAGGCGCTCCAGCAGCAGGCGCGAGAACACGAGGTGCGAGGTGGACGAGCCGATGTCGACGCCAACGCTCACCAGATTGATCTCGTCTTCTTCTTCAAGGCTGCGACGCACGTTTGAAAAGAAGACGCGCCCGCCCTGTTCCGCTGAATCGTTCATCTCGTCCCCGACGTTTTTTGGCAATTAACTAAAAGCCCCTCTCCGCGAACGGAGAGGGGCTGACTCATCACACCACAGTGTCGCGCTTTTCGTCGTTCGCGTTCGGCGGCACGTACCAGGCCGGGTCCATGCGGCAGGGCACGTTGTTCTTCTTCAACGTGGCCTCGAACTCCTCGCGCAGGAACGGATCTTCCATCCAATAGGGGATGGCGGTGCCGCCCTTGTCGAGGTCAATTGCCGTGTAATCGGTGTGCTTCTGGCCAGGAGCGCCCGGGTCGCGGCCCGGGTTGTGGGGACCAAACCACGCCGACAGACGGAAGTCGTCGTTGGAGACGCTGAAGTGCTGGTGATACCAGCGGGCGCCGCCGGGGGCTGCGCTGACGATGCCATACGGGCCGTAATCAAGACGGCGGACCTGATCGCCAAAGCCGTCTTTCCACGGCGTCGGGCCGCAATGCTCGGGCCACGAATAGGTGTAGCCTTTGCCCTTGAGGCAGACGAGCACGGCGGCGGACGTGTGCGCATGCGCCTTCGAATAGCGGCCGTTCTCGTGCTGGGCGACCCAGTAATAGAACTGGTTGTTGGTCATGAACGGCTCAACGCGGCGATAGCCGACCGAGCGGCGGTTATCTAGCGGCAGGTCGCAATTCACCACGTCAGGGATGAAGTTTGTCTTGCGCATGGCCAGGCCGCGCACCGGATCGGGCTCGATCTCGTCGTTGGGCTTGAAGAAATCGTCGGCGCCGCTGAAGCGGTCGCGGAAGACGAACGGGTTGTTCATCACCGCTTCCGGGTTGTTGATCATGTTCATGACGTTGGGCGCGGTCGTGCCGGCCAGCAGCAGGCTTGGGCTGGACGTGGCGTTGACGATGCGGTGCCAGGCGTTCATCGGGATCGAGAACATCGAGCCCTTCTGCCATTCAAACACGTGCTTCTTCGTGTCGCCTTCCTGCCAGACTTCCGTCGTGCCGCGTCCTTCCACGACGAGGTAGATTTCCTCGTACATGTGCTTTTCCGGATGCAGGGCGCCGGCGCCGGGCACTTCCACGACGTAGCAGCCCCATTTGGTCTCGGTGCCGATGAGCTGGATGAAATGGCCGCGACCGCCGGTGCGCTTCCACGGAACGAGCGGCAGATTGGCGACGTTGGAGATGCCGATGTCGCGGAAAACCGGCAGGCCTTCCGATTCCATCCAGGCGTCATAGGGGGTGGGCTGCTTCTTGAACTCGCCAAAGCCAGCCTTTTTCGTGCCAGCGGGCTCGTGCCAGTGGACTCCATCCTTCGCGTCGTGCGGCATTGTATCCTCCTTGAGGGCGGTCGCGGCTTGGCGCCTGCGGATTCGTTAAGGCGCCTGATGGCGCGTACGTTGGTAAATCAGCCAAAGGTCGTGCCCTGTCAACTTGAGAGGGCGTTTATCTTCGCCAAACAGTTGACAGCGCGCGGATGGTGGGCGACGTGAACGCCAAGCGTCGCGCCGCATCTTATCGCGGAACGTTGATGCAACGGGACGACAGCGCTTGAACGACAGAAGGGCGAATAATGGCCAGCGATAACGACAAGAAATCGGGAACAAAAATCGAGGACGCCATCAAGGCCGTCGCCGCCCACACCATGACCGAGCACGCCGGCCAGGTGCTTTTTCATGAGCATGACGAAGACGCCGATCACGAGCACGACGAATTTCAATACGACGGCCCGATTGAGGATAATCCGCTCTGGCAGCAGGATAACGTCACGCTCAAGAGCGTTGGCATCGACATCGGCTCATCGGGCACGCAGATCATTTTCTCGAAAATCCATCTGCGCCGTCTCTCGGAAGACCTCACCAGCCGTTATTACGTCGTCTCGCGCGATCAGCTTTATCTGTCTCCAGTCTCGCTTACGCCCTATTCCAGCGAGACACGCATCGACGACGAGAAGCTTCGCGCGATTATCGCCGACGCCTATCGTGAGGCTGGCCTCAACAAGGAAGACGTGGACACGGGCGCCGTGATTCTCACCGGCGAGGCGTTGCGGCGCGAGAACGCGCAATCCATCTCGGCTCTGGTTGCGGAAGCTGGCGGCGATTTCGTTTGCGCCACCGCGGGCCACCACATGGAATCCATGCTGGCCGCTTATGGTTCAGGCGCCGCTCAAGCCTCGCTCGATACGGGGCGGCGCGTGCTCAACGTCGACATTGGCGGCGGCACCACCAAGCTGGGCCTGATCGAGGGCGGCAAGGTCATCGCCACAGCCGCCGTGCACATTGGCGGACGTCTGCAAGTGACGGAAGGCGGCAAGATCGTGCGGCTTGATCCGGCTGGTCGAACCCACGCCCGCCGCGCCGGGTTTGACTGGCGCCTTGGCGACACCGTGTCCGACGCCGATCTCGACAAGGTCGCCGACGGTATGGCTGAGACGCTTGTGAACGCGCTTGTGACGCGCCCGATTCCGCATGACGTCGAGCACCTCTACCTCACCGATCCGCTGCTGGATTTTGGCGATCTCGGCGGCATGATGTTTTCAGGCGGCGTCGCTGAATATGTCTACGACCGCGAGCCGCGCGATTTTGGCGACATGGGCAAGCGTCTGGGCGCCGCGATTGCGCGCAAAGTGGCGGCTGGCCGCTTCCCGTGGACGCTTCTGCCCGCGCGCGAATGCATCCGCGCCACGGCGTTGGGCGCGTCCGAATACAGCGTGCAGCTGTCGGGCAACACCAGCTATATCTCCAATCCCGGCGCGCTGTTGCCGCGGCGCAATCTGCAAGTCTTGCAGCCTCCGTTTGAGGCTGGCGAGGAAGTGGACGCCAAAGCTTTGGGCGCCGCGATCCGCAGCCATCGCAAGGCGTTTGAGGTCGAGGACGCAGAATCCGAGATCGCGCTGGCTCTGCGCTGGAGTGGGGCGCCCGCCTATGATCGCGTGCTGGGCTTTGCCAAAGGCGTGGTCGAGGGGCTGGCTGATCGCATCGCCGCCGGAAAGCCGATCTACGTCATGCTGGACGGCGACGTCGCGCAGACGCTCGGCGCCGTTATCCGCGAGGATTGCGGCGTCGCCAGCGAGATCCTCGTCATCGACGGCGTGATGCTGATGGACTTTGATTATATCGACCTTGGCAAGGTGCGCGTGCCCTCGTTCACAGTGCCGGTCACGATCAAGTCGCTTGTCTTCAACGAAGACCCGCGTGGCCCGCGTGCGAAAGAGATTATTCACCATCGCGAGCAGGAAGAGGCGAGCCACTCGCATGGTCATTCTCACGGATATTCTCACGATCACGCGCACGGCCACAGCCATTCGCACGGGCACGAGCACAAATAAGTCGCAGGCGCTTTTTGCGTTAAGCCTCAGCGCTTGCGAAACACTGGCCAAAGGTCTTAGAACAGGCGCTGAAACGCAGGGCCTGAGTCTTCCCGGACCACGCCCCGAAATCATGTCGGCCTCCCAAGGGTCGGCTCAACAAAAACCAACCGGAGAAAACGATGGCCAAGGACGCAATTGTATCGGACGATCTCGCCAAGAAATTCGCGACCGAAAAGGACACGCCTTATCTGCGCTGGGTGCGCAATGAGGGTCTGGACATCATCCCCGCTCTTTACGTGCAGAACCTGCGCACCGTTGAGTTGAAGCCCTGGGCTCGCCGCGGCGGCAAGGGCGTCTACATCAACCATGAAGCCTCACGCACCTCGAACGATTGCTACGTGTGCGAAATCGCGCCGGGCAAGAAGCTTGAGCCGCAGCGCCAGCTTTTTGAAGAAATGGTTCTCGTGCTTGAAGGCCGTGGCTCCACCAGCGTGTGGAACGACGCGGGCCAGAAGATCACGTTCGAATGGAAGGCCGGCGCGCTGTTCGCCATTCCGCTGAACGCCTGGCACCAGCACTTCAACGGCTCGGGCTCCGAGGCCGCGCGCTTCGTCTCCGTCACCAACGCGCCCCCGGTGATGAACCTGTATGAAGACACCAGCTTCGTCTTCAACACCGCGCACGATTTCAAGTCGCGCTTTGCGGGCGAGCCTGATTACTTCTCCAACAAGGGCGAGCAGAAGGGCCTTCTGCTGGAGACGAACTTCGTGCCGGACGCAGTGAACCTGCCGTTGATCTCGGCCAAGGAGCGCGGCGCCGGCGGCGGTCACATCCGCTTCAACATGGCGAAGGGCTCGATGAACAGCCACATTTCGCAATTCCCGGTCGGCACCTACAAGAAGGGCCATTGCCACGGCCCCGGCGCGCACGTCATCATCCTGTCGGGCGAAGGCTATTCGCTGATGTGGGCGGAAGGCGAAGAGCCCAAGCGCTACGATTGGGAAGTGGGCACCATGATTGTGCCGCCGAACATGTGGTTCCATCAGCACTTCAACACCGGCGCAACGCCTGCCCGCTACCTTGCGTTCAAGCATGAAGTCGTGTCGATCCGTAACGCGCAGGGCGTGCCCAAGGCGTGGATCAGCCGTCGCATCGGCGGCGACCAGATCGATTACGCCGACGAGACGAAGCTCGTGCGCGACCTGTTCTCGACTGAACTCGCCAAGCAGGGCCTGGCCCCGCAAATGGACGCCGCCTACGAGCAGGAACTCGAAACCCTGCCGCCCAAGGTCGCTTGAGCTTTCAAGCTCTGAAATGCAAAACGCCGCGGATGAAAATCCGCGGCGTTTTTGTTTTGTGGGTGTTTGCGCTCTGCGTCATCCCGGCGAAGGCCGGGACCCACGTCAGGCAGCGAGCTGACGGCCTGCCGTAGATGGCGGCCTTCGCCGCCATGACGTGGCTGTCAAATCTTGAAAGACTCCAGCGTCTCAGGCGCAAACAGCTCTTCGGGCTTCAACAGTCGCTTCGAGAGGCCGCACTCGAAATGATAGCGCAGGAACGTCTCAAGCTGGGCGTAATTGGGCTCCAGCCCATACGACCAGTAATCGGCGCCCATTTCGCGCTGGGCTTCCTCAAAGTCGGCCACCAGCCACGGCACCATGGATTTCAGCGCCGCCGTTTCCTTCAAATCTTCATAGGTGCGGCGCTTGGCTTCCACGAACGCTTTGAGCAGCGATTGCGCGACCCAGCGATTGGCCTCGTACACGTCGCGGCGGATCGCGACCGTGTGCATCATCGGGAAGATTTTCGTCTTGCGGTAATAATCCAGCTCAACCGGGCGATAATCTTCAAACAGCCGCTTCAC
>CAMCMI010000013.1 GCA_945875875.1 Rhizobium sp. Q54
CCCTCAATCGTGAGCTTCAACAGGTCCGGATTGATGACGACGCCGCAATCCTGCGCGACAACGAAGCGCTTGCCCCAGACCTGACCGGTCTTCATGTTCACTTCGACTTCGGCGAAGATGGCGACGCGAGTCGGACCACGCAGCGCATAGGCGACGCCATGGCCAATCGCAATGTCGCCGCGCCTTTGCTTGCGCGCCTTCGTGTGCTTTTCCCAGCCGCCCTTTTCCGAGACAGCCTTGATAAGGTCCCTGTCGCGCTCGTTGCCGATGTTCTGCATGCGGAACTCGACCGGATCCATCCCAACGCTGAACGCCACTTCGTCAATGAAGCTCTCGCTGGCAAAATGGATGTCGGGACCAAGCGGATCGCGCAAATGCGAGGTCCGCAGCGGCGAGCCCGATTCCAGCAGCGGCGGGATCACCTCCCAGGTGAGTTGCTTGGCCGGGAAGGTGTAGGATTCCTGCGGCGAGCCATAGGTCAATTCAGGCTTGGGCTTCACACCCGCAAGCTGGCTGAACAGATTGTCCTGCGGCTTGCTCTCGTTCGAGGCAACGTTCAACCGGTCAAAGCCCTTGGAGTTGAAGCTCCACGCGACGACCTTGCCGCTCTTGTCCACGCCGGCGCGGATCGTGTGAACCGAGGCCGGGCCTTTGGGGTCCCAGCCATGGCCTTCATGGCGCTGCGACTGATAGCGCACGGGCTTGCCGACCGCCTTCGACAGGATCGCCGCTGCGTTGGCGGCGTCGCCAGCGTCGCCGCGTCCATAGGAGCCGGGTCCGCGCACCCACGTGCCCTGCACGTTTTCCGGCTTCACGCCCAGAACGGCTGCGACGCCGTCTGCAGCGTAATGGGGCTTTTGCGATCCGGTCCACAGGCGCGACATGCCGTTGGGCTGGTAATCGACCACGGCGCAACCGGGACCCATGCCGGCGTGAGACTGGAACGGATATTCATAGGTGGCCTCGATCACCTTGGCCGCGCCCTTGAAGGCTTCTTCCATTTTCGCCGGATCCGCATTGCTCTTCAGCCCGCCGTTTTTAATCACGGGCGCGCTGCGGATGTGTTTGTAGAGATCCTTGTGGTCAAAGAACGGCGCCTTGACGTCGGACCATGTGACCTTGAGGTCGCGGGCTGCCTTCACCGCATCCCATTCGCGCGGGGCGACGATGCCAAGAAAACCCTTCTCATGAACGATCTGGACGCCGGGGATGTGCTTGATCGAATCCTTGTCGATCTTAACCGGCACGGAGCCCGCAATTGGCGGCAGGATGGTGCGGCCATGCAACATGCCCGGAACCTTCACGTCGACGACGTAATCTTCCGTCGCCAGCATGATCACCGGCACGTCGCGACGCGGCGGGGATTTGCCGTAGACCTTGTATTCGCTGGGGGCTTTACGCTTGCCGCGAATGGATTTGAGGTCAAGAAAATTGCCCTTCACGCCGTTCCATTCGACTTCTTCGTCGAACCAGCGGCCGCCGATCAGCTCGCCGTAGCTGACTTGCTTCTTCGGGTCGCTCTTGGCCGAAATCACGCCGTCGTTGACGGTGAGCGCATCAACCGGCACGCCAAGGTGCTTCGAGGCCATCCCCATGAGCACGAACCGCGCTTCGGCGGCCGCATTGGCGAGCGCTTTGCCGTGGTCGCTGACGCCGAAGGAGCCGGAAGCGCCGCCCTGATTGAGGCAGGTTGTCGTGTCGTAGAAGTCCACCTTCACGCGCTCGACGCGCATATCCAGTTCTTCAGCCACCATCTGCGCTACGCCGACGTCCGTGCCCTGCCCCATGTCGGGCTGGCCTAACCAGGCGGTCACGGTGCCATCGGAATTGACGGAGATGTAGGACGCCAGACGGCGCGGATCGAGCGCGGGCCGTAGCGACACGCCAGCGGTGGGCACAAACGCCTGCGCCTTGACGCCGGGCAGGAGGACGGAAACGGTGAGCGCGCCGGCGCCCACGAGAAGGTTACGGCGATTGATCTGATGATTCATGGAAACCTCCCTCAAGCCTGCGCGACGCGCATGACAGCGCGCAAAATCGCCATGTGCGTACCGCACCGGCACTTGATCCCCGACAACGCTTCTTTCATCTGGGCTTCGGTTGGCTTGGGGGTCTTCTCAAGGAAGGCGGCTGCAGTCATCACCCAGCCGTTGATGCAAAAGCCGCATTGCGGCACCTGCTCGGCGATGAAGGCTTCCTGCAACGCGTGGGCCTTGCCGCCGCCAAGTCCGGCGAGGGTCGTGATCTTTGTGTTCTGCACCGAATCGACCGGCGTCACGCAAGAGCGCACGGCCACACCATCGATGATCACGGTGCAGGCGCCGCACTGGGCAAGGCCGCAGCCAAATTTCGGGTTTCTGAGGCCAAGGTCGTCGCGCAATGCGTAGAGCAACGGCATGTCATTATCGGCTTCAATCGTATGCGACTTGCCGTCAACATTGAGTGCTATTTTGGCCATGGGCCTTCCCTCCTTCATGGACCAGCTTCTTGATGGCTGGCCGATTACTTATTGTGCGTGGATTTCCGCCAGCCGTAAAGCCGCTGGCGGAAAACATATTGGCGCAGAGAGCGCAGGACTTACTTCAGAACGCTTGCGGCAGCGCCAAATCCGGCGCCGACCACCAGTTCTTCCAGAGGCTTGCGTGCGCGTGGCGCACGTTCACGCTCGGCCAGCTCTTCAATCAACGAGTCAGGATCGCCCTGATAGCCGACAGCGAAAGCGCAGCAGATGTCGTAGCCTTCCGGAACGTCATAGGTTTGGCGAATCTTGTCGCGGTCAATGCCGCCCGCCGTGTGAACGACAAGTCCAAGCGCGCCCGCCTGCAACACCATCTGGGCGCCTGCAGCGCCCGTATCGTGCCAAGAATGCCCGTTTGGGTTGCCATTGGCCTCGAACGTCTTGCGCGCCAGCGCAAAGATGTAGACCGGAGCCGTCTTGGCCCAGCGCTGATTGCCCGGCGCAAAGCACTCGAACGCCGCGGCGTGAGCTGCGGGATCTTCGCTCGTGGTCACGACCCAGCGCCAGGGCTGGCTGTTATTGGTGGACGCCGCCCAGCGGCCCGCCTCCAGAATCGAAACCACAGCCTCGCGCGCAACCGGCGTGGCCGCAAAAGCGCGAGGGCTCCAGCGCTCGCCGATGAGTTCATGCACGGGCGCGCTGGTGACGGCCGGCTTTTTAATATGCGACATAGTTTGATGTTCCCCAAAATTTAAGTGAGCTTAAATGCGACAGCAAGGCCGCATGGTCAATTGGTCGAGCCAACCACCTTCTTCACCTTCTCGATGAACTCTGGCGACGCTTCGGCCATTTTGTCGGTCAGCACCTGCACTTCCCTGGCGGTGCGTGGCAGGATCGACAGCTTGCGCTGCTCGGCCTCGGCCAGAAACGCGGGGTCTTTCATCATCACGTCAAAGGCCGTCCGCAAAGCCGCGACCCTGTCGGCAGGAACGTTCGGCCCAGCGGCAAGAGCGCGTGCGTGCGGCGTGCCGGAAGCCAGAAACTCGGCGATGGCGCGGCTGTCGCCCTGCGACATTTCGATCAATGTCGGCACGTCGGGCAAGTCCTTCATGCGCGACAACGTGAATTGCAGAGGGATGACGACCTTCTTTTCTTTCAGCCAGGCCGCGTTTCCGCCCGTCAGGTTTTCCCACGCGATGGTCCAGCCTGCGATTTCGCCGCGCTCCATCGCGAGATTCAACTCGCCGCCGCTGGGATAACCGGAGATGACGCGGAGCTGGGCGCCCAGCGATTCCTTCACAAGCGACGCCCATTGATAGCTGAAATGATACCGACCCATGGCGCCCAGCACCACGTCGGCACCCTTCAGGCCCTCAATTGTGCGGCCCGGCGCAGTGTGCCAGATGGCGAGAACCTGACTGATCTGATCGTAGGCGCCCAGCCATTGGAACTTGCGCGATTCAAACCGAACGCCGCTGCTCTGCAATTTCTCGATCAGGGGCAGCGCGTGCGTCATCAGGATCTTGCTGCCGTCCTGCGGGCCGGGGCCATACATGAAATTGGCCGCCGTTGCGCCGCCCGCGCCGGGCATATGCTCGATGATGAAATTGGGATTGCCCGGCAGATGCTTGCCGTACTGGTTGATAAGCAGGCGACCATACAGGTCGTAGCTGCCGCCCGGCCCCGTCCCCATCACGATGGACACGGTCTTGCCCTTGTAGAACGCTTCGGGTGTCTGCGCACTGGCGGCGCCCGCCATCGTGATCGACGCCATGACAGCGCCCGCGATCATGATTTTTCTCATCTTGGTTTCCCCCTGCTTTTTTATTACAGGCAGTCTAGGTGTGAGCGCGGGCGCCGTCCAGAGCGCGCTTGCGCCTAGAACTTGCCCTGCACCATGGCGCCGCCGGGCGGCTGAATCTGCACGGCGCCCTTTGGCGCTTTCGGCAGCTCTACTGCCGCTTCTCCCGTCAGTCGATTGCCGTCCGCCGGCGCCAGAACCAGCCGCTGCGGCTTGCCATCCACCACCAGAATCGCCGTGCCCTTGAAGCCGGCGGCGGGAACCGCCTTGTCGGCGGAATCGCTCAGGTACACATTGACGACGCGCCCCTTTGCAACCAGCTCGACATGATAAGAGCCTGCATCCACAAGCTTGCCGCCGTTGGGGCCGATAGCCTCGTGGGCGAAAGCGGGACTGGCGAACAGGCAGGCGAGCGCGACGTAAAAATGCTTGAGCATGATTTTCTCCTCGTTCTTAAAAAGCTTCCGCCGCCACCGGGCTGGTTGACGTCATCTCTTTGGCGCTGGCGCGCAGGCGCTCCAGCTGCTTGGCGCCAAACAGCAGGAACAGAACCGGCGTCACCAGCGCATCAAGCAGCGTTGCGCTGAGCAGGCCGCCGAAGATTGTGACTGCGACCGGGTGCAGGATTTCCTTGCCAGGCGCCAGCGGGTCGATCAGCAGAGGCGACAAAGCCAGCGCCGCCGACGCCGCCGTCATCAATACGGGTGGCAAGCGCTCCAGACTGCCGCGCATCACCAGCGCGGGACTGAAGGGCAGGTTCTCGTGCAGCGCGATATTGATCGTGTGGCTGATTTTCAAAATGCCGTTGCGGGTTGCGATGCCCGCCAGCGTGATGAAGCCGATCATGCTCGCCACCGACAGCGGCTGACCTGCAATCCACAACGCCGCCACCGAGCCGATCAGCGCCAGCGGCACGCCGCCCATGACGATGAGCGCCAGCGCCGCAGATTTGTATCGGCTGTAGAGAATGGCGAACACCATCAGCAGCGAGATGATCGACAACAGCCCTATCCGCTGGCTCGCCTCCTCCTGCGCCTGAAACGTGCCTTCAAGACCGACGTAAGCGCCATTGGCGAGCGGGCTTGCCGCCAGCTCGCGACGAACGTCCGCGATCACGCGCGCCATATCAGCCCCGCCGTCGGCATTGGCCAACACAACGACGCGCCGCTGTCCATTCTCGCGCAGGATCTGGTTGGGGCCGCTGGCCTCGCGCACGTCCGCCACCTGGCTGACGGGTATCCAGCCCTTCGGGCTTTCAATCAGCAAAGCGCCAAGCCTGCTTGTGGTGCGTTGCTGATCGGCCAGCCGCATCACCACGTCGTAACGTCGATAGCCGTCGATCACGCGCGAGACGATGCGTCCGTTCGACAGCCGCTCCAATTGCTCGACAATCTGCGCCGGCTGCAAGCCATAAAGAGCGGCGCGCTGATGATCGACGCTGATGTTGATCTGCGGAATGAGCACCTGTTTCTCAACCTGCAAATCCACAATGCCGGGAATCTTCGCCAGCCTTGCGCGCAGGTTTTCCGCTTGCGCGCGAAGCATGTCGAGATCGTCGCCAAACACTTTGAGCGCGATCTGCGCGCGCACGCCCGACAGCATGTGATCGAGCCGGTGCGAAATTGGCTGGCCGACGTTGACGGCGGCTGGCAAAGCGCTGATACGCTGGCGGATGTCGGCGACAATCACGTTCTTGTCACGCCCGCCGGGCTTCAGATCGACATCGATCTCGGACGAATGCACGCCTTCCGCATGCTCATCCAGTTCAGCGCGCCCGGTGCGACGGCCCACCGCCTTCACCTCCGGCACCTCCAGAATGAGCTTTTCGGCGATCAGCCCGGCGCGATGGCTTTCGGCCAGCGAGATGCCGGGATTGAACAACATGCTGATCGTGAGTGTGCCCTCGTTGAACGGCGGCAGAAAGGCGCGCGGCAGAAGCGTCGCGCCGACAACGGCTGCAATCACGGCGGCGCCCGCCAGCGACAACAGCAGTTTTGGCCGCGCAAACGCGCGCACAAGCGCACGCCCGTTCACGTCTTTCAGCCAGCGCACAAGCCCGCTCTCGCGCTCGTTCAAACGCTTCAGGCTCGGCAGCATGTAATAGGCCATCACCGGCGTGAGCGTAATGGAGACAATGAGGCTGGCCAGAATCGAGATGATATAGGCCTGTCCAAGAGGCGCAAACAAACGCCCTTCAATGCCCGACAACGCAAACAGCGGCACGAACACCAGCACGATAATCATGGTGGCGTAGACGATGCCCGAACGCACCTCCTGCGAGGCGCTCACCACAACATCGAACGTTGAGCGCGGATCGCCAGCTTCGCGGTTCTCGCGCAGGCGCCGGAAGATGTTCTCCACGTCCACCACCGCGTCGTCGACCAGCTCGCCAATGGCGATGGCCAGCCCGCCCAGCGTCATCGTGTTGATGGAAATGCCCGCCATGTAAAAGATCACGGCGGTCGCAAGGATCGAGACGGGAATAGCGGTGAGCGAAATGATCGTCGTGCGCGTGTTCAACAGAAACGCAAACAGCACGACGGCGACCACGGCGATGGCTTCCATCAAGACCTGCTTCACGTTGCCAATCGAGTTCTCGATGAACGTGGCTTGCCGGAACAGCAATTGATCCGCCTTGATCCCCGCAGGCAGGCCCGGCGCCAGCTCGCGCAGCGCGGCCTCGATATTGGCGGTGAGTTTGATCGTGTCGATTCCAGGCTGCTTCTCAACCGAAACAACCACCGCCGACCGGCCCATGAAGCCCGCCTCGCCGCGCTTCACGCGGGCGCCAAAGTCAACGCGCGCGACCTGATGCAGGTAGACCGGGCGCCCGTCCGATTGCGCGACCACGAGGTTAGCGAGGTCTTCAAGCCGCGTCGTCTGGGCGAGATTGCGGATCAGAAATTCGCGCGCATATTGATCGGTGAAGCCGCCGCCCGTATTGGCGCCGAACTGGCCCAGCGCTTTCTCGATCTGCTCATAGCTGACGCCCAGCGCGCGCAGCGCGTTGAAATCGGGCGCGACGCGATATTGCCGCACCTCGCCGCCGATGGGGATGCCCTGCGCGACGCCGGGAATCGTCAGCAAACGCGGGCGCAAAACCCAGTCGGCGACGTCGCGCAATTCCATCGGATTGACGTCTGGCGCATCGGGTTCGGACGAGACCGCGATCAGCGCCACCTGCCCCATGATCGAACTGATCGGCCCCATCTGCGGCACGACGTTTGCGGGCAATTGGCTGCGCGCCAGCGTGAGGCGTTCGGCCACCTGCTGGCGATTGCGATAAAGCTCTGTGCCCCAGTCAAATTCGACATAGATGATCGACAGCCCGACGCCCGAGACCGAGCGCACGCGGGTGACGCCCGGCAGGCCGTTCATCTGCACTTCAAGCGGATAGGTGACGAGCTGCTCGACCTCGGCAGGCGCCAGCCCCTCCGCCTCGCTCATGATGGTGACGGTGGGCCGGTTCAGGTCAGGGAACACGTCCACCGGCAGGCGCGAGGCTGCAAACAGGCCGAACACGATGAGAATTGCGGCCAGCGCCAGCACCAGAAGGCGGTTGCGCAGCGATTGCGTGACGAGAAAAGTAAACATCGCTCAGCGCACCTGATTGAGAAGTTCAGCGCCTTGCGTGACCACGCGCCCGCCTGCGTTCAGCCCGCTGACGATCAGCAGACGTTGGGCATCAAGCGCGCTCACGCGGACCTGACGCGCCTCAAAGCGCTCCGGCGCCGTGTGCTCATAGACGATGGACTGGCCGTTGGGGCCCTGGACCACGCTGGCGCGCGGCACGGCCAGCCCCTCCGTCATCTCCCCGGTGCGCGCGAACACAATCGCCAATTGGCCGATGCGCAGATTGTGTTCGTCGGCTGCGATGGCGAAGTGAACCGGGAGCGACTGGCTCCGGTCGGACAGGCCGGACCCCTTGTGCGCCAGCGCTATCGTGCGCCCGTCGGGCATGCGCGCATCAGCCTGCGCAATGTCAGGTAAAGCCGAGAAGCTCAACGCCTCCACCCACAAGCGCGTGGGCTCGACGATCTGGAAAATGATTGCGTTTGATTCAGCGATCTTGCCCGCAATTGCATTGCTGGCGGCGATGATGCCTGACGTGGGGGCCACAAGCGCTTCCGCCTGCCGACGCTCAAGCGCCTCGCGGCGATCATTCAGCCCGGCAAGCTCGACGCGTGATTCGTCCAATTGCACTTTGGCGACGGAGCCGGTGGACATCAGCCGCTCATAACGGGCGATGCGCTGCTGCACGAGCGCGATCTGCTGATCGAGTTCGCCCTGCCGCTGGCGCTGATCGGAAAGCTCCGCCGCGCTCATCGGCGTAGCGACATAGGCCAGCACGTCGCCCGCCTTCACCCGGGCGCCAAGCCTTGGAAACCCGCTGGCAGGCGCGGACAATCGTCCGCTCACGGAGGCCTGAACGACGCCGCTGGCGTCCGGATCGGGAATCACCCGGCCCGGCAATTCCACGATGCGCGCATGGCTATCGGGCTTTGTCAGCAAAGTGCGCACGCCCAGCAGCCGCTGCGTCGGCTTGGGGATGAACAGCGAGCCGTCTGGCAGGCGTTGCGCCAGATCGCGCGCCGATGCGGGCGCGGGATCTTGCGCTGCAAGTCCCAGCGCCAGAGCGACAAGCGGGACGCTTTTTGCGCTTCTCCGCCTCAGCCCCATCGCCAATGCGCCCAACAGAAAGCCCAGCACGCCAATGCCCAAAGCGCCGCTGGCGGCCTCGATCACGTGACTGAAGCCCGCATGCGCATGCTCTGGCGCAGCCGCCGCTTGCGGCGTGACGAGCGAGGCGGTCAAAACGTCCGCGCCCTGCGGACCGATGATCGTGAACAGCAATTCATAGGAGCCTGGCGCCTCCGACCATGGCGCGTCGATCTCATACGAATCGCCAATGGCTTTGGCGGTCGCGGGACCTGCTGGCGTCTCGACCTCGATCACAAGATCGCTGGCTGGCTCGTTGGTGGCGAAATCATCGACGTAGATCGACAATTTGCCGTCGCGCGCGATGGCGACCAGCTCGAGAGAGTCCGACAACGCCTGCGCACGCGGCGCGCTGGAAACGGAGACGGGCGGCGGCGGAGCGCCGTGATCGTGCCCCTCGTGGGCGAGAGCTGACATCGTGAAGGCCGCAATGAAAGCGGCGATAACAGAGAACTTCATGGGAGCGATCCTGCATCTGAAACCGGGCTCGCGGCGACTGGCGCTGCGGAGCATTCAAAGGTTCAGAGCTGGACTCGAGGCGGCTCCTGAAGCTCTTGCGCGCTCAAGCCCGGAGGAACGCTGTCGTGCGACGGAGCAAAACGCTGGCCCGCGCCAAGCCCGGCGGTGGAGCCGGGAGGACCGCACGCCACAGCTGCGCCGCAGCAGCTTGCGCCAGCCAACACACAGCAAGTCTCCGTGCATGGCGCCTGCGGATCGCTGTCCGGGATAGCGTGCCCGGCCGATTGCGGCGCATGCAGGCTCTCTTGGGCGCTCTCTGGCGAAGAGGCCTCAATCCGCCCCTGCCCAGCCACCTGCGACGTCTCCGGGACAGAGATCGAGACCGCCGCAACATGCGCATGGCCAGCATGAGCAAAAGCTGCGCCCGGCGACAGGACATAGGCCGCAATCATCACGATTGCAGCCGCAGCCCAGTGCACGAGTGATTTGGTCGAGCGCATAAGCGCAACATAGGCGGGCTTTGCAGCGCAGTAAAGGCGCGAGGCTGGAGACGCGCAGGGAAACGACCCGCTGCTCGAACAGCAGGAAAACCAGAGCAAGCCCGCAACAGCGTCGATCTGCGCCCGGAGATAGAAGGAAAAAAAGTGGTGATCCGGGTGGGGGTCGAACCCACGACCATTCGATTAAAAGTCGAATGCTCTACCACTGAGCTACCGGATCAAAAGCGTGCACGCACGCAAGCAGCGTCTGACTAGCCCCGCAAGGCGCCGCCGGTCAAGCGAAAGCGCAAGATAAGGCGACAAAATAAGGCGATTTGGTTCACGCGTATTCAACGTAAAGCAGGAACAGCCCGAAAACCATGCTGGAGACGACGGTGGTGAGGATCGCCTTGCGCATCAGCTTCGGATTTGTCGGCGCACCCGGATCGGTCCCGGCGACGCCACCACCCTCTTCGTGCAGGGAGCGCACGCCCAGCGGCAGAATCGCAAACAGAACCGTCCACCAGATGGTGAAGTAAATGGCCATGAGAAGCGGCGTGGACATGGGCAACCCGTAACAGACATCTTGCCGCCGCCGGATGGCGAGGCTCGTATGCGCCTAGATAGAGCTGCAAGCGCCCCACGGAAAGCGCAAACCAAAAATTCAACCCGCAGCCCGGCGACGGGCCCGGAACAAGCCCGGATGAAGGTCAAGCTACAAAACTCAAATTTTATCAAAATCAATCATATGGCTACTGGCGAACGGGAATTACAAATGTAAGTATCTTCCCGGCTGGGATGGGACTTTGCAAGCTAACTCCGCAACACAGGGAGCTGTCATGAAAACACATTCCACCAGCGGCGCAGGATCAAGGGCGGGCGCTGAGGCAAACGGACAGTCCGCGCAGCAATCAATCTCGGCTATGCGCGATGCGCTCGGCGCCAATTCCAGCGCGTTCTGGTCCAATCAGGAAAAGACGCTCGACGCGATGCAAGTCTGTTGCAACGGCATGCAGCACTACACCCAAACGTGGTTCTCGCGCCGTCACGAGAGCGCCAATGCGGCGCTGCAAGCATCGCAACGAATGCTTGCGGCGAAAAACCCCGCCGATGCGCTCATGGAATATCAGGAATGGCTGAAGGGCGCGATAGAACGCACGATGAGCGACGCCAAGGCGCTGCAAGACCAGCTTGCCGATATGGCGCAGAACGCGCAGGAGCGACGCGAGGAGCGACAAAACCGATAAGCGCAAACGATCATGAGCGCCGCGGCTTCGGCTGCGGCCTCAATATCAAACCTGCCTAAATCTGCTCGATTTCCACCAGCGTGCCGCAGAAGTCCTTGGGGTGCAGGAACAGGACCGGCTTGCCATGGGCGCCGATCTTTGGCTCGCCATCCCCCAGAACGCGCGCGCCCTGCGCCTTCAGGCGGTCGCGGGCGGCGATAATGTCATCCACCTCGTAGCAGATGTGGTGCATTCCGCCGTCCGGGTTCTTCTCCAGAAACTTCGCGATGGGAGAGCCGGCGCCCAGCGGCTCCAGCAATTCAACCTTGGCGTTCGGCAGCTCGATGAACACGACGGTGACGCCGTGTTCTGGCTGCGGCAGGGGATCGGACACCTTCGCGCCCAAAGTGTCGCGATAGACCGCGCTTGCTGCGGCAAGATCGCGCACCGCGATGGCGATATGGTTGAGGCGCCCGATCATCGCTGTCCCCTGCTCCGCGACTAGACCTGCATGACAAGAACATGCACTTCAGGGCGCTTGCCCCATGCCGCGCGCACGCCGTTGCGCACCGCCCGCTCTATCGCCGCCGAAATATCGTCAGGCTCGCGACGGCGCCCGCGCGACAGACCGTCGAGCGCCGAGAACACAATCTTGTCCACCATGTCGTCGGTCGCGCGCCCGTCGCGCATACGCGCAGGCAGACCGGCTATCACCACGTCGGGATCGCCGACAAGCTCGCCCTTGGTCGTAACCGCAATGCCCACCGAGATCACGCCCGCGAACGACAGCTTCAGGCGCTCGCGCAGACCCTCGTCTTCGGGCTTGATGAGCACGTTGCCATCCAGCATCAGCCTGCCGTGCACCACCTGATCGACGATCTCCGGAACGCCCGGCGCCAATTGCACAGCGTCGCCGTTGACTGCGACAATCGCCTTCTTCACGCCCTGCTCACGCGCAAACCGGGCGTGCTCGTAAAGATGCATGCACTCGCCGTGCGCGGGAATCGCATATTGCGGACGCAGCCATTCGTAGAGGCGCTTTACCTCCGCCCGGCGCGGATGGCCGGACACATGCACGAGGCCGTGGCGGTCGGTCACGACCTCGACGCCCTGGCGCGCAAGGCTGTTGATGATCGCGTTGATGGGCCGCTCATTGCCGGGAATCGGCCGCGACGAAAAGATCACCTTGTCGCCCGGCGCAAGGCGCACCGTCGGATGATCGTCTTCGGCGATGCGCGACATGGCGGCGCGCGGCTCGCCCTGGCTGCCGGTGGCCAGCACGACGATCTTGTCGCGCGGGATGTTGCCAAACGAATCGGCGGGATAAAATTCCGGCACGCCTTCC
This sequence comes from Rhizobium sp. Q54, assembly GCA_945875875.1. Classification (GTDB taxonomy): domain Bacteria; phylum Pseudomonadota; class Alphaproteobacteria; order Rhizobiales; family Beijerinckiaceae; genus Terripilifer. The sequence goes on from CAMCMI010000013.1 coordinate 12,488, forward strand.
AGATAGCCATTCTGGCGCGCCACCTGCCCCACGCGCTCCATGGCGCGACCGGCGACCACGAGCGTGCGACCGGCGGCAGCCGCCGCAAGACCCACCGAGCGCAGGCGAGCGACGTTGGAGGCAAACGTTGTGACAATGACGCGGGCGGGCGCCTCGGCGATGATTTTGGCCAGCTCCGCGCCGACGTCCGTCTCGGAGGGGGATTCGCCGTCGCGCAGGATGTTGGTCGAATCGCTGATGAGCGCCAGCACGCCCTCGTCGCCGATTTCGCGCAGGCGCTTCTCGTCAGTCATCCAGCCCGACACCGGCGAGGCGTCGATCTTCCAGTCGCCAGAATGGAACACTATGCCGTGCGGCGTGCGAATGCACAGAGCCGCGCTCTCGGGGATAGAATGCGCCATGCGCACCGGCTCGATGGAGAACGGGCCCAATTGCAGATTGTCGCCCGGCGCGAACACGCGCACGTCGATCTTGGGCGCCGCCTCGTCGGACTGGCGACGGGTCTCCAGCATATCGGCGGCAAATTGCGTGGCGTAGACCGGGCAGCGCAGGCGCCCCCAAAGCTGGCCCACGGCGCCAATATGATCTTCATGGGCGTGGGTGATGATGAGCGCCAGCAAATCCTTCTTCATCTTCTCGATGAAGGTGAGGTCGGGCATGATGAGGTCGATGCCCGGAATGTCGGGGCCTGCGAACGACAACCCGCAATCGACGAGAATCCATTTGCGGCACCCGGCCGGTCCAAAGCCGTAGCAGGCTGCGTTCATCCCGATCTCGCCAAGGCCGCCCAGCGGCACGAAGACGAGTTCGTCGGTGTCATGCGTCATGTTCTATCCATTCGTCAAATCGGCGCCGGAGGGAAAAACATCCCCCGCTTCCAGCGCCGTGCGGCCCGAAGGGGTCGCCAAAATCAACCGTCCATCAGCGTCGATGGTCTCGAATACGCCTTCAATTACATGGTCGGCGCGGCCCACGCGAATGGGCGCACCAAGGTTGGCCGCATGCGCCAGCCAATGCGAACGAACAGCGGCAAACCCTGCGCCCCCGGCCCATATCCCGAGCCAGTGATCGCACGATTGCACAAGCCCCTGAAGCAGCAGCTCCGGCGGGCAGAACAGTCCAAGCGCGGCAAGATTGGTCGCAGGATAGGCAAGCCCGTCGGGATTATGCGCGCAATCGACGCCAAAGCCTATGCATACAGCAAATTTGGCGTTCGCAAGCGTAGAACCCTCAACAAGCACCCCCGCCAGCTTCGCGCCGTCGCAGAGCGCGTCATTGGGCCATTTCAGCTGAAACGCAATGTGCGGCGCCAGCGAGCGCAGCGCATCGACAAGCGCCACGCCCGCCACAAAACCAAGCTGCGGCGCAAGGCGCGGCGGAGCCGGATCAATCAGCAATAACGAGGCGTGAAGATTTCCCGCCGGCGAGTCCCAGGGCCGGCCAAGCCGCCCGCGTCCCGCCGTCTGCTCACGCGCCATGATCCACAGGCACCCAAGATCGCCCGCGCGGGCGCGGGCAAGAGCCTCGTCGCTCGTGGAGCCGAGCACCTCGAACGTCTCGACCCTGTAGCCTCGCACGGCTTCAGAGTGCGATTGCGTAAGCCGGCTCAGAACAGCGACTTTGCAGCCGCCTGCGCCGAGGCGGCGACGAACGGGCCGGGGAAGATCGCAAACAGCACGACGATCAGCCCCATCACTGCCATGACCGCCGTCACTTCCCAATTTACGCGGTCAAACGGGCGCGCGGGCTCGTCGAAATACATGATCTTGACGACACGCAGATAATAGAACGCCGCGACCGTGCTCGCCAGCATGCCGATGACCGCGAGGCCATAAAGCCCGCCGTCGATCGCTGCGAGAAACACGTACCATTTGGCGAAGAAACCCGCGAGCGGCGGAATGCCCGCCAGCGAGAACATCATCATCGCAATCACGAACGCCATGAAGCCGTTGGTGCGGGCAAGCCCGGCCAGATCGCCGATATTCTCGACATAACGGTCGCCGATCCGCATCGACAGGATCGCAGCAAAAGCGCCAAGGCTCATCAGAACGTAGATCGCCATGTAGATCATGACGCCAGCCACGCCCTGCTCGGTGCCGGTGGACAGGCCGACGAGCGCAAAGCCCATGTGGCCGATGGACGAATAGGCCATCAGGCGTTTGATATTGGTCTGGCCGATAGCGCCGAACGCGCCCAAAGCCATCGACAGGATCGAGACGAAGACGATGATCTGCTGCCATTGCGGCTTCACGCCGGGGAAGGCGGTGATGATGATGCGCACGGTGATCGCGACCGCCGCCACTTTCGCGGCTGTGGCGAAGAACGTCGTGACGGGCGTTGGCGCCCCCTCATAAACGTCCGGCGTCCACATGTGGAACGGCACGATGGACATTTTGAACGCGAGGCCCGCCAGCACGAACACGAGGCCGAAGATCACGCCAATCGAGACGTCGCCCTGCAGAGCTGCGGCAATGCCGGTGAACGATACTGTGCCCGCATAGCCATAGATCAGCGACGAGCCGTAGAGCAGCATGCCGGACGAGAGCGCGCCGAGCACGAAATACTTCAGGCCAGCCTCAGATGCGCGCACGTCGTCGCGATGGAAAGCGGCGATGACGTAAAGCGCAAGGCTCATCAGCTCAAGGCCCAGATACAGCGCAATCAGGCTTTGCGCCGACACCAGCATGCACATGCCAAGCGTCGCCAGCAGCACCAGCACGGGAAACTCGAACAGGTCGATATCATGGCGCGCCATATATTCGCGCGACAGGATCAGCGTCGTCATCGAGCCCAACAACACCAGCGTCTTCATGAAGCGGGCGAAATTGTCGTCGATGAAGGCCTGGTCCCAAACCAGCGCCTTGTCGGCGATGGGATAGAACATCGACAGGAAGGCGATGCCAAGCACGACGATCGCCGCCTCGGTGATGATCCAGTCGCGCTTGCCGGCGCCAAAGGCGCCCAGCATCAGGAGCGAGAGCGCGCCGATGGCCAGCACGATCTCGGGCAGCGAATGGGCGATGTCGAGGGAAAGCGACGTCATTGTTTACGCCTCAATAGAGCGCGAGCGCGGCGGTCTTTGTGACCGCGAGCGCCGCCTCGTAATTCTTGATGAGCAGTTGAACGGACGCCGCACAGGCGTTCAGAATCGCGCCCGGCTGCACGCCATACCAGATGACGAGCGCAGCGAGCGGCGCCAGCAGAGCGATTTCACGCGGGGTGAGATCCTTGAGACCAGCCAGCGCAGGCTTCTCCAGCGGGCCGAATACCACGCGGCGATAGAGAAACAGCGCATAGGCCGCCGACAGGATGACGCCGGTGGTGGCCACAAGCGCGACCCACGGATTGTAGACGAACGCGCCGATCAGCGTAAGGAACTCGCCCACAAAGCCCGACGTACCCGGCAGGCCGACATTGGCCATGGTGAACACCATGAACGCCACAGCATAAAGCGGCATGGTCTTGACGATGCCGCCATAGGCCGAAATCTCGCGCGTGTGCAGCCGGTCGTAGACCACGCCCACGCACAGGAACAGCGCGCCCGAGACCAGGCCATGGCTGACCATCTGGAACACAGCCCCCTGCACGCCCTGCGTGTTCATGGAGAACAGGCCCATGGTGACAAAACCCATGTGCGCCACGGACGAATAGGCGATCAGCTTCTTCATGTCCTCCTGCACCAGCGCGACAAGCGAGGTGTAGACAATGGCGATCACGGACAGCGTCATCACGAGGGGCGCAAAATATTGCGACGCCTCGGGGAACATCGGCAGCGAGAAGCGCAGGAAGCCGTAGCCGCCCATCTTCAGGAGGACGCCAGCCAGAATGACGGAGCCCGCCGTGGGCGCCTCGACGTGCGCGTCTGGCAACCAGGTGTGCACCGGCCACATCGGCATCTTCACGGCGAAGGAGGCGAAGAACGCCAGCCACAGCCATTTCTGCATCGAGGACGGGAAGCTCGTGTTGAGCAATTGCACGATGTCCGTCGTGCCCGTCACGCCCCACATCGCCATCATGGCGAGCAGCATCAGTAGCGAGCCGACCAGCGTGTAGAGGAAGAATTTGAAGCTCGCATAAATGCGGCGCTTGCCGCCCCAGATGCCTATGATGAGGAACATCGGGATCAGACCGCCTTCAAAGAAGACGTAGAACAAAACCATATCCAGCGCGCAGAACACGCCGATCATCATCGTCTCAAGGACGAGGAAGGCGATCATGTATTCCTTCACGCGGGTCGTGATGGAATCCCATGAGGCTGCGATGCAGAACGGCATCAGGAACGTGGTCAGCAGGACGAACGGCATCGAAATGCCGTCGACGCCGAGCTTGTAGCTGAGCCCAGAGCCCATCCACGCCTTTTGCTCGACGAGCTGGAAGCCGGGATTGCCGATGTCGAACTGGCCCCAGGCAAACAGGGACAGCGCGAAGGTGATGAGCGTCGTAAACAAAGCCGCCCAGCGCACGTTGCGCACCGAGGCCTCGTCCTTGCCGGGCTGGAGCAGGATGAACGCTGCGCCCACCAGCGGGAGGACGACGAGTCCGGTGAGAATGCCGAAGCCGAACATCACTTCACCCCGCCGAGCAGATACCAGGTAATAAGCGCCGCCACGCCGATCAGCATGGTGAAGGCGTAATGATAAACGTAGCCGGTTTGCAGCCGCACGACGCGCCCCGCCACGTCGATCACGCGGGCCGATACGCCATCCGGTCCAAGCCCGTCAATGATGCGCCCGTCACCGCTCTTCCAGAACAGGCGGCCAAGCCAGAAAGCGGGCCGCACAAACAGGAAGTTATAGATCTCGTCAAAATACCACTTATTGAGCAGGAAGCGGTAAATCAGCCCGTGACGCTGCGCCAGTCGCACCGGCGTCTGCGGCGAGAAGATATACATATACATCGACACGACGAAGCCGATACTCATCATGATGGTTGCCAGCAGCGCGACGATGCCCGGCACGTTGTGGAAATCGGTCAGGATCGTATTGGTCGGCGCGTAATAGAGCGATTGCTTCCAGAACCCGTCGGCCGAATAACCGATGAATTGATCCTTGAACAAAAGCCCCGCAAAGATCGCCCCCGCCGCCAGAACGTAGAGCGGGATCAGCATCACGGCTGGCGATTCATGGGGAACGAGCGGGCCGTGGCCGTGCGAATGCGCGTGGTCGTCATGACCATGGGCGGCGTGAGCATGATCGTTATGTCCATGCGCATCATGACCCGCATGCGCCTCTTCTTGCCAGCGCGGCTTGCCAAAGAACGTCATGAACACAAGGCGCCATGAATAGAACGAGGTCAGGCCGGCTGCGATCACGATCAGCAGGAAGGCGTAGATCGCGCCCGGACGCTGCGAGGCGAACGCCGCCTCGATGATCGCGTCCTTGGAGAAGAAGCCCGCCATCAGCGGAAGACCAGTCAGCGCGAACGTGCCGATGGTCATCATCCAGAACGTGATCGGGATGTGCTTGTGCAGCCCCCCCATCTTGCGCATGTCCTGCTCGTGATGCATCGCGTGGATGACGGAGCCAGCGCCCAAAAACAGCAGCGCCTTGAAGAAGGCGTGCGTGAACAGATGGAAGATCGCAAGGCTATAGCCACCAAGCCCGAGCGCCACGAACATGTAGCCGAGCTGCGAGCAGGTGGAATAGGCGATCACGCGCTTGATGTCGTTCTGCACGAGGCCGACGGTGGCCGCAAAAAATGCAGTCGTGGCGCCAAACACCACGACGACGCTAAGCGCCATCGGCGCCTGTTCAAACACCGGCGACAGACGCGCCACCATGAACACGCCAGCCGTGACCATGGTCGCGGCATGGATCAGCGCGGAAACCGGCGTCGGACCTTCCATCGCGTCCGGCAGCCAGGTGTGCAGCAGGAATTGCGCTGATTTGCCCATGGCGCCCATGAAGAGCAGCAGGCAGGTGATCGTCAGCGCATCGACGTTCATGCCAAAGACGTGAATGGGCTTGGCCGCCAGCCCCGGAGCCGCTGCAAAGATCTGGTCGAACGCAACCGAACCTGTGAGCGCGAACAGGAAGAATATGCCCAAAGCAAAACCAAAATCACCGACGCGGTTGACCACGAAGGCCTTGATCGCTGCTGCATTGGCTGAGGGCTTTTCGTACCAGAAGCCGATGAGAAGATAGGAGGCAAGCCCCACGCCTTCCCAGCCGAAGAACATCTGCACGAGATTATCAGCCGTCACCAGCATCAGCATGGCGAAGGTGAAGAGTGAGAGATAGGCGAAAAACCGCTGGCGCGCAGGGTCTTCGTGCATATAGCCAATGGAATAGAGATGCACGAGCGCCGACACGGTGTTGACGACCACCAGCATGACCGCCGTCAGCGTGTCTATGCGCAGCGCCCATTCGATCTTGAGCCCGCCGGACACGATCCAGTCGGCCAGCACCGGCACGATCAGCGTCGACTTGCCGTAACCAACCTGAAAGAACACGATCCACGACAGAAGCGCGGCCACAAACATCAGACTCGTGGTGACGATCTCTGACGCGCGGGCGCCTATTTGCCGACCAAAAATCCCGGCAATCAAAAAGCCGAGCAGCGGCAGGAAGACGATGGCTGTATACATGCCGCTCAGCCCTTCATCATATTGATGTCTTCGACCGCGATGGAGCCGCGGTTTCGGAAATACGTCACGAGAATCGCCAGCCCGATGGCCGCCTCCGCCGCCGCCACAGTGAGGATGAACAGCGAGAACACCTGCCCCGTCAGATCGCCCAGAAAGCTCGAAAAAGCGACAAGGTTGATATTGACCGCAAGCAGGATCAGCTCGACCGACATCAGAATAATGATGATGTTCTTGCGGTTGAGGATGATGCCGCAGATGCCGATAGTGAACAGCAGCGCCGCCACGGTGAGGTAATGGTTGAGTTCGATCATGGCTCTCTCCTCACACGCCCTTCCGCGAGGGGACCTTGCGGACCTCCATCGCTTCCTCGCGCGTGCGCGCATTCTGTTCCGAAATATCCTGACGCTTCACGCCCGGCTTGTGGCGTAGCGTCAAAACGATGGAGCCGATCATGGCGGTGAGCAGGATCATGCCCGCAGCCTGAAAGAAATAAACATGCTTGGTGTAGAGCACGAGGCCGAGCGCCATGGTGTTGGACACATCAGGGGGCGTCGGCGAGCGGGCAGCAGCCATCGTGGCCGGGGACGGCGTGAAGCCGCCGACCACAAGCACCAGTTCAATGGCGACGATGATGCCTATCAGCGCGCCCACCGGCAGGTATTGCAAAAACCCCTGCTTCAATTCGGCGAAATCGACGTCGAGCATCATCACCACGAACAGGAACAGCACCGCGACCGCGCCGACATAGACGACCACGAGGATCATCGCCAGAAACTCGGCGCCCAGCAGGATGAACAGGCCGGACGCGTTGACGAAGGCAAGGATGAGGAACAGCACCGAATGAACGGGATTGCGCGCCGCGATCACCATGAACGCCGATGCGATCATGATGCCCGAGAACAGGTAGAAAAAGGCGGAAGCCACGCTCATCGTTTAATCCCCAGTCAAACCTGCGCGCCCAGGATCAGGCGTGCGGCCCTCTCGTCAGTTCAGCGATATTTTGCATCCGCAGCGATGTTGCGCGCGATCTCGCGCTCCCAGCGATTGCCGTTGTCGAGCAGCTTTTGCTTGTCGTAGAGCAATTCCTCGCGGGTCTCGACCGCAAATTCCGCGTTCGGCCCCTCGACGATGGCGTCCACCGGGCAGGCTTCCTGACAGAAGCCGCAATAGATGCACTTCACCATGTCGATGTCGTAGCGCGTGGTGCGGCGCGTGCCGTCGTTGCCGCGCGGTCCAGCCTCAATCGTGATCGCCTGCGCGGGGCAGATCGCCTCGCAAAGCTTGCAGGCGATGCAGCGCTCTTCCCCGTTGGGATAGCGGCGCAGCGCATGCTCGCCGCGATAGCGCGGCGATTGCGGGTTCTTCTCGTGCGGATAATTGATCGTCGCCTTCGGCTTGAAGAAATAGCGCATCGACAGGAAGAACGCCCCGACAAATTCCTTCAGGAAGACAGATTTTGCAGCCTGATCGAGTCTCATCAGCGCCACCCCTTCACTTGCATGAATTGCAGCACGCCCGCCACGGCCACGACCATGAACAGCGAGATAGGCAGGAACACTTTCCAGCCCAGCCGCATCAATTGATCGTAGCGATAGCGCGGCACAAACGCCTTCACCATGGCGAACATGAAGAACACCATGCATGTTTTCAGCACGAACCAGATCACGCCCGGCACCATGGTGAATGGCGCAAACGGGATCGGCGACAGCCAGCCGCCCATGAACAGGATCACGGTGAGCGCGCACATGGTGACGATGGCCACATATTCGCCCAGCATGAACAGCATGTAGGGAACCGACGAATACTCGACCATGAACCCGGCTACGAGTTCCGATTCTGCCTCCACCAGATCGAACGGCGGGCGGTTGGTCTCAGCCAGAGCCGAGATGAAGAAGATGATGAACATCGGAAACAGCGGCAGCCAGTACCAGCCCAGCGCCCCGTAAGCCGTATCCTGCGCGCGCACGATGTCTGACAAATTCAGCGAGCCCGCCACCAGCAGCACCGTGACGATGACAAAGCCGATGGAGACTTCGTAGCTGACCATTTGCGCGGCCGAGCGAAGCGCCGACAGGAACGGATATTTCGAATTCGACGCCCAACCGCCCATGATGACGCCATAGACGCCCAGCGACGAGATCGCGAAAATATACAAAATGCCGACGTTGAGATCGGCGATGGCCCAACCATCGGCCACCGGCACCACCGCCCAGGCGGCCAGCGACAGCGTGCCCATGACGAAAGGCGCCAGCAGGAACACGCCCTTGTTGGCGCCATCCGGGATGATCGGCTCTTTCAGCACGAATTTCAGCATGTCGGCGAAGGATTGCAGCAGGCCCCATGGCCCCACCACGTTCGGGCCACGACGCAATTGCACCGCCGCCCAGATCTTGCGGTCCGCATAGAGGATATAGGCGACGAAGATCAGCAGCGCGGCGATGAGCAGCAGGCTCTTGCCGAGGATGATGAGGAGCGGAAGCAGCCAGGAGAAGTCCATCGTTCTTACTCCGCCGCCTGCCGCGTCCGGCCAGAGGCCAGAGCGGAACATTCGGCCATAACCGCCGACGCGCGGGCGATTGGATTGGTCAGGTAGAAATCAAGCACCGGCGAAGGGAAGCCGCCCGGCTGAACGGCGCCTACGGGCAGGCTGGCCAGCGAAGCCGGATCGCCCGCCTCAATCTCGTCAATGGCCGCAAAATGCGGATGCGCAGCAAACAGGGCGCTGCGCAATTGCGCCAGCGAGTCGAAGGGCAAACGCTGGCCCAGCACGTCCGACAGGGCACGCAGGATCGCCCAGTCTTCGCGCGCTTCTCCGGGTGGGAAATTGGCCCGCTGGCCCATTTGCACGCGGCCTTCCGTGTTGACGTAGAGGCCCGATTTCTCGGTATAGGTCGCACCCGGCAGGATCACGTCGGCGCGATGGGCGCCGCGATCGCCATGGCTGCCGATGTAGACGACGAACGGACCGGGAGCGATCTCGATTTCATCGGCGCCGAGGTTGAACAACAGATCGACGCCGCCGGAAGCCATCGCTTCGGCATTCAACGCGCCCTTGGCCGGGACGAAGCCCAGATCGAGCCCGCCGACGCGCGACGCCGCCGTGTGCAGCACGCAGAGGCCGTTCCAGTCCGCGCCCGGGCCCGCAATCTTCGCCGCCAGAGCCAGCAGCGCCAGACCATCTGCCCGCGTCAAAGCGCCCTGCCCGACGATGACCAGCGGGCTCTTTGCCTTGGCGAGGACTTCGCCAAAACCCTTGCCCGCAGCCACTTCCGACAATGTCTCGACGCCGGCGCCAAGATATTCGTGCGCATAGGTCAGGTCCACGCGCTCGCCGATGACGCCGACGGGGAAGCAGCCTGCGCGCCAGCGCTTCAGGATGCGCGCGTTGAGAACAGGCGCTTCCTTGCGCGGATTGGAGCCGACGATCAGCAGCGCATCCGCCTGCTCAATGCCCTCAATCGTCGCGTTGAAAATATAGGACGCGCGGCCAAGCGCGGGATCGAGCTTCACGCCGTCCTGACGGCAGTCGAGATTGGCCGAGCCCAGTTTCTCAACCAGCGATTTCAGCGCAAACATATCCTCAACGCTGGCGAGGTCTCCAGCAAGCGCGCCAATCTTTGCAGGCGCGACGCCCTTTGCCTTGTTCGCGATGGCCGCAAACGCTTCCGTCCAGCTTGCCGCACGCAGCTTGCCGTTTTCGCGCACATAGGGACGGTCAAGCCGCTGCGTCTTCAGTCCGTCAACGATGTGGCGGGTCTTGTCCGAAATCCATTCCTCGTTCACCGCCTCGTTCACACGCGGCAGAATGCGCATGACTTCGCGACCGCGCACGTCGATGCGGATGGCGGAGCCAAGCGCGTCCATCACGTCGATGGATTCTGTCTTGCCGAGTTCCCATGGACGGGCCTTGAACGAATAGGGCTTGTGCAGCAGCGCGCCCACGGGGCACAGGTCCGCGACATTGCCCTGCAGCTCGGAACCCATCGCGGATTCGAGGTACGTCGTGATCTCCATATCCTCGCCGCGCCCGGTGGCGCCCATGTCGGCGGTGCCCGCCACTTCCGCCGTAAAGCGCACGCAGCGGGTGCAATGGATGCAGCGGTTCATCGAGGTCTTGACCAGCGGCCCGATGTATTTGTCCTCGACCGCGCGCTTGTTTTCGGCAAAGCGCGACGAGTCGACGCCGAACGCCATCGCCTGATCCTGCAAATCGCATTCGCCGCCCTGATCGCAGATCGGGCAATCGAGCGGATGATTGATGAGCAGGAATTCCATCACGCCTTCGCGGGCTTTTTTCACCACGGGCGTTTTGGTGTTGACCTCGGGCGCCTCGCCATTGGGGCCGGGGCGGCAATCGCGCACGGCCCAGGCGCAGGACGCCACAGGCTTGGGGGCGCCTTTCAGCTCGACAAGGCACATGCGGCAATTGCCGGCGATCGACAGGCGCTCGTGGAAACAGAAACGCGGAATCTCGGCGCCCGCAGCCTCGCACGCCTGCAACAGCGTGTATTCCGCCGGAACGTCCACTTCTTTGCTGTCGACGATGATCTTGGTCACTTCGACTTCTCCTATTCCGCAGCGGCGCTGTAACCGCGCGCAGGTTCGCTGTGCGGGTTGGCTGCGTAATCGTCGATTTTCTTCTCAATCTCGTGGCGGAAATGGCGGATCAGTCCCTGAACCGGCCAGGCGGCTGCGTCGCCGAGCGCGCAAATCGTGTGACCCTCGATCTGCATCGAGACTTCCAGCAGCATGTCGATTTCACGCTTCTGGGCGCGGCCCTCCGCCATGCGGTTGAGCACGCGCCACATCCAGCCCGTGCCTTCGCGGCAAGGCGTGCACTGGCCGCAGCTCTCGTGCTTATAGAAATACGAGATGCGGGCGATGGCGCGCACGATGTCGGTGGACTTGTCCATCACGATCACCGCCGCCGTGCCAAGGCCCGATTTCAGGCCGCGCAGCGTGTCAAAATCCATCGCTGCGTCCGCAATTTCATGCGCGGGAACGACGGGAACCGATGAGCCGCCGGGGATCACCGCCAGCAGATTGTCCCAGCCGCCGCGGATGCCGCCGCAATGGCGATCAATCAATTCGCGGAAAGGAAGCGACATCGCCTCCTCCACGTTGCAGGGCGTGTTGACGTGGCCGGACACGCAAAACAGCTTGGTGCCAGTATTGTTCTTGGCGCCAAAGCCAGCAAACCACGCGGCACCGCGACGCAGGATCGTCGGCGCAACCGCAATCGACTCAACGTTGTTGACCGTCGTCGGGCAGCCATAAAGGCCCATATTGGCGGGGAACGGCGGCTTCAGGCGTGGCATGCCCTTCTTGCCTTCAAGACTCTCCAGCAGCGCGGTTTCCTCGCCGCAGATATAGGCGCCGGCGCCGTGATGAACGTAGATGTCGAACGGCCAGCCGTGCACGTTGTTCTTGCCGACGAGATTGGCCGCATAGGCCTCGTCAACGGCGGCTTGCAGGCGCTCGCGCTCGAAAATGTATTCGCCGCGCACGTAAATGTAGCAGGCGTGCGCGTGCATCGCGAACGAGGCGATCAGGCAGCCCTCGATCAGCAAATGCGGATCGTTGCGCATGATCTCGCGATCCTTGCACGTGCCAGGCTCCGACTCGTCGGCGTTGACCACGAGATAGGACGGGCGCGCCGGATCGGGCTTGGGCATGAACGACCATTTGAGGCCGGTGGGGAACCCCGCGCCGCCGCGACCGCGCAGGCCCGACGCCTTCATCTCGTTGATGACCCAATCGCGACCGCGATCAATCAGAAGTTTTGTGCCGTCCCAGGCGCCGCGCATCTGCGCTTCTTTGAGCCCGGACGAATGGAAGCCGTAGAGGTTGGTGAAGATGCGATCACGATCAGCGAGCATGGCGCGTCCTCACTTCTTCTCTGCGGGAGTGGCGGCGGCGGCTTCAGCGGCGGCCTTTGCGGCAGCTTCAGCAGCTGCTTGCGCCTTGGCGCGGTCCTCTTCAAACCGCGCTTTCCACGATCCCACAAGCGATCCGTCAAACAGCGCGCCCTCATTCAGCGTCGAGCCCTTGCGGGGCTCGGGCTCGGAGGAGACGCGGCCAATCTGCGAGCCCTTGGCGACCGGGCGACCGGCGGCAAGATCGTCGAGCAGCTTCTCGAAATTCTCAGCCGTCAGGTCTTCGTAATAATCGTCGTTGATCTGCACCATAGGCGCATTGCAGCAGGCCCCGAGGCACTCAACTTCAAGCCATGCGAACTTACCGTCGGCGCTGACGTGGCGCTGCTCGCCAATGCGCTTCTCCAGCACGGCGCGAATGTCGTTGGCGCCGCGCAGCATGCAGGGCGTTGTGCCGCAGAGCTGGATGAAATGGCGGCCCACCGGCTCCAGATTGAACATGGTGTAGAAGGT
>CAMCMI010000014.1 GCA_945875875.1 Rhizobium sp. Q54
GGCGCGCTGGATCGGCGCGGCGCCGCGCCAACGCGGCAAAAGCGAGGCGTGAAGATTGAGGCAGCCCAAACGCGGCGCCTCCAGCACCGGCTTGGGCAGAATCAACCCGTAGGCGACCACGATGGCCACGTCCGCGCCATGGCCGGCGAAAATCTCGACCTCTTCTTCAGCGCGCAGCGAACGCGGCGTGAAAACGGGGATCGCATGGCTTTCGGCCAATTCGTGAACCGGCGATTTGGTGAGCGCCAGCCCGCGACGACCGCCGGGCTTGGGGGCGCGGGTGTAGCAGGCGACGACCTGATGGCCGCGCGCCAGAATGGCTTCCAGCACGCGGGCGGAGAAAACCGGCGTTCCCATGAAGATGATGCGCAACGGCTTGGGGCGATGCAGCGACATGGGGCGATCCTGGCTCAAGGGAGAAAAGCGAAACTCAGCCGCCGTAGCGACGAGCTTCCTTGGCGAAGCGCTTCATGACGCGTTCGCGCTTCAGCCGCGACAAATAATCGATGAACAGCACGCCGTTGAGATGGTCGATCTCGTGCTGGATGCAGGTGGCGAGCAGGCCGTCGGCCTCCATCTCCTTCATTGCGCCGGTGCGATCAAGATAGCGGATCCAGACCCGGGCCGGGCGCTCCACTTCCGCGTAAAAATCGGGGATCGAGAGGCAGCCCTCTTCGTAGGACGCCTTCTCGTCCGACAGCCTGATGATCTCTGGATTGACGAGAAAGATCGGGTCCTTGACCTCGTCCTCGTCCTCCTCCTCGCCCTCGCGCTTGGCGACGTCGATGACGACCAAACGCTTGGGAATGCCGATCTGGATCGCCGCCAGCCCGATGCCGGGCGCGTCGTACATCGTCTCCAGCATATCGTCCATCAGCTTGCGGATAGACGAATCGACGCCGCTCACAGGAACGGATTCCTGCCGCAGGCGGCTGTCGGGAATAAGAACGATCGGAATCAGAGACATGATGACGCCATAAAAAAGCCCGCCTGAGTTAGACAGGCGGGCGTTCAAAATCAAGAGAGGCGCGCTTCTCGCGCTTTCGTTACGCGCCTGCGGGGCGACGCGTCAAATCGAACGTGCGCACGCGCGGCGTCAATTGAATGCGCGGGCGACGCTCGACGATAACAGCTGCGCCGCCCATTGAATTGACAGGCGAGCCAACGGGCCTGCGAACGCGGGTGCGCTCGACGATCACGCTGCGCTCTGCCCCGCGACGGTCGGCGATGACGCGTTTTTCAATGGTCTGGGCTTCCTGAAAAGCCTGCAACACCAGAGGGCGCACGTCGTCTTGCGCTACGCCCATGAAGCCGGCGGCGATTTCCACCTGGCCCTCAATGTCGTCAGCAAGGCCCTGGGCGGCGATGATTGCCTCCTCAATCGTGGGCGGGCATTTCTTGATCCGGATCGGCGGAAGCGTTTTGGGATCAACGACGGGGCGCTTTTTCTCTGCGCGATTCATAGCACGATCATCCTGTTTGACGCTCTTATTATGCCCAACTTTTTGCAGTGCAGCAACCGGAAATTGTGCAATGCACACAAAATCTCAACGCACGCTGCGGCAAACGAACAGCTGGCCGGAAGCGATTCGATAACGATCCTATAGCGGAACAGTGTGGCGGCGGGAAGGCGACAAAACTGGTCTAGCCTTAATTCTAAAACGGGGTACGCTGCCGCATGGCGGCCGAGAGGGTGCCCTCGTCCAGATAATCCAGCTCGCCGCCAACCGGCACGCCATGGGCGAGACGGGTAATTTTCACGGAGGTGTGGGCCAGAGCATCAGTGATGTAATGGGCGGTTGTCTGACCGTCTACGGTCGCGTTCACGGCGAGCACGACTTCCTGTACCGCGCCCTCGATGATGCGACCTATCAACGAATCAATATTGAGATCCTTTGGGCCGATTCCGTCGAGGGGCGACAGCGTGCCGCCCAGCACATGGAAGCGCGCCCGCGTGGCTCCCGCTCGCTCCAGCGCCCACAAATCAGCCACCGTCTCCACGACGACGATTGTTGTCGCGTCGCGCCGGGGATCGCGGCAGATCGTACACGGGTCGCTCGTGTCCACATTGCCGCACGGCGAGCAAACCACGATCTTGTCGCGGGCGACCTGCATCGCCTCGGTAAGTGGGCCGAACAATTCCTCGCGCTTGCGGATCAGGTGCAAAGCGGCGCGGCGCGCCGAACGCGGGCCAAGACCGGGCAAGCGGGCGAGCAATTGGATCAGGCGTTCTATTTCGGGTCCGGCGACGCGTTCAACCATAGCTCACATTCAAAACGGCAGTTTCATGCCCGGCGGCAGGGGAATGCCGGCGGTGACGGACTTCATACGCTCCTGCGCTAAGGCCTCGCCCTTGTGGCGGGCGTCCTCATGGGCGGTGACGATCAGATCCTCCAGCATGTCCTTCTCGCTGGCGACCAGCAGAGAGGGATCAATCGCGACGCTGCGCATAACGCCCTTGGCGGTCATGACGATTTTCACAGCCCCGCCGCCCGACTGGCCCTCAACCTCGACCTGCTCCAGCTCGGCCTGAAGCTCCTGCATGCGCGATTGCATCGCCTGCGCCTGCTTCATCAACCCCATGATGTCTTTCATGATTCACCTTGCATGATGTGTATCTTTGAAATGAACGGGATGCAGCCCGGTTCAGAAATCGTCGTCTTCGATCTCGTCCACATAAGCCACCTCATCGCTGCCGCCCTGACTGGCGGGCGCAATATAGGCCGGCTCTGGAGCGTTACCGCCGGTAGAACGCACCGAAACGATTTCCGCTCCGGGAAAACGCTCCAGAACGCTCTGGACCAGCGGATCGGCGCGCACGCCAACCGCCCGCTCGCGTTGTCTGGTTTGCTGGCGCTCATTGATGGTGGGGGCGCCCTCGGCGGTCGAGATCGCGACCATCCAGCGCTCACCGGTCCATTCCTGCAACCGGCGCATCAGATGGGCGGCGATCTGCGGCGAGGCGCCGGGCACGAGCGAAAACTCAATCGAGCCCTGCTCGAAGCGCACCAGCCGCATGTCGCGCTCCAGCGCCATGCGCAATTGAATGTCGCGATTGACCTGCGACAGCGCAACCAGATCCTCGAACCGGGCGAGCTGAACGCGCGGCGCGGCGCTGGGGACGGTTTGCGCCCGAACTGCGGCCTGCGGCGCATGGGATTGCGCGGGGGCTGTTTGGGATTGCGTGAATTGAGGCGCCCGCGCCAGAGCGCTGGAGCCGCCGCCGCCCGACGGCGCTCTGGCCGGAGCCGAATCGCCACCGCCTGGCTGATTCGCCAAGCGCCGCAGCGCGTCTTCGGGCGAGGGCAAATCGGCGGCGAACGCGATGCGAATCAGCACCATGTCGGCGGCGGCCAGCGGGCGCGGCGATTCGCGGATCTCCGGCAGGCCTTTGGTGATGATCTGCCAGGCGCGGGTCAGCGTCTGCATGCTCAACGAGGCTGCAAACATTTTGCCGCGCCGCAATTCCTCTTCCGTGATCGCCTTATCGATAGACATGTCCGGCGACAGTTTCAGCAGCGTAACGAAATGAACGAAGCTGGCGACGTCAATGAGAAGCAGATTGGGGTCTGCGCCCTGATCGTATTGATCCTTCAAGAGCCCAAGCGCGCCGGGCATGTCGCCCTTCATGACGGCCTCAAACAGGTCAATCACCCGGGCGCGGTCGGCCACGCCGAGCATGTCGCGCACGCAATCTTCCGAAATCTCGCCGTCCGCCGACGAAGAACCATGCGCAATCGCCTGATCGAGCAGGGACAGCGCATCGCGCACCGAACCTTCGGCGGCGCGCGCGATCAGCGACAAAGCAGGAGCGCTGATGGCGACGTTCTCGCGCCCGCAGATCGACGACAAATGCGTCACCATCGCTCCTGATTCGATCCGGCGCAGGTCGAAACGCTGGCAACGAGAGCGAACGGTGACAGGCACTTTGTCGATTTCGGTCGTGGCGAACACGAACTTCACATGTTCGGGCGGCTCTTCGAGCGTCTTCAAGAGCCCGTTGAACGCAGCCTTCGAAAGCATGTGCACTTCGTCGATGATGAAGACTTTGTAGCGCGCCAGCACAGGCTTGTAGCGCGCGCTCTCGATGATCTCGCGCACGTCGTCGATGCCGGTATTGGAGGCGGCGTCCATCTCAATAACGTCGATATGGCGGGATTCGATGATTGACCCACAATGCAGGCCCAGAACCGGCATGTCGACGCTGGGCCGGTTGACGGCGGCGTGCTGACCGGAGGCTTCGGTCTGGTAATTGAAGGCGCGGGCCAGAATGCGCGCCGTGGTGGTTTTGCCCACGCCGCGCACGCCGGTCAGCAGATAGGCCTGATGGATGCGATCAAGAGTGAAGGCGTTACGCAACGTGCGCACCATCGCCTCCTGGCCGATCAAATCTTCAAAGGTCGATGGGCGATATTTGCGCGCCAGCACGCGATAGGCGCCCGTGGCGGGGGGCGCCGAAACAGGAGGCGCGCCAAGATCAAAACCTGCTTGATCAAGGCTTGCCTGACCTTGCGTCCCCGGCGCCTCTTGCGAGCGTCCCTCGTCCATTGGATCGTCCGTCCGAGAAAAGGCCGCCGGAGCGACCGACGCAACAAGCGACCGCCAGAGGCGGGCCGGAATTAAGGTAGGAGGCTGGACAGAGACCCGCCCGATCTCGTTAGGGCTGCTTCCTTCCGGACCTGACCCGATTGGCGAGTGGAACGTCCACCGCCAACCTCCCAAGCTCTATTTGGCAGCGGAACGCGCCCGACGCAAGGCGCCCGTCAACGCTCTTCTTTATGATGCGCTCAAGGCGTACACATATTCATGCACCCAGAGGCTTCATGACCCAGTTTTTACGCTTTCCCGAACCTTCCGCGCTGACCGGCTTCGCCAGCAACCCGCTCGACCGGCTGGACGGGATACGCGACGACCCGGACCGTCAGGCGACGCTGCTGCGCCAACCATCGACCCGATTATTGGCGTTTTGCCGGGACAAGCCGATCCTGAAGACCGATGGATCGCAAATCAGCGCGTCCTTCACGCTGGAGGAGGCCAAAAACCTTGGCCTCCAACGTGAGCTGGTGATGCTGGGCGCGATCGCCGGGCGGGCTTATTTTGCAGCGCAGATCGACGATAGCGCAGCCCACATGCGCGAGTTTTCCGACGAGGGACCGCTTGGCGACACCCGCGAGTTTGTAATGTCCGGGCGCCCCGACCTGACGCTGGGCGAACTGCGCTCTCTGGCGCTCGATGAAGCCCTTACCCCGGAGGAAACCGGCCTGCTTGGCTGCGCCAAGAGCGTTCTCTACTGGCATGCCCGCCACCGCTTTTGCAGCGCTTGCGGAGCACCCTCAAAGCAAAGCGCCAGCGGCTGGCGTCGCGATTGCCCAAGCTGCAAGGCGATGCATTTTCCGCGCACCGATCCAGTCGTCATCATGCTGGCAGTGCGCCGGGATTTTTGCCTGCTTGGGCGCCAGCCCCGCTTCACCAAGGGCATGTATTCGGCTCTGGCGGGCTTTCTTGAGCCCGGGGAGACAATTGAGAACGCGGTCCGGCGGGAAATCCGCGAAGAATCAGGCATACAATTGGGCAGGGTCGCTTATTTCGCCTCACAACCATGGCCTTTTCCGTCCTCGATCATGATCGGATGCGTGGCCGAGGCGATCTCGGAAGATATCCAGATAGACCGCACCGAGCTTGAGGATTGCCGCTGGTTTTCGCGGGCCGAGCTGAAATCCATGTTCGAGGGACGCCATACTGAAAGTTACGGCGTGCCCCAGAAGATCGCCATCGCCCGCCTGCTGATGCGGGCATGGATGGACGGCGAAGCGCCGCAATTCTGATCGCAACAGCCAATTTGACAGCCGCCGACGGCCCCCTTAAATCCTGTTAGGAAGAAACGGCACTTTCGTATGAACGGGGCGCAAGGGGAGCGTTTTATGAGTCTTCAGACC
Source organism: Rhizobium sp. Q54 (assembly GCA_945875875.1). Classification (GTDB taxonomy): domain Bacteria; phylum Pseudomonadota; class Alphaproteobacteria; order Rhizobiales; family Beijerinckiaceae; genus Terripilifer. The sequence continues at coordinate 5,937 of CAMCMI010000014.1, forward strand.
GGATCAGCCGTGGCTTCAAGGCAGAGCTTGCGCGGTCGTTTGATTGCGCTTTACCTTTGCCTCGCCATCGCCAACGCCGCCGCATGGGGCTGGGCGTGGATGGTCTTCAGCGATGAGCCGGTGCTGCTTGGCGCAGCATTCCTCGCCTGGGTTCTGGGTCTGCGCCACGCGGTCGATCCCGATCATATCGCGGCTATCGACAATACCACCCGCAAGCTGATGAAGCAGGGGGAAAGGCCCGTGACCGTCGGGCTGTGGTTTGCGCTCGGCCATTCCACCGTCGTCTTTCTGGCCTGCGCGCTGATCGGGTTCTTCGCATTGGGGGTCAAGGATTCGCTGGTCGAGTTCAAGGAGGTCGGCGGCCTGATCGGCACAATAGTTTCCTCCGCTTTCCTTCTGACCATCGGTCTGTTCAACCTGTTCGTCTTTCTGGGCGTTCGCCGCGCGTTCAAGGCGTCGCGCAGCGGCGAGCGCTATCGCGAGGAAGACGTCGAGGCGATCATGGCCAAGCACGGCTTTCTGGCCCGGTTCCTGCGCCCATTGTTCGCGCTCATATCTAAAAGCTGGCACATGTATCCGCTGGGCTTCCTGTTCGGCCTCGGCTTTGACACGGCTACCGCCATCGGCCTGTTCGCAATGACGGCGGCCACAGCCACCGACGGCATGTCGCTGTCCACCGTCATGGTGTTTCCCGTCATCTTCGCCGCAGGCATGGCGCTTGCCGACGCAGCGGACGGAACTTTGATGCTGGGCGCCTATGAATGGGCTTACGTCGATCCTGACCGCAAACTTTTCTACAATTTGACCATCACGGCGACGTCAGCGTTCGTCGCGCTGGTGATCGGCGCGATTCAGGTGCTGGGCCTTGTGGCCGAAAAGCTGGACCTGACGGGCGGCGCCTGGGATCTGCTAGGAGCGGTGCGCGAACGCTTCGACGTGCTTGGCTTTCTGATTGTCGCCCTTTTCATGGTCGCCTGGGCCGCCGCCGCACTCGTCTACAAGCGGATGATCGTCAATACGGCGCAACAACGGGCTTGACTGGTCTGGCAAACGCCTCAGCAGGTCAGGCGGATTTGGCGTCGATCAAGCGAAAAGCATGGGCGGGGTAGACGCCCATGATTCGCACTTCGCGCGAGAAGAATTCCAGCTCCTCCAGCGCCCGCTTCAAAGCCGGGTCTTCGGGGTGCCCCTCGACGTCGGCAAGAAACATAGTGGCCGAGAACTCGCCCTCCACCATGTAGCTCTCGATCTTCGTCATATTGACGCCATTGGTGGCGAACCCGCCCAGCGCCTTGTAGAGCGCAGCCGGCACGTTGCGGACGCGAAAGACGAAAGTGGTGACGGTCGGGCCATTCCCGGCGGGCGCCCATTGCGCGCTGCGCGAGAGCACGATGAATCGCGTGGTATTGTGCTGTTCGTCTTCGACATTGCGCATCAATATGTCGAGACCGTAGATTTCAGCCGCCAGTTCGGGCGCCAGAGCCGCCTGCCCGGGATCGCGTGATTGCGAAATTTCGCGCGCCGCCCCCGCCGTATCGCTTGCCGTGATCGGGGTCAGGCCGAGCTTGCGGGTGATCTTGCGGCATTGGCCCAAAGCGTGGATATGGCTGTGAACCGATTTCAGCCCCTCCAGCGTGGCGCCTTTGACGGCCATGAGCTGGAAATGGATAGGCAGGAAGAACTCGCCGATAATGTTCAGCCCTGAATTGGGCAGGAAATGATGAATGTCGGCGACGCGCCCGGCGATGGAATTCTCGATCGGGATCATTCCCAGATCAGCGCTGCCGTCGGCGATGGCGGCGAAGGCGTCCTCAAACGTCGAGCATGCCAGCGGCTCCCAGCCTGGGTAGACCGCGCGGCACGCCAGATGGGAATTGGCGCCCGCTTCGCCCTGATAGGCGATGACTTTTTTGCCCGATGCGCCAGCCATAATCCCAACTCCAGTGTTCGATTTCACGTTCTGTACCCGCCGCGGGCGCACGACGCCAGCGGGCTTGTCAGCCATGACCGGACCCGAACTATAGCCGCTGATCCGACCCAAGCGGCAAAAAGTAGCAAGGCGGCACGAGTTATTACGTGTTGCCAAGCGGGGCGCAATCCCTGTATCCAACCAGCAATTCGCCATCTCTGGTTTCCGGTTCGGGACCCGTTAGCGTGGCGTATTCCGAGCCGGTTATCAGGCGGAGTCTTCGAGGCATGATGGATTCGTTCGAATTTAACAAAATAGCCGGGGCCGTCCTCAGCGTACTTTTGTTTGTGATGGGCCTGGGCATTTTCTCCAGCGCTATTTTCCATGCGCAGCAGCCCAAAACACCCGGATATGATCTGCCGTCGGCTGAAGTCGCTGCTGCTGCCCCGGCAGCGGTCGCCATTGTGCCCGTCGCACAAATTTTGGCGAGCGCAGACCCCGCCAAGGGCGCGGGCGCGACCAAAGCGGCTTGCGGCGCCTGCCACAATTTCGAGCAGGGCTCCGGCTCCAAGGCGGGCCCAACCCTCTACGGAATCGTGAATCGTCCCATCGCGTCCGCTGCTGGCTTTGCCTATTCAAGCTCGCTGCAGGAGAAGGCGAAGACGGACAAGGAATGGTCGTTCGAAGCTTTGAACGCGTTCATCCTCAATCCGAAGGGCTACGCCAGCAACACCAAGATGGCTTATGGCGGCGAGAAGAACGATGGACGCCGCGGCGACATCCTCGCTTACTTGCGCTCGCTCGCGTCCAGCCCGGCTCCGCTTCTGGCGAAATAGTTCTGCGCCAAAGCGCTCTGGCGCCAATCGAAGAGGCCGACCCCAGTGTCGGCCTTTTTCGTTTGAGCCGCGTTTGTGCAGGCAAGGCGAGCGGCCCGACTGGCGCGGACACGAAAAACCGACATAATTGTATCGAATCATCCGTTCAATTTCTCGGGGATCGCCGCTCACATGAAAATCAACCGCCGCGTGGCGATCCAGGGGCTCGCAGCAAGCAGCGCAGCCGCAATCGGGACTCCGGGCTTTCTGGCAGCGTCTCCGGTTGACGTGGAAAGTCATGGACTGTCTACGTTCGGCGAACTCGCCCTGCTTCCTGATTTTCCGCATTTTCCCTATGTAAACCCCTCGGCGCCGAAAGGCGGCACGCTGCGCCTTCAGATCAAGGGCGGCATGGGTAATCAGAACTTTGAGACTTTCGATACGCTCAACATCTTCGTATTCAGGGGCGACGGCGCCGCTGGCATGCAGGGCACATTCGACAGCCTGATGGCGGGCAGCGCCGACGAGCCTGGCTCCGTTTATGGTTTGCTGGCGCGTTCGGTGCGCATTTCTTCCGACAAGCTGACCTATCGTTTCGCTCTGCGGCCCGAAGCGCGTTTCCACGACGGCTCGAAAGTCACCGCCGCCGACTGTGTCTTTTCGTTTTTGACGCTGAAGGAAAAAGGCCACCCGCTCTATCGCATGTTGCTGCGCGATATGGCGGCGGTTGAGGCGGAGGGCGAGGACATCGTCGTCGTGCGCTTTGCGCCTGAGCGCGGGCGCGACGTGCATTTGTTCGTCTCCGGCCTGCCGGTCTTTTCGCGCGCATGGTGGAGCGGGCGTGATTTTGAAGCCTCGACGCTGGAGGCGCCTCTGGGTTCGGGCGCCTATCGGGTCGGGCGCCTCGAACAGGGGCGTTTTATCGAGTTCGAACGGGTCGAAAACTATTGGGGCGCACAGCTTCCCGTGAACGTCGGCCAGAACAATTTCAACCGTATTCGCTACGAATATTATCGCAATCGCCAGATCGCATTTGAGGGCTTCAAGTCCGGCCAGCTCAATTTCCATGAGGAATATACCGCGCGCTTCTGGGCTACGGGCTATGATTTTCCAGCCATGCGCGACGGGCGCGTCCAGAAGATAGAGGTTCCCAGCGGCAATGCGGTGGGCACGCAAGGCTGGGTCTTCAACACGCGTCGCTCGAAGTTTTCTGATCCGCGCATTCGCGAGGCTTTCGCCCATGCCTTCGATTTTGAATGGACCAACAGGAACATCATGTATTCGGCCTACCAGCGGCTGACGTCGTATTTTGAAGAGTCCGACATGAAGGCTATTGGCGCGCCCGGCCCAGCCGAACTTGCGCTGCTGGAGCCGTTTCGCGCGCAACTGCCTCCTGATGTTTTCGCGGAGCCATGGGTTCCACCCGTCTCCGACGGGTCTGGCTCGGACCGCGCGATGTTGCGGCGCGCTAACGATCTGTTGCTGGCGGCAGGCTGCAAACGCGCGGGCTCGCGCATGCTCTTGCCTGACGGCCAGCCGTTCGACGTTGAATTCCTCGATTCGTCCGGCGCGCTCAAGCCGCACACAGAGCCGTTTCAGGCCAATTTGCGGCGACTTGGAATTGAATCGACCTTTCGTCAGGTTGACGCCGCGCAATACAAGCGCCGGCTAGACAGTTTTGACTTTGACATCGTTTCGTCGGCGCTGGGCGGATCGACGACGCCCGGGGAGGGCTTGCGCAACGTCTATTCCACGCAGGCGGCCAAAACGCCGGGCTCGCGCAACCTTGGCGGAATATCCAATCCGGCCATTGACGCGCTGGTGGACCGCATTGCGCTGGCGGCGACGCGCGAGGAGCTGACGATTGCGGCGCGCGCGCTCGACCGGGTGTTGCGGGCGGGTCGCTATTGGGTTCCGATGTGGTACAAGGACAAGGCTCTGATCGCCCATTGGAACGTCTTTGGACGGCCCGAACAGACGCCCAAATATGGAACCGGCGCCCCTGATTTATGGTGGTGGGACGAAGAGCGGGCGCGCAAATCCGGACAGGCTGGCTAGGCCGCATTTTTCCAAAAGGTATCGCCCGACGATGTTCGCCTATATCTCACGACGCGTCCTCCTGATGATCCCGACGCTGCTCGGGATTTTGCTGATCTCGTTCGCCATCATCCAGTTCGCGCCGGGCGGTCCGGTCGAGCGAATCATGGCGCAATTGCAGGGCATGGATTCTGGCGCCACAGGCCGCTTCAGCGGCGGCGGCGCAGATGTGGGCTCGGCGCAAATGCAGGCGTCCGACACCGGCTACAGAGGCGCGCAAGGTCTCGACCAGAAACTCGTCGAGGAATTGAACAAGCAATTTGGCTTCGACAAACCGGCCCATGAGCGCTTCATAAAAATGGTCGGCGATTACGCGGCTTTTGATTTTGGCAAAAGCTTCTTTCGCGACACCCCCGTGCTGCAACTCATCAAGGAAAAGCTCCCGGTCTCGATCACGCTGGGGCTCTGGATGACGCTCCTGTCTTATGGAATTTCGATCCCGCTTGGCATCCGCAAGGCGGTGCGAGACGGCACGCCGTTTGACACGTGGACGTCGGCCGTCGTGATCGTCGGCTACGCCATCCCGAGCTTTCTGTTTGCGGTTTTGCTGGTAGTCGTATTTGCTGGCGGCTCGTTCTGGCAGATTTTTCCGCTGCGGGGACTAACGTCCGAGAATTGGTCAGAGCTTTCGACGCTGGGCAAGATCGCAGATTATCTGTGGCATATTATTTTACCTGTGACGGCGATGGCTATTGGCGCGTTCGCGACCTCCACCTTTCTGACCAAGAATTCTTTTCTGGACGAAATCCGCAAGCAATACGTGCAGACGGCGCGCATGAAGGGACTGACCGAAAGCCAGGTGCTTTACGGCCATGTGTTTCGCAATGCCATGCTGATCGTAATCGCGGGTTTTCCCGGCGCGTTCATCCACGCGTTCTTCACCGGTTCGCTGCTGATCGAAAATATTTTCTCGCTCGACGGCCTTGGTCTGCTGTCGTTTGAATCGATCATCAATCGCGATTACCCGGTGGTGTTCGCCACGCTCTATATTTTCTCGCTTCTGGGTCTGGTGGTGAACCTGCTCTCCGATCTCACCTACACATGGATTGATCCGCGGATTGATTTTGAGACGCGGGAGACCTGAGATGAGCGCGCAGGTTCTCGATCAACCACACGCCACGAGGCTCGCGCCGCCGCTGCCGCGCGCGGGCGCAATCGCTCTGTCCCCCATCAACCAGCGACGGTTGGCGAACTTCCGCGCCAACAGGCGCGGCTATTATTCATTCTGGATCTTTGTCGTCCTGTTCGTTCTGTCGCTGTTCGCCGAATTCATCGCCAACGACAAGCCGATCCTCGCCTCTTACAAGGGCGAGCTTCTGGCGCCAATTTTCAAATCCTACCCGGAAGAAAAATTCGGCGGCTTTCTGGCCCAAACAGATTATCGCGATCCACTGATCGCAAAAGAGATCGAAGCCAACGGCTGGATGCTTTGGCCACCGATCCGCTTCTCCTACAGAACGCATCAATACGATCTGCCCACCGCCGCGCCCTCGGCTCCGACATGGATGGTTGCGGACGAAAAATGCACGCCCATCGCGGCCAAATATGGCGTTGCGAACGGGGGATGCCGCGACGTTGAATGGAATTGGCTTGGCACCGACGACGAGGGCCGCGACGTGCTGGCGCGGATGATTTACGGCTTCCGCATTTCAGTTCTGTTCGGGCTGATATTGGCCGCTATCTCGTCCGTGATCGGGGTTCTGGCGGGCGCCGCGCAGGGTTATTTTGGCGGCTGGACGGATCTCATTTTCCAACGCTTCATCGAGATCTGGTCGTCGCTGCCGCATCTTTATCTGCTCATCATCGTCTCGTCCGTCATCACGCCGAGCTTCTTTGTGCTGCTGGGCATTTTGTTGCTGTTCTCATGGGTGTCTCTTGTTCACGTCGTGCGCGCCGAATTTCTGCGCGCGCGCAATTTTGAATATGTGAACGCCGCCCGTGCGCTTGGTCTGTCCAATGCTAAGATCATGTTTCGCCATTTGCTGCCCAACGCCATGGTGGCGACGCTGACTTTCCTGCCGTTCGTCCTCAACGCCTCGATCACGACGCTAACCTCGCTCGATTTTCTGGGCTTCGGACTGCCGCCCGGATCGCCCTCGCTTGGCGAACTTCTGCTGCAAGGCAAATCCCATTTGCAGGCGCCGTGGCTGGGGCTTAACGGCTTCATGATCATCGCTTTAATGCTGTCGCTGCTGATCTTCATTGGCGAGGCTGTGCGCGACGCCTTTGATCCCAGAAAGACCTTTGCCTGATGGCGCAAGCTCCTGTTACTCAAACATCGCTTCTGGAAGTGCGAGATCTGTCGATCACGTTCAGACAAGGCGGCGCCGATCATCTGGCGGTTGATCGCGTCTCGTTTTCGCTCGAAAAAGGGCGCACGCTGGCGCTGGTCGGCGAATCGGGCTCGGGCAAATCAGTCACGGCGCTGTCTATCGTGCGTCTGCTTGGCGCGACGTCCGCCAGCTATCCTTCAGGCGAGGTGCTCTTCAACGGCGTTGACCTGCTTCGCGCGCAAGAGCCCGAGCTGCGCAAAGTGCGCGGCAATCAAATCACCATGGTGTTTCAGGAGCCGATGAGCTCACTTAATCCGCTGCATTCCATCTTGCAGCAGATCAGCGAAATCCTTGAGCTGCATGGCCTGCGCGGCGCGCAGAAGCTTCGTGAGCGCGTGATCGAGCTGCTCGATGAAGTCGGCATTCCTGACCCCGCCTCAAGGCTTAACGCTTACCCTCATCAGCTTTCCGGTGGCCAACGCCAGCGCGTGATGATCGCCATGGCTTTGGCCAACAGGCCCGCTTTGCTGATCGCCGACGAGCCGACAACTGCGCTTGACGTGACCGTGCAGGCGCAGATCCTGAAATTGCTCAAGGATCTTCAAAGCCGCATGGGCATGGCGATGTTGTTCATCACCCATGATCTTGGCATCGTGCGCAAGATCGCCGACGACGTCTGCGTCATGCAAAAAGGCCGCATCGTTGAGGCGGGGCCTGTGGAGGAGGTGTTTTCAAATCCGCAACACGCCTACACAAAAATGCTGCTGGCCGCAGAGCCCAAGGGGCAGGCGCCAAGGTCAGATCATAACGCGCCAAGCATCATGTCGGCGGACGACGTGCGGGTCTGGTTTCCGATCAAACGCGGATTTTTTCGCCGCACGATTGGCCACATCAAGGCGGTCGACGGCGTCTCGATCAACGTGCGCGAGGGCCAGACTCTGGGCGTCGTGGGAGAGTCAGGTTCGGGCAAGACAACGCTGGGGCTCGCCTTGTTGCGGCTGATCCGCTCGCAAGGGCCAATCGTTTTCATGGGCCAACAAATCGAGGGATTGGATTCTAACGCGATGCGACCGCTGCGGCGTAATATGCAAATCGTGTTTCAGGACCCGTTTGGCTCCTTATCGCCGCGCATGTCGATTGCGGAAATCATCGCCGAGGGGCTTGAGGTGCAGAAGCCTCTGCTCGGGTATGGCGAGCGTCGCGAAATCGTGGCGCAAGCGCTGATCGACACCGGGCTTGATCCTGCCGCCATGGACAGATACCCGCACGAATTTTCCGGCGGCCAGCGCCAGCGCATCGCAATTGCGCGCGCCATGGCGCTGGAGCCAAAATTCATCGTGCTCGATGAGCCAACGTCCGCGCTCGACATGTCGGTGCAGGCGCAGATCGTCGATCTGTTGCGCGATCTCCAGCAGAAGAAAAAGCTCGCCTACATGTTCATCAGCCACGATCTGAAAGTGGTTCGCGCGCTTGCCTCCGACATCATCGTGATGCGGCAGGGGCGCGTGGTCGAGCAAGGCGTGGCCGCCGACGTGTTCGCGTCGCCGCGCAACGAATATACGCGCGCTTTGTTTGCCGCCGCGTTCAACATCGAGGCGGATGCCGCCGGGATCGTCAGCCAGTAATGGCGCGCGCGCTCATCATCGTCCTTGATTCGCTTGGCTGCGGCGGGGCGCCCGATGCAGCGGCGTTTGGAGACGAGGGCGCAGACACGCTTGGCCATGTGGCGCTGGCCTGCGCACGCGGGCAGGCCGACAATGATCGTCGCGGCGGTCCATTGCGGCTGCCAAACCTGACCTCGCTGGGGCTCGGCCTTGCAGCCCAAACCTCCACCGGCCAGACGCCTTTAGGATTGGACGGCGCCGTGCGCGAAGGCGTGAGATATGGCGCGGCCATCGAGCGCTCGCACGGCAAAGACACACCATCGGGACATTGGGAAATCGCAGGCGCGCCATTGGCCTCGCCCTTTGGTCTGTTCAGAGCCAGCGATCCCGCGTTCCCGCCGGAGCTGATCGCCGCCATCGTTTGCGACAGTATGATTCCCGGAATCCTTGGCGATTGTCATTCAGACGGAATTGAAGCGCTGAAGGTGTTTGGGGAAGAGCACATCAACACCGGCAAGCCTATCTTTTATACGTCCGTCGATTCCGTGCTCCAGATTGCGGCGCACGAGGAGAGCTTTGGGCTGGAGCGCCTGTATGATCTTTGCCGTGTCGTTCGCGCGCATGTAGACCCGCTCAACATCGGCCGCGTGATCGCCAGACCCTTTATCGGGAGCGCGCAGACAGGCTTCCAGCGCACGCCCCGTCGCAAGGATTTCGCTATGCAGGCGCCTGTCGGCAATCTGCTGGATCGCGCCTTTGGAGGCTCGCGCGCACTGATCACCATCGGCAAGATCGGCGACATTTTCAGCCACAGAAACACAGGCTGTGAACTGAAGGCGATCAGCGATATGGGCCATTTCGACAAGGTCGTGGAGTGCTTCGGCGATCTTCCCGACGGCGGGCTGATATTCGCCAATCTCGTTGATCTCGACACCGAATACGGACACCGCAGGGATGTCGCGGGCTATGCCTGCGCGCTTGAGATGCTCGACACGCGGTTCGAAGAATTGATCCCGCTGATGCGCAAGAGCGATTTGTGCATCGTCACCGCAGATCACGGCAATGACCCGACATGGCGCGGCACGGACCATACGCGCGAGAATGTTCCGGTTCTGGCCTATGCGCCGGACGGGCGCAGCGGTCCTCTCGGGCTGCGTTCGAGCTTTGCCGATATTGGCGCCAGCGTTGCGGAGCATCTTCACCTGAAGCCGACAGCCGCGGGCCAGTCCTGGCTTTAATACCCCAGCGTCGCCGAGCCGCGTTGTCTTGGATCGCTGGCGCCCATCAACCATCCGCCTGACCGGCTGATCGATTGCACCGAGCCGATGGTGGGCTGCACGCGCACGCGATGGCCTTTGCCTTCCAGCAGGCGGATCGTATCCAGCGACAGACCCCGCTCGACGCGCAATTCATCCGGCTGCCATTGATGATGGATGCGCACGTTGGCGGCGGCTTCCGCAACGTTCATGTCATGCTCGACGACATCGAGAATCGTCTGCAAAACTATTGTGATGATACGCGAGCCGCCCGGGGATCCAGTGACAAGCTCAACCTCGCCGTCGCGCAGTAAAATTGTGGGGCTCATCGAGGACAGAGGCCGTTTGCGCGGACCGGGCGCGTTGGCCTGACCGCCGAGCATGCCATAGGCGTTTGAGGCGCCCTCACGCGCGGCAAAATCATCCAGCTCATTGTTGAGCAAAATCCCCGTGCCCGCCGCGACCAGCCCAAGGCCGTAGGAGAAGTTGAGCGTATAGGTATTGGAGACGGCGTTACCGTCCCGGTCGAGAACCGAATAATGCGTGGTTTGATCGCTCTCATAGGCGAACGGGTCGCCATGGCGGATTTCGGCTGAAGGCCGGGCATGATCGGGCGAAAGATCACTGCGCAATCTCGCCGCATAGGCCTTGGACGTCAGACCGCGCGACGGCGTGACGACGAAGTCGGGATCGCCCAGAAATTCAGCCCTGTCGGCGTAAGCGCGCTTCATCGCCTCGGCCATCAGATGAATGGTCTGCGCGCTGTTGTGGCCAAGGGAGGCCAGCGGATAGGCCTCTAATATGTTCAGCAATTGAATCACATGAACGCCGCCGGAGGACGGCGGCGGCATCGACAGTACGTCGCGGCCACGGAATGATCCGCGCACAGGTTCGCGCTCAATGGCGCGGTAGGATTTCAGATCATGGAGCGTCATGCGCCCGCCAGCCGCGCGAACCGCCTCCACGATACGCTCGCCAATGCCGCCGTCATAAAACGCCTGCGGCCCGCGCTGGGCTATTTGCAACAAGGACGCCGCCAGATCGGTTTGCACAAGCCTGTCGCCGCGCCGCATCGGCTCGCCGTCGTCGCGAAAAAAGATCACGCGCGTCGACGGATGCCGACCAAGCCGCGCGGCGGCCTGCGGCAGCGAATCGGCGAGGTCGTCGTCAACGACAAAACCATCCTGCGCCAGCCTGATCGCCGGCTCTAAAAGCTGCGCAAGCGAGAATCGTCCCGATCCATAATTTGCGTGCGCATGCGCAAGGCCTGCAACCGTACCCGGCACGCCGATTCCAAGCCCGCTCGATTGCGAACGCTGCGCCACAAAGCGACCCGTCTCATCCAGAAACACGTCGCGCGGCATATCGAGCGGCGCGGTCTCGCGATAATCGATGGCGATGGTCTTCTTGGTCGCAGCCAGATGCACGAGCATAAAACCGCCGCCGCCAAGATTGCCCGCTCTTGGCAGCGTCACCGCCAGAGCAAATCCCACCGCAACAGCAGCGTCCACGGCATTGCCGCCATGTTCGAGTATTTCGACCCCGATGCGTGAGGCGCGCGCTTCTTGACTGGCAACCATGCCGTTTTTCGCCAGCACGGGCAGCGCGCGCGCCCAGCCTGAAATGATTGGAGGCGGCGGATCCGGCGCCTGCGCGATGGCAAGATCGCCGCACGCGGTCAAAACCGCGGCGACGCAGATTATCCGCAGCAAACGTCCATGCAACATCAATCAATTGCCCCAGCGGTCGCGCCAGAGAGATTCGCCAATCATGCAATTGACGCGCGGTTCGCGCTTCTGGGCGAGCGTCACGATAAATTCGTCTTTCCATGGCGGCAGGACAGGCGCAAGTGCGATCTCAAGGATCAATTTTGTGCGCGTGGCTTCGGCGAACTGCTTTCGGTCGCGGATAGGAATCGAGAAAGCGCCAATTCCGCCGATCACGCAATCCTGGAAATATTCATCAAGGTTGGAGATGTCGCTGAACCCCCACGAGGACGGACGCAAAAGCAGCGGCAGCCCGTTGATCGTTACGCCCTGTCGAACTGCATCATCGCGCGCAATCGTCACGGGGCGTCCACTATTGTTGGCGCCATCGCCGGACACATCGATGACGCGGCGCATGCCATGGAAGCCATTGCCTTCAAAAAGAGCCATCGCGCTGTCGATAGCCCCGGAAATGGAGGTGCGTTGCGCCCGCCTGTACGGCGCCTCTGATAGTTTTTCAGCGGCCATGCGGGCGCTTTCTGGACCATCGATCACAGTCCACGGCAAAAGCACGTCCTGATCCGTTTGCGACGCCCATTGCAAATAGGCGATGACGATTTTGCCATAAGCGCCACTTCTGACCGCCGCTATGAAGCCGGGCGAGACCAGCGCCTGCGCATAGCCTTCGCGTTGCAGGCGCTGCTCTTCAGGGTCCATCGAATAGGAGATGTCGACAGCGAGGACGAGTTCGACGTCGACCTCCACCGGGCCGTCTTTGGCGCGCAAAATAGAAGTCGAGGCCAAAGCCATGGCCAGAGACAAGATCAAAACGGTTGTCGCAGAGCCTCTCGTCAGCGAGCGCAACCAGCAAGCACGATGGGGCATCATATCCTCCATTGCGTGCAGTTTGCCACGGGGCTCTCAAACAGCAAGCGCGGCTTTTGGATATCAAATCAACAGGCCTGCTGGCGCTGGACTCAAAGCTCTTGAACGTAACGCCAGGATCGCCATATCCAATTAGTGGTTGTAGCCGCAGGGGCGCCGTCAGGGTCCCGTTCCGAGGCGCCTTCAAGAGGGCTTCGCTTCATGTCTCGCGTACCAAATTTGAACTCGCCTTTTCTGCTTGGCTTTGACGAAATAGAACGGGCGCTCGACCGGGTCACGCGATCCGCATCCGATGGCTATCCGCCATACAATATCGAGCGCCTGCCGAAAGATCTGGCGCATCCAGAACGCCTGCGGATCACGCTTGCAGTCGCAGGTTTTAGGCTGGACCAGTTGGAAATCACGCTTGAAGAACGCCAACTTCTCATTCGTGGTCGCCAGCACGAAGACAACGGCCGTGTTTACCTTCACCGGGGCATTGCTGCGCGGCAGTTTCAGCGCTCATTCCTGTTGGCGGAGGGCATGCGGGTGGAGGGCGCGGATCTCACCAATGGCCTCCTTTCGGTCGATCTCGCCAGACCAGAGCCAGAGCGGGTGGTGCAAAAAATCAGCATCACAGCGCGCGACTGATTGGACGAGACTGGAGCGGGAAGTTCTTTTAGAGGCGACCGCGGGCTCAAAGAGCCGCAACAAGGAGCTGATAATGCAGCATAAAACAAAGATATCCGAGACAAAGCTGACCGCCGAGCAATTCGCCCATCTGGGGGATGGAGCTTTGGCGTACGTCAAGCCGATGATGTCTCAGGACGCCGCGCGGTTGTTTCCGCAGATCGGCGGCATTGAGCCGGGCGTGCACCTGTTTGCGCTGGTTGGGGCCGACGGCTCGCCTATTTTACTGACAGATTCAAAAGATACGGCGATCGCCAACGCCTGGGAGCAGGAGCTCGAAATGGTCAGCGTCCACTAGTCAGCCGCCAAAAAGGCGATCCATCAGCCCGCGATTGTCCCGACGCTCGCCAGACACCGCCTCGCCCAGATTGGCGGGCGGCAAAAGATCGCGGGAGTTTGGAGGCTCCCGGGGGTCAGCTCGCCTGGTTCCATCCTGAACGGGACCGCCGGAGTATGGCGCTGGCCTTGGCGCAGCAGAAGTTGAACCCGCTGGCACGTTTGTCGGCAGCCTCGCCGGAGCTGCTCTTGTCTCGGGTGGTTGCGTCTGAAGGGATGTCTGTTCCTTCCAGTTGGACGGAAGCGGCGGCGGCTGATCATATCGATGAGCTTCGCGCATGGTTTGCGACCAGACGGACACTGGCAGGTTGGCGCCAGACAGGCGCTTTGTGGGCGAAGAATCATCGTTGCCGAGCCAGACGCCGGTCAGCAATTGGCTGGAATAGCCGACAAACCATCCATCCCTGTATTCCTGACTTGTCCCGGTCTTGCCTGCAGCTTCAAAACCACGGGCGTCGGCGCGCGAGCCCGTGCCCGTCGTCAGGGTTTCCTGCAGCATTGCATTCATCATCGACACCGTTTTTTGCTCAATAACCCTGCCAAAACTTGCGCCCTTGCGACGATACAGGATCTTGCCTGAGGCCGTCTTCACCTGCGTGATCACATGCGGCTGGATCCGGATTCCTCCATTGGCGAATGGCGCATAAGACGAGACGAGTTCAAGCAAGGTCACTTCGGACGTGCCGAGCGCAATCGTGGCGTTGTCGGTCAACGGCGACTGAATCCCCATCCGCCTCGCCGTTTCCGCGACTTTTCTGGGGCCTACCTCAAGGCCAAGACGCACCGCAACTGTATTGAGAGAAAGCGCCAGCGCGTTCTGGAGCGTGACGGCGCCCTGATATTCGCGGCTGGAATTTTCAGGCCGCCAGCCGCGCACGTTGATCGGGCTATCGTCGCGCATGGTCTCCGGCGTCAGGCCGCGCTCAAGCGCCGCCAGATAGACGAACGGCTTGAAGGCCGAGCCCGGTTGGCGTTTTGCAGAGACGGCGCGATTGAACTGGCTTTCAGCATAATTACGCCCGCCCACCATCGCGCGAATTTGTCCGCCGGGGTCCATCGCCAGAACGGCGCCCTGGGAAACGCCGAACCGGGCGCCCCGACGATCGAGCTCGCTCGTCAGCGCTTTTTCCGCCGCAATCTGGATATCGGTGCGCAGCGTGGTCGAGACGACGATATCCTCTTCGATGGCTCCAACGGTCTCGTCCAGAACGTCCATGATGTAGTCGGCGGCGTAATTTATCGAACCCGAGCCTGCATCACGCGTCGCTTCCGCAGGCTTGGCCAGGGCGATCGTGGCCATTTTATCGTTGACGTAGCCCTCGCGGGTCATGGCGGCAACGACCAGCGCCGCACGTTCGGCGGCGCCGCGCGGGTTTCTGTTGGGCGCAAGCCTCGAGGGCGCGACCATGAGGCCTGCGAGCATGGCGGCTTCGGGAAGCGTGATCTGGCGAGCGCTGCGCCCGAAATATTTCTGCGCGGCGGCCTCGATCCCATAAGAGCCAGAGCCGAAATATACCCTATTCAGGTAAAGCTCCAGAATGCGATCTTTTGAATAATTATGTTCAAGCCAGAGAGCGAGAATCGCCTCCTGAATTTTACGCGAGAGGGTGCGTTCCTGCGTCAGGAACAGGTTCTTGGCCAATTGCTGGGTGATCGTGGATCCGCCCTGCATGCCTCCAGCTCCGGAAAGATTACGCGACATGGCGCGCATGATCCCCACCGCATCGACGCCAAAATGCGCGTAAAAGCGCCGGTCTTCAATCGCCACAAAAGCCTGAGGAACGTAAGCTGGCAGGTCGTCGAGCCGGATCGCGGGGCCGCCGCTGTCGCCTCTGTTGGCGACAGGGACGCCGTCCGCGTCGAGGATTGCGATATTGGGGGGTCGCTTTGGGACCGCCAGCTGGTCAATTGGCGGCAATTGAGCCGCATGCCACGCCAACAGGCCGACAAGGCCTATTCCGCCCCAGATGCCCAGCACAAAGCACCAGTAAATGAGGCCGCCGAGGAAAGAGCGTCTGCGGTTTCCCGACCTGCCGCCTCCCGACCTGCCGCCGCGCGGGTCGCGACCACCGCCGCTGTTTGCCTTGGACTCTTTTGATTTGGCTTTCGTTTTGCCAAAAACGCGCGCCCAGAAGCTGCTGCGTCTTGCCCTTCCCGGGGCAATACGCTCGTCGGGCGAGACCCGAATTTCCTTCGATTTCGCGTGGCGGGACATAAACACTCGCTTATCAGCCGCCGCAATTGTGCGCCTGATGCGTTTTGAAGTCTAAACAAGCTCGCTTAATGGCCCGTTACGTCACCGCGCAGAGCGTCGAAGAAGTTGAAAACTGGGGATTTCCCCTGAGAGTCTGGCTCGATTTCCCTTCAAGGCTTGCGCTGGGGGCATGGTCTTGCCAAAGTTGTGTCCCTTCAGTGGCCCTCCGGGCGACTGTACGCGATATGAGCAGGATCGGTCGGAGCAATGAAAGTAACACTCGAGAGAGCGGCGCTCCTCAAATCGCTTGGCCACGTTCACCGGGTCGTCGAGCGCAGGAACACGATTCCGATCCTGTCGAACGTGCTGCTCCAGGCTAACGGATCATCGCTTTTTCTGAAGGCGACCGACCTTGATCTTGAAATCACCGAAAGCGTAGCAGCCGACGTCGCCCAGAGCGGATCGACGACGCTGCCCGCGCATACGCTCTATGACATCGTACGCAAACTTCCCGACGGCGCACAGGTTTCGCTTGAGATGACGGGCGATGCAGGACAATTGCTACTGCGCTCGGGACGCTCGCGCTTCATGCTGCAATCCCTGCCCGAGACTGACTTTCCCGATCTGACCACCGGCGATATGTCGCACAAGTTCACGCTGTCGGCCGTCGAACTCAAAAAGTTGATCGAGAAAACGCAATTTGCGATCTCGACGGAAGAAACCCGCTATTATCTGAACGGCATTTTCGTCCATACGCTTGATGTCGAAGGCCACACAATGTTGCGCTCCGTTGCGACCGACGGCCATCGGCTCGCGCGCGTCGAGATACCGGCCCCTGCTGGCTCAGCCGGCATGCCGGGCGTGATTGTTCCGCGCAAGGCGGTGACGGAAGTCCAGAAGCTGATTGACGACGGCGCCGGCGACGTCGCCATCGAAATCTCCACCACCAAGGCGCGCTTCACCTTCGGCGACGTCGTTCTGACCTCGAAGCTGATCGACGGCACATTCCCTGATTATGCGCGCGTGATTCCGTCGGGAAACGACAAGAGGCTTGTGGTCGAGCGCGATTCATTCGCCCGCGCCGTGGACCGCGTCTCGACGATTTCCTCGGAACGGGGACGCGCCGTCAAACTGGCGCTGGCCGACGGCAAGCTGACGCTCTCGGTGACAAATCCCGATTCAGGGTCGGCGACCGAGGAACTCGAGGTGGATTACGATTCCACGCCAATGGAAATTGGCTTCAACGCCAAATACCTTCTCGACATCACAAGCCAGCTCGACAGCGATACCGCGCTTTTCAAGCTCGCTGATTCTGGTTCGCCGACGCTGGTGCAAAACCGCGACGGCTCGGCGGCGCTCTACGTTTTGATGCCTATGCGGGTCTAGGCCTCA
Source organism: Rhizobium sp. Q54 (assembly GCA_945875875.1). Classification (GTDB taxonomy): domain Bacteria; phylum Pseudomonadota; class Alphaproteobacteria; order Rhizobiales; family Beijerinckiaceae; genus Terripilifer. The sequence goes on from CAMCMI010000014.1 coordinate 23,073, forward strand.
TCGATCCGCATTAAATTTGCACTTCCCCCTCGCGCGCAGCCCTTGCCCATTGGGCGGTTTAGGCAAGACCGCCGAACGCAAACAAATGCGGGCGCACGTCGTCAGTCCGCTCCGCGTTGGCCGTTGCTGCAAGCATGGGGATCAGGGAACTGCGCGACAGCTTCAAAATTTTCAGCTGGCGTTGCAGACGCCTGTCCGATTTTCCCTAATCGCGCCGTCGCGAGATGACGAACGATTCATCCAGAAACCACAAGCCGCTGTGGTCGTGGAGAACTTGTTGCGTGACTTCCAGATATTTGTTGTTGGCCACCACAGGCGCTAGCCGCTCATCTTCAATCTGGGCGACATAAATGGCCGCGTTCCATGCCGCGAAAAGCGTAGACGTGCCGATTGAACCTGCAAGTTCGCTTGGCAAGGTGTGCATGTGATAGCGAAATTGCGCTTTCAAATCAAAGTTCGCATTGAAGTTAAATGCGCGAGCGTTTGGCCCGAGCTCCTGCTTCACGCCCTTAAGAAGGTCGTGTCTGTTGTTGGTGACGAAGGGGTTGTCGTCAGGCCAAACTCTCTGGACGATCTCCATCCCCGGATCGCGCCCGCAGGAATGGATGCCGATAAGACGCCCGCCTGGCCCGAGCGCTTTGGCCAGAGGCGCAATTACCCGCCTCGCCTTGAACTCCAGCGAGGCGCGCGCACGATAGGGTTGCGAGGCTATCACAAGATCGTAATTGGCGGGCGTTTGTCCCTGTCTCGGTATAATCGAATCGAGAAGAAATTTATGGTCTTCGCGATAGATCACCAGAACAACCGGGCGCTCGTAAACGGAATGTCCCGAGTCGCTAACGCGCGCATTCCAGTTGCGCGCCAGGAATGGCTCAAGCTCGGTGATCTGACGCTCGAAAGAATGGCCGGTGCCGCCCGACAATTTTACCTCATGCCAAATCAGGCTGGAGGCGGCGTTGACTGATTTCACTGTTAGCCACGGCGCGCTGGCGTATTGTAAATTGGTCAGTACAAGACATGTCGATGGATGCTCAACGAATCGATCAACCATTTTTCGCAATGCAAGACGCACGTCCTCGAGGCTGATCTCCTTGCCCACGACGTAGAAAGGCATGGTGGGATAACGGTCGTGCATGGAGCGCATGACGCGCGCCAGAACGCTTCCATCACCAACGCCCGCATCAAAGACGCGCAGGGCTGGCGGGCGCGGATGAACATTGCCCAGTTCCTGCGAGATTCGATTGGCGACTTCCCACTTCTCGCTGCAGGTGTTGACGAAAAGAAGGTATTTCTGGCGGTTGTCGTAAAAGCGAAAATTTTGGTTTGCATCGATCTCGCTGCGAGGCGGCAAGGTCGGAAGATTTGGCGCAGGACTCTCCGGCGGGCGGGGCTTAAACGCCATCGCGCGCTCGCCCTCCTTGTGACTGGCCATGAACGCCTGGATCTTGTCGAGCGTATCGGTCGTAATCCGACCGCCATTTCGCAATAGCGACACCAGCTTTCCGTCATTGATGGCTGCGCGGCCGAAGGTGGATTCGGCAAGTCCAGATTTTTGGCAAAACTCGCCTATTTCCACGAGCAGTTGTTCTGCGCGCATGCTCTGGTCCCTCCACCCTCTCCGCACGCTATGCTGGGCGGCTGCGCCATCTTCTCCCGCCCAACGTTTGACGCAACAATAAAATCGCCTGTGCGCAGAATGGGCGGAAAATGGGTGTTGGCCCAAAAGCTTTTGCGCTCAGACCTTTGAGGCGGGCTGGTTTCTGTGTCAGAGTTTGTAGATGTTGGAATCGCTGCAAAGCCTCGAAAGAAGAATCGTTCCCGCCGTTCGGCGACTGCGGCTAAACGATTATCGTTCCTATCGAGAGCTGGATCTTGAGCTCGAAGAAGCATCCGTTATCGCTCTATGTGGCGAAAATGGCGCGGGCAAAACCAACATGCTGGAAGCCCTGTCCCTCCTCACAGCCGGTAGAGGGCTGCGGCGCGCCGATTATACGGATTGCGCCCGTGAAAACGGATCGGGCGGCTTTGCTGTGTCCGTTGAACTGACGGGACCTTATGGCCCGGTGCAGTTGGGAACGGGAGTTGATCTCAACGAGGGGCCGGGGCGCAAGTTTCGCCTCAACCGCGCTCCTGCAAGCTCCATCCGCGCACTCGCCGAACATGTTCGCGTGGTCTGGCTGACCCCAAGCATGGACGGCTTGTTTGCCGGATCTCCCGGCGAGCGCCGACGCTTTGTCGACCGGCTGGTGCTGGCGGTCGATCCTGAACATGGAGG
>CAMCMI010000015.1 GCA_945875875.1 Rhizobium sp. Q54
CGAACGACCACGCAATCCTGATATGGTTCGGGAACGCCTGATTCTGGGTTCCCAATGCTCGTTCAGCTATCAATCCGCGATATCGTTCTGATCGATCGGCTCGACCTTGAGCCATCGACCGGGATGACTGTGCTTACCGGCGAGACCGGCGCTGGAAAATCGATCCTGCTTGACGCCTTCGCGCTGGCGCTTGGCGCGCGCGGGGATGGTTCGCTTGTGCGCGAGGGCCAGCCTCAGGGGCAGGTGACGGCGGTGTTCTCGCTGGCTGCCGATCACCCCGCCGTTATCGCCGCCCGCTCCAACGACATTGACGCCGAATGCGAGCTGATTTTGCGCCGCGTGCAAATGGCGGACGGGCGCACCCGCGCTTTCGTCAACGACCAGCCCGTGAGCGCGCAGACCTTGCGCGCGGTGTCGGGCACGTTGGTTGAAATCCATGGCCAGCACGATGATCGCGCTCTGGTCGACCCCGCCATGCATCGCGCGCTGATCGACGCTTCGGGCGGGCTTGAGGCGGACGCTTTGGCGGTGCGGCGCGCGTTTGGCGCTGCGCGCGAGGCCCGCCTTGCTTTGGTCAGCGAAGAGGCGCGGATCGCCAAGGCGCGCGAGGAGGCCGATTGGCTGCGCCACGCCCATGGCGAACTCACAAAACTCGCGCCCGAGCCGCGCGAGGAGGAAGACCTCGCCACCCGTCGCACGGCGATGATGCAATCGGAAAAAGTCGTCACCGAATTGCGCGACGCCGACAACGCTCTGTCCGGCGACAAGGCGCCCGGTCCCATCATTCATGGCTTGATGCGCAGGCTGGAGCGCCGCGCCCAGCAGGCGCCGCATTTGATCGAGCCTGCGTTGAAGGCGCTCAACGCCGCATTGCACGCCATCGACACCGCCTCGCAAGTGGTTGACGACGCGCTGCGCGGCTGCGCGTTCGATCCCCATGAGCTGGAGCGCATTGAAGAGCGGCTGTTTGCGTTGCGCGCCGCTGCGCGCAAATATTCCGTGCCGGTGGACGATCTGGCCGCGCTTGCCGAGCGTTATGATGCGGACTTGGCGGCGCTGGACGCAGGCGAGGCGCTGCTCATCACGCTGCGCAAGACGACGGACGAGACTGATGCGCACTTCCGCGCGCTCGCTTCCGAGTTGAGCAAGAAGCGCGTGAAGGCCGCCGCTGGACTTGATAAAAAAGTGAACGGCGAGCTGAAGCCGCTGAAGCTTGAAAACGCCGTGTTCATGACGCAGGTCAGCAGCGATCCGCAGAACGCCGGGCCTGAGGGCGTTGATCGCGTTGAATTCTGGGTGCAGACCAATCCGGGCACGCGTCCCGGCCCGCTGATGAAAGTGGCGTCCGGCGGCGAGCTTGCGCGCTTCATGCTGGCGCTGAAAGTTGTGCTGGCCGATCGCGGATCGGCGCCAACGCTTGTGTTCGACGAGATCGACACGGGGGTCGGCGGCGCCGTGGCTGACGCTATCGGCCAGCGTCTCGCCCGTCTTGCCGCGCGCGTGCAGGTGCTCGCCGTCACCCACGCGCCGCAAGTTGCCGCACGCGCACAGGGACATCTGCGGATCGCGAAAGCGGCCACCGAGCGCGGCAAACGCGTCGCCACCCGCATCGAGCCGCTGGAGCCGGATGCGCGCCGCGAAGAAATCGCCCGCATGCTGGCCGGCGCCACGATCACCGAGGAAGCGCGCGCGGCTGCGCGAAGGCTGATCGAGGCCGCGCAGGCCGGTTGATGGATCGCTGACCTGATGAAACCGCCCATGAACAAGCCGCTCGACATCGACCAATTGACGCCGCTGGAGGCGCGCGCGCAGCACGGCCAGCTGGCTGAGCAGATTGCGGCGCACGATATCGCCTATCACCAGAAAGATTCGCCGGTCGTCTCGGACGCTGAATATGACGCTCTGCGCCAGCGCTTTGAGGCGATTGAAGCGCGCTTTCCCGAGCTTGTTGGAACAGGCTCGCTCTCGGGCAAAGTGGGCGCCGCCCCGTCTGAGAAATTCGCCAAAGTGCAGCACCGCGTGCCGATGCTGTCGCTGGGCAATGTGTTCTCCGATGACGACGCCGCAGAATTTGTCGAGCGCGTGCGCCGCTTTCTTGGCGCTGGCGCGCAGCAGGACATCGCCTTCACGGCAGAGCCGAAGATCGACGGCTTGTCCTGCACCTTGCGTTATGAGCGCGGCCAGCTGGTGCAGGCGGCCACGCGCGGCGATGGCTATGAGGGCGAGGACGTCACCGCCAACGTGCGCACGATCGCCGAAATTCCGCATACGCTGCGTGGGCCAGCCCCTGAGATCATGGAAGCGCGCGGCGAGATTTACATGCGGCGCGATGAATTTGCAGCGCTCAACGAACGCCAGCTTGCGGCAAGCGACAAGCAATTCGCCAATCCGCGCAATGCGGCGGCAGGCTCTCTGCGCCAGCTGGATTCGTCGATCACCGCCAAGCGTCCGCTGCATTTCTTCGCCTACGCCTGGGGCGAGTTGAGCGCGCCCATCGCCGAGACGCAGAGGGGCATGATCGACGCGTTCAAGAGCTGGGGCTTGCCGACAAATTCAGAGACTGTGCTGTGCGCCAGCGCCAAAGAGCTGATCGCCCATTACCGGGCAATCGAGGAAAGCCGCGCGAGCCTGCCCTATGACATCGACGGCGTGGTTTACAAGGTCAACGAGATCAGCCTGCAACAGAGGCTCGGTTTTGTTTCGCGCTCGCCGCGCTGGGCGGTGGCGCACAAGTTTCCAGCGCAGCAGGCGATCACCATTTTGCGCGGCATCGACATTCAGGTTGGCCGCACTGGCGCCTTGACGCCGGTTGCGCGGCTGGAGCCGGTGACGGTGGGCGGCGTCGTCGTCACCAACGCCACGCTGCATAACGAAGACGAGATCGCGCGCAAGGGCGTGCGCATCGGCGACAGCGTGATCGTGCAGCGCGCGGGCGACGTGATCCCGCAGATCGTTGCGGTGAAACTTGATAAAAGACCCGCGGATTCGCAAGCCTGGGACTTCCCCCATGTCTGCCCCGCATGCGGCTCCGCCGCCGTGCGCGAGGTGGACGGCAAGGGCGAGATGGACGCCGTGCGCCGCTGCACCGGGGGGCTTGTGTGTCCCGCGCAAGCGGTGGAACGACTGAAGCATTTTTCCTCGCGCAACGCCTTCGACATCGAAGGGTTGGGCGACAGGCAGATAGAGTTCTTCCACGAGAAGGGGCTGATTCAAACGCCCGCCGATATTTTCACGCTTGAGGCACGCGACGGCGATTCCGCGAGCCTTGTGAAGATTCGTAATTTCGAGGGCTTTGGCGAAACCTCGGTGCGCAATCTGTTCGCCTCCATCAGGTCGCGCCGCTCGGTAGCGCTGAACAGATTCATCTTCGCGCTGGGCATCCGGCACGTGGGCGAGACGAATGCGCGCAGGCTGGCGCGGCATTTCGAGAGCTTTGAGGCGCTGCGGATTGTCGCGCGCGCAGCTGGCGAGGAGGCGTCCGAGGCGCGCGCCGAACTTAAAAACATTGAGGGCGTGGGCGATGTTGTGGCTGAGGCTCTGGCGGATTTCTTCGCCGAGCCGCACAACGAGCAAGCGCTTGATGCGTTGTTGCTTGAGGTGACGCCGGTTCCCATGGAGGCCGTGGCCGCCGCGTCCCCCGTGTCCGGCAAGACCATCGTCTTCACCGGCGCGCTTGAGCGCATGACGCGCGAGGAGGCCAAAGCGATGGCCGAGCGCCTTGGCGCAAAAGTGGCGGGCTCGGTGTCGAAGAAAACCGACCTCGTGGTGGCCGGGCCAGGCGCCGGCTCGAAGCTCGCAAAGGCCGAGACGTTCGGCGTGGAAGTGATCAGCGAAGACGATTGGTTTGTGCGCGTGGGCGCGGATTAGGGGCGCGCCAAACCCATCATCCCGCTGGACACGCGAAGCGTGACGGATGACGGAAGATGCGCCCCCAAGATGCGCCCGGGGCCGGGCGCGGTCCAAAGATGCGCTCTTTCACAAACGCAACAAGTCTCTAGTTCAACTTGATCGCCTGATGAACCGGCAGCGAATCGTCCAGCGTCCATTCGGCCATCGAGCCGTCGTACATCAGGACCTTCTTGTTGCCGATCACTTCATGCGAGGCGAACCAGCCCAGCGAGGCCCAATGGCCGGTGTTGCAGAAGGCGATCTGCTCAACGTCGCTGGCCACGCCAGCCTGACGATAGAGCGAGGTCAGCAGCGCCTTGGTGCGAACTGTGCCGCCATTGTTGCCGGTGATCCAGCTCTCGGGAACGTTCTTTGAGCCCGGGATGGTGCCAGCCTTCTTCACGACGGGCACGACGGTCGCGCCGACATAATGATCGTTGGGTCGGTTATCGACCAGCGTCACGCCGCGCACGCGGGCGCTCTCAACGTCGGCGGTGGTGATAATCATTTCCTTGCGGACATTGGCTTTGAAGGTCTTGACCTGCGGCGTCACGCCGCCGGAAGCCAGCGGGTTCACGGGCTTTTTGGTCGCAGCGTCCACGTCCTTCGTCCAGCCCATCCAGCCGCCGTCGAGGATCGAGACTTCGTCATGGCCCATGACCTTGAAGGTCCAGTACAGACGCGTCGCCGCGCCCATGTCCAGCGCCTGACGGCCCATCGGCACGATCACGACATGGCTCTTGTTGTCGATGCCGAGCGCGCCGATCACCTTCTCGACGTTTTCAGCCGGCGGCAGCATGCCGACTACGTTGCCGACCTTGGTGCGCCAGCCGTCGGCTGCGTAATCGGAGAACACGGAGCCGGGAATGTGCTCCTTCACGTAATCTTCGCGAACGGCGCCGCCGCCGCTGCGAAGGTCAACGACCACAAGACCCGGCTTGCCGAGATTGTCCTTCAACCAGCTGGAATTAACCAGCGGCTCAGCCGCCATGGCGGATGCCGATGCAGCAAGGCTGGCGGCGAAAGCGAGGGGAGCCATCCACGAACGCATTCTATTTCTCCATAGTATAAATGTTATATACAATAATATACATCTTTTATTGCGGGTTGCAAATAGCTGGACTGCGGACCATTTTTGGACCGCGCGCGGCCTCGCGCGCAATTCTTTGGACCGCGCGCGGCCTCGCGCGCATGCGGGCTGGAAGCCCGCGGTCCAAAGGGGCGCGTCGTAACCGGCGCGGCGCTCTGGTATGTACGGGCGCTGAGCTAACGAGATCACCAGCACGTCAGGACTCGACCATGGGCATGTTCAAGCGCATCGGGATTATTTTCGCCGTCTTGACGCTGGCGGCCAGCGCGCGCGCCGACGAGCAGAACGCGCCCAAAATGCCTGTGCCGGAGCGGGCCGTCTCAATGCCAGCTTACGCCAACGCCGACCCGAAATGCCTGGAGTGGACGAACGCCTGCAGCGTCTGCGCCCGCAATGAGGCAGGCGCCCCGCAATGCTCGACGCCGGGGCCTGTGTGCCAACCTAAAGAGATCGTCTGCACGCGGCGGTGAGCCATCTGGACCGCGCGCGTCTTTGTCCGCATACGGACCGCAGGGCAGTAGGGCAGTAGAGATACCCCTCATCCGTCATTTGCTGACGCAAACGACACCTTCTCCCGCAAGGGGAGAAGGAAGTCCTGCGATCAGCGTCGGCGCCTCTTTCTTCCTTCTCCCCTTGCGGGAAAAGGTGTCACGCAATGCGTGACGGATGAGGGGTATTCTTAGGTCCACAATAACCCAAACAAAAAAAGCCGCGCGCCTTTGGAGCGCGCGGCTTTCATGAGGCCTGAGAAGCCTATTTCAGGTGCTGGTTGATCAGCTTGGTCATCTCGAACATCGTGACCTGCTTCTTGCCGAACACCTTCTCAAGGTTGGCGTCCGCGTCGATGGAGCGGCGGTCCTTTTCGTTCTGAAGGTTGTTGGCCTTGATGTAATCCCACACCTTCTTGACGACCTGCGTGCGGGGGATGGCGTCTGCGCCAACAACCGCGGCCAGCTCCTTGGAGGGGGTCACGGGCCGCTGAAGGGCCGAACCTGCACTCTTCACAGCGCCGCCTTCGGCTTTGGTCTTGGTCGTCATTTAGCTCTCCTTGCCGCCGCGACTTTCAATCCGCGCAAGCGCTGCGGCGGATCTGTTTTCGACGCCGGGGCGGGTGCCGACTCCGAAAGATGGCTTGCTATACTCTGTACGAGGGGCGAGCGCCACCTCGCTGGCGACGAATCCAAAGTCACGCTCTGGTTACATACGACTCTATTCCGGCTTTTGCACGAAACTGTCTAGCACCATTTTGCGGCCAGCCTTGTCGAAATCCACCGTCAGCTTGTTGCCGTCGACGCTGGCGACCTTGCCATTGCCGAACTTGAGATGAAACACCCGCACGCCCGGCCTGAAGGCCGCGCCGCCGGTGGATTTGGCGACCAGCTCGCCCTCAATGGTCAGCGGACCTCGTTTTGGCCCCGCGCCGCCAGCGGGTTTCGTCGCCTCGTCGCCGCGTTGCTGCGCGCGCTTCCAGCCCGGCGTTGAATAGGACGAGCCGAAGGTGTCGACCGAATGGAACCGCGAGGCCGCATAGCCGCCATAGCTGGCGCTGGCCTGCTCCACCACGTCCACATGATCGGGGGGCAATTCATCAAGAAAGCGCGAGGGAATCGTCGTCTGCCACAGGCCGCGAATGCGCCTGTTGGTGGCGAAATAAATCTTCACGCGTTTGCGCGCGCGCGTGACGCCGACGTAGCAAAGCCGCCGCTCTTCCTCCAGCCCCGAGCGGCCCTGCTCATCCAGCGCGCGCTGGTGGGGAAACAATCCCTCCTCCCAGCCCGGCAGATAGACCGTGTCGAACTCAAGCCCCTTGGCCGCATGCAGCGTCATGATGCTGATGCTGGCTTCGCCCTTGGAATCGCCGACATCCATCACCAGCGAGATATGCTCCAGAAACGACGCCAGATCGGGGAATTGCTCCATCGAGCGCACGAGTTCCTTGAGGTTCTCAAGCCGGCCCGCAGCGTCCGCCGAGCGATCCTTCTGCCACATGTCGGTGTAGCCGGATTCCTCCAGCACCATTTCCGCCAGCTCGTTATGCGGTTTGGATTCGAGCTGCGAAGACCAGCGGTCAAAATCGCCCATCAACGCGCGCAGCACCTGCCGCTGTTTGGGTTTGAACTCTTCGGTCTCGATCAGCATCCGCGCAGCATGCATCAGCGGCACGCCCTCGCGGCGCGAGCAATTGTGCATCAGCGCCAAAGCGGCGTCGCCCAGACCGCGCTTGGGCGTGTTGAAAATACGCTCGAACGCCAGATCGTCGGTGGGTTGCGCGACGCAGCGGATATAGGCCAGAGCGTCGCGAATTTCCGCGCGTTCATAAAAGCGCGGGCCGCCGATGACGCGATAGGGCAGGCCCAGCGTGATGAAGCGCTCTTCAAACTCGCGCATCTGAAACGAGGCGCGCACAAGGATCGCCATATCCTCGAGGCTATGGCCGCGCCGTTGCAATTGCTCAACGTCTTCGCCAACGACGCGGGCTTCTTCTTCCGAATCCCAAAGCCCCTGCACGGTCGGCTTTTCGCCCGCCTCGCCATCTGTGAACAGCGTTTTGCCGAGCCGGCCTTCATTGTGCGAAATCAGGCTGGCGGCGGCCGCCAGAATATGTCCCGTGGAGCGATAATTGCGCTCAAGCCGCACGACGGTCGCGCCGGGAAAATCCTTCTCGAAGCGCAAGATATTATCGACGTCGGCGCCGCGCCAGCCGTAGATCGCCTGATCGTCGTCGCCCACGCAGCAGATGTTGCGCTGGCCGCCCTCGCGCGCAGCTTGCGCCAGCAGGCGCAGCCAGAGATATTGAACGGTGTTGGTATCCTGATATTCGTCCACCAGAATATAGCGGAAGCGGCGCTGGAACTCGGCCAGCACATCCGGGTTTTCGCGCAAGAGCCGCAGGCCCTCGACCAGCAGATCGCCGAAGTCCGCCGCGTTCAGCGCTTTCAGCCGCTCCTGATAAAATTCGTAAAGCCGGCGCCCCTTGCCGTCGCCAAACGCTTCGGCCTCGCCGGCGGGCACGCGGGCTGGCTCAAGACCGCGATTTTTCCACCCGTCGATGAGGATGGAAAGTTGGCGCGCGGGCCAGCGTTTCTCGTCGATATTCTCAGCCTGCAACACCTGCTTCATCAGGCGAATCTGATCGTCGGTGTCGAGAATCGTGAAACCCGATTTCAGCCCGACAAGCTCCGCATGACGACGCAGGATCTTGGCGCCGATGGAATGGAACGTGCCCAGCCACGGCATGCCCTCGCCAACCGGCCCGGCCAGCGCGCCGATGCGCTCCTTCATCTCGCGCGCCGCCTTGTTGGTGAAGGTGACGGCGAGAATCTCATGCGCCTGCGCGCGGCCCGTCGCGATGATGTGGGCGATGCGCGTCGTCAGCACGCGCGTCTTGCCGGTGCCTGCCCCCGCCAGCACCAGCACGGGACCATCCATGGCCTCGACGGCTGCCCGCTGTTCGGGATTCAAAACATCGAGATAGCGCGGCTGGGCCACGCCTCCCTGCATGGCGGCCTGAGCGCGCGCAGCAATGCCCCCGACACGCGGAGCGCGGGCGACAGGCAGGTCGGTCTCGTCGAAATTTTCAAACGGATCAGTCACGAGGCTTGTGGACCATAAATTAGAACGAAAGGCGAATCATTGAGGTTAATGTGGGGGCGCGGGCGGAGAATGTCGAATTTTTGCTGGCGCCCAAGATGCGGGCTGGAAGCCCGCGGTCCGATAAAAGGCGCCTCTTTGGACCGCGGGCTTCCAGCCCGCACGCGGACCAACGGTCCGCCTTCACGCGCACCCCCGGCTGTCCCCCGCCGCAAAATATGCTAAAGCCCGCTGATGCTCGAAGGTTTGCCCCCCAACAACGCCGCCCACATGATGTCTCTCGCCTGCCCGGAAGGCCAGGCGCGCAACATTGCTGATCTCATCGTCGAAATGTTCGATCCCGCAGAAGCTGCGGCCTCGGCGTTTGAGCGTGAACCGCAGACCAATGATTGGTCCACGGGCGAATGGCTGGTGGAGGCCTATTTCGGCTCCCCGCCGGACGAGGCCTATGTGCGCGAACTGGTGGGCATGGTGGCCGGCCTTGAGGCCGCCGCAGCCGTGACCTTCTCGCGCGTGGCCGAGCAGGACTGGATCGCCGCCTCGCTGCATGGGCTGGCCCCCGTGCGCGCCGGGCGCTTTCTGGTGCATGGCTCCCATGACCGTGACGCCGTGCGCGAGAACGACATTGCGCTGGAGATTGAGGCTGCGCTCGCCTTTGGAACCGGCCACCACGGCACCACGCGCGGCTGCCTACTTATGCTCGATTATATCCTCAAGCGCCGCCGCCCCTATTCCATTCTGGACGTTGGCACCGGCACCGGCGTGCTGGCCATCGCCGCTGCCAAGGCGCTGCGCCAACCTGTCGTGGCTGGCGATATCGACGCCATCGCGGTGGACGCCGCGCGCTCCAACGCAATTTTGAACGGCGTCGCGCCCTGGGTGCGTCCCGTGACGGCGCCGGGGCTGGAGCATCCCGCTTTGCGCAACGGCGGGCCGTATGATCTCATCTTCGCCAACATCCTCGCGCGCCCCTTGCGTGCGCTGGCGCCCTCCATAAGCCGCGCCGCCTGCCATGGCGCAGACATTGTGCTCTCGGGCCTGCTGGCGCCAGACGTGCCCGGCGTGCTGACGGCCTATGGCGCGCAGGGCTTTTCGCTCGCCCGCCGCATTGATCTTGAAGGCTGGGCGACATTGCTCATGCGCGTTGGCGGAGCCGCGCCGCGTCGTTGATGGGGGACATGATGTTTCAGGCCCTGTTCCAATCCTTCACCGAATCCGCCGATCCCTCGCACGGCGCCGCGCGCGCAAAAGCCTTGCGCGCAGAGCTGCAAAGGCGTGGCCTGCACGGGTTTATCATTCCGCGCGCCGACGAGCATCAAAACGAATATGTGCCCGCGAACGCCGAGCGCCTCGCATGGCTCACCGGCTTTACGGGCTCAGCGGGTTTGGCGATTGTGCTGAATGAGAGCGCCGCGATTTTCGTCGATGGCCGCTATGGCCTGCAGGTGCGCGACCAAGTGGATGCGCGCGTGTTCAAGCCGCTCGACAGCGGGCAGATTTCCCCTGAGTCATGGTTGGAAGAGAACCTGCCAAAAGGCGCCATGCTGGGCTTTGATCCGTGGTTGACGACGCCCGCAAGTCTGGAGCGCTACGCCAAAGCCGCGCGCAAAGCTGGCGCTGATCTGGCGCCGGTTTCTGACAATCCCGTGGATGCGATATGGGCCGACCGTCCCGCCCCGCCGCTGGCGCCTGTGCGCCTTCACCCCAAGCGCTTTGCGGGCGTGGAGGCGAAGAGGAAGCTGCCAAACATTGCGTGCGCTTTGGATGATTGCGGCGCCTTGCTCGTCAGCAATCCGCATAATGTGGCGTGGGCCTTCAACATTCGCGGCGCCGATGTGCCGCATACGCCGCTGCCGCTGTGCTTTGCGCTGATCCGCGCCAATGCAAACCCCACGCTCTATATCGACGCGCGCAAGCTCAGCGAGCCTGTGCGGCAAGCGTTATCCGCGCTGGCCCTTGTGCAGGAGCCCGGCGCGCTTGCCGATGATTTGCAAACGCTGGGAGCCGCTGGCGCAAAGGTGCGGTTTGACGCTTCAACCGTGCCCGTCAAACTCGTCGACGCGCTGAAAGGCGCTGGCGGACAGGCTGATCTTGGCGCCGATCCGATCACGCTGATGAAGGCGCGCAAGAATGCAGCCGAAATCGCCGGCGCCCGCGCAGCCCATTTGCGCGATGGCGCAGCGCTCGTGAATTTCCTGTGCTGGTTCGACGCGCACGCGCGCGGCGGCAAGCTCACCGAGGTTGAGGCCGTGCAGGCGCTGGAGAGCTTTCGTCGCGACACCGGCAAGCTCAAAGAAGTCTCTTTCCCAACCATTTCCGGCGCCGGCGCCAACGGCGCCATCGTGCATTATCGCGTCACCGAGCGCACTAATGCGAAGATCGGCAAGGGCCTTTTCCTGCTCGACAGCGGCGCTCAATATGAAGACGGCACCACGGACGTGACGCGCACGATCAGCGTGGGAAAACCGAGCGCAGAGATGCGCGACCGTTTCACCCGCGTGCTCAAAGGCCATATCGCAATTGCGCGCGCATTGTTTCCCAAAGGCGCAAACGGGGCGCAGATCGACAGCTTTGCGCGGCGCGCTTTGTGGGAAGCGGGCCTTGATTACGACCATGGCACCGGCCATGGCGTGGGCGCGTTTTTATCCGTGCACGAAGGCCCGCAGAACATCTCCAAACGCGGCGCCTGCCCGCTTGAGCCGGGCATGATAATATCGAACGAGCCCGGCTATTATAAACCCTGCGCCTACGGCATCCGCATTGAAAACCTGGTGCTGGTTGAAAAGCGTGAAATCTCTGGCGGAGAGCGCGAAACCTATGGGTTTGAAACGCTGACCCTTGCGCCGATTGATCTGGCCTGCGTTGAGCCAAAGCTCTTAAACCGCGATGAATTGCGCTGGCTCGATTCCTATCACGCACGCGTGCGCAAAGAGCTCTCCCCGCTGGTCTCGCCGCCGGTGCGCAAATGGCTGGCGCTGGCGACAAGAGCGTTTTCGCGCAGATAGCGCGCTGGCGTCAGGCCTGCGCCCCAGTCGTTTTTCGGAACCATGAGCACGCGGCCCCGTTGTCGCTCGAATGCTTTATCAGGTTTCGGAGATCGTCATGCGCACGTTACACAAGGTTCTTCTCTGTTCGACCATGCTGATGAGCGGGGTTGCGCTGAACGCTTTTGCGCCCCCTATTTTTATGAGCCCAGCCATCGCGCAGCAGCGCGTTGAGATCCGCGCGGACTTCCGCACAGCGCTTGAGCCCTATGGCCGTTTTGAGCGCCATCCGCGCTTTGGCGAAGTATGGCGCCCCGCGCGCCTCGCGAAAGACTGGCGCCCTTATACTGTCGGCCGCTGGGTCTAAACCGATGATTGGGGCTGGTACTGGAACGCAGCCGAGACGGAAGATAATTGGGGCTGGGTCGCCTATCATTATGGGCGTTGGTACAACGACGACCGCATGGGCTGGGTCTGGATCGCGGGCGACGAATGGGCGCCTGCGTGGGTGAACTGGCGCAGAGGCGATGCGCGCGGCCAGGGGCGAAATCGCCAAAGTGCGCGTTATGTCGGCTGGTCGCCGCTGGCGCCGGATGAGGTGATAAGCGAAGTGCGCGACGATCCCGACGTCTGGGTGTTCGTACGCGCGCGGGACATGGTTGCGCCGCAGATTTCAACGGTCGTCATCCGCAGCGAGCAGCGTCAACGCCTGATCCGCGAAACCGTGATCGTCAACCGCACCTATGTGGTGCGAGATCGCGGCCCCGTGGTGATCGTCAATCCGGGCATTGAGCCGGCTTTCGTGGCCGCCGTGATCGGTCGCCCGATCCGCGCCTATGACGTGCGCCCGCGCGTTCTCATAGGCACATCCAACATTACAGGCGCCATTGAAGTGCGCGGCGAAGACCTGCGCGACAGGCGCCGTTTTGAAAGCTAGCGCGTGCAGGTGCGCGAAACGCAGACGGAAATTCGCCCCGCGCAGAACATTACTGCGCCGCGCCCGCTCGAGGCCAACGAGCAGGGCCGCCTCGGCGAAAGGCCGCCGCGCGCCGCCGCCACCGATCAGCAGCGCCGGGAGGGCGAGCGTAAAGAAGGCGCGCCCGGAGAAGCCCCGCGCGAGCGCACCGGCGAAAAGCCCACTGCGACAACGCCCGGCGCGAAGCCCGCCGAGAAGCCCGCAGCAACAACGCAGGAACGGCGACCCGGCGAGCCGGAGCGCGCCCGGCAAGGCCGCGATGCAACGCAGAAGCCTGAAGACAAGCCCACCGCCACGACGCAAGAGCGCAAGCCCGACACTGAGCGCAAGACCGAGACTGAGCGCAAGCAACAGGGCCGCGACGCGAGGCAGAAGCAAGACGACAAGCCTGCCGCCGCTGCACAAGAGCGCCGCCCGAGCGAGCCTGAGCGCGGTCGGCAGGGCCGCGAGCCTTCGCAGGGCGAAAAGCAGCCCGCGCAAGCGCGTCAGCCTCGCGGCGAAGACCAGCGCAGCCCCACAGGCGCTACCCCGCCGCGCAGGGAGAACACGCCCGCCGCCGAGCGGCGTCAGCAAAAGCCCGAAGGCGACGACCAGCCCGGGCGTGGGCGCGGGCGTGAACGCGGCCCTGAATAAAGCGCGCGCTTCCTTCTTCCGCCTGCGGGAGAAGGGAAGGGGCTGTGCTAGAAATCGAGGCCGATCTGCTTTGTGCTGGCCTCGCGCTTGGCGGCTTTTGAGGAGGGGGCGATCCACGGCAGGTGGGGCTTTTGCTTTTCAAACAGGTCTTCGATGGTGAGGATCTGGATTTTGGCGAAGCGTCCGTGCATGGGGCTTTCATAAAAGCCTGCGGCGGCGGCCTCTGTTTTCATGGTGCGCTTGGGCGGCGCCAGCGTGACGAAGACGCCTACTTTTGCTTTCTCGCGGTCCACGGTGGCGATGAGGTCGCGGATCATCGTCACGTCCACATTGTCGCCGCCCTTGATTGAGACGACGGCCTTCTCGTGATTGCGCCCGTCGGGCTGAAACCAGATGTAGCCGTCCACGCCGCCGTCGGCGCCCTTGCGCCCGCCCTTGTAGGGCTGCGCGTTAATCATCGACAACGCCCAGAGCTGGAACTCGTGCTTGTCGGTGCTGGCCAGTTCTCGCGCCGCCGCCAGATCGCGCGGGACGCCCAGAATATCAAATTGCGCCTGCGGAAACGCGCTCGTCAGCCGGTCGCGAATGAGGCCGACGGCCAGATGCGTAACGTCGATGCCGATCCAGCGGCGGTTGAGTTTTTCGGCGGCGTGAATCGTCGTGCCGCAACCGCAAAACGGATCGAGCACAAGATCGTTCTCGTTCGAGGATGCTTTCAGGATGCGCTCAAGAAGCGCGACGGGTTTTTGCGTGGGATAGCCGAGGCGTTCGGCGGCTTGCGAATTGATGGGCGGGATGTCGGTCCAGACCGAACCTACGGGTATGCCTTTCATCTCATCGAGATACCGACGGTAACGTGGAACCGCGCCAGCACTAGGCTGCTCTATGCGCCCCTCCGCAAGCAATGCTTGCATCTTTAATTCGTTATAACGCCAGAACCTTGTAACACCCATAAACTCGTACTGCGGATGCCCACGTGATCCAGCACCAGGAGCTGTTAGATTGTCTAACATGTATCTCCGACCATCCGCGTTGATCTTGTTGTACTTCGCGGCGACGTAAGCATCATCATAGGGCGCAAACGGTTGGTCAAAGTGCCGGGTTTCAGATATTGAGTAGTGCAGCAGAACGTCGTGAATCCTTGCCCAGTTTGTTGCTCCCTGAGCAAAATCACTTTTGGCAGTGGTCCGCTTCCAAATGATTTCGTTTACGAAAGATTTCTGCCCAAACACCGCATCCAAAAGTATCTTCAGATAATGGCTCGCTGTCGGGTCGCAGTGCAAATACAGCGAGCCGGTGGGCTTCAGCACGCGGTGCAATTCGATCAGGCGCACCGCCATCATGGCCAGATACGCCATCATGTCGTTTTCCTTCAGCACCGCGCGCATGGCGCGCAGCATTTCGGCGGCGTCGGAATGGCCCGAGCGCATCACGTCGTCCAAGGCCGCTTCCGCTGAATCGGTCCAGTGCCATGTGTCGTCAAACGCCACGATCTGCGATTGGCTCTGGCTGCCGTCGGGCGCCCTGAACAGCACGTTGTAATTGGCGTTCGAGTTGAACGGCGGATCGAGATAGACGAGATCGACGCTCTCGTCCTCGATGTGGTTGCGCAGAATGTCGAGGTTATCGCCATAAAAAAGTGCGTCGCCCGAAGGGTTCATCCGCATGGCGGCGCCCGGCGGCCAGCATGAAAGCAAGCAAAGGGGCAATGCATCGGGGCGAATCCTGCAAAAAGCTAAAAAATAATATCGCGCAGCTTAGCCTGAACAATGCGGGTGGGGAAGCAGACTTTACGCGCGCCCCGGCGCCTTCGCGTGCCCGTTGTCGTTGGCGGGCGCGGACCGGGCTTCCGGGAATGCGGCGCCCAGTTTTTCTTGCAGGTCGGCGATCACGGCGCGGTAATCGCCGGGCGTGCCGGTCGCCGCTGCGATGATGTCGGCGGTCTGCGATCTCGCCATGTAAATTTGCCTGTCGGCAATGGCGCCAATGAGCGGCGCCAGCTGCGCAAATTCCCGCTCGCGATGGCGCAAGCCCTGACGCCCGCCGTTCACCAGCTTTGTCACCCGCACGATGTCAGCGGCGTCGCAAGCCGCGTTGATCTTGCGCGCCGACCAATAGGCGGCGGCGATTTCCAGCGCGGTTTCCAAATCGCCAGCCCGATCGGGATCATTTTCCAGCGACTTGCCGATGATGTCGCCAAAGCGCGCATAATTATAGCGGCCCGTGATTTGAATGTAGCCGCGCCCGCGAAAAGCAAACCCGTCGCCTCGCTCCACATTGCCCAGATCAGCGGCTTTCTTTGGATTGCCCAGACCATAGACGCGCTCGCCCAAAGCATATTCATCGCCCGCCAGCTTGCGCGCTTCAGCCGCGCCAATACGCGCCGAATGAATGCCGGGACCAAAGACCTCCACGATGCGCTTTGCCGAATAGCGCAAAGATTCCACGACGCGCGAAAGCCCGCCGGTTTCCGCGCTCGCCTGCGCCAGAAAATGCGCCAGCCTTTCGGGTTTATCGAGAACGCCGACAGGCCCCAGAACGAGCGGCGCCTTGGCCGCCAGATCGCCCAGAAGCGCTGGCGAGCCCTTGGGGAACAGGCTGCGAAGATCGCTCTGCGAAAGCGCAATCATCGCCCGTCGCCGTGCATCGTCGCGCTGATAAAAGTCCTCTTCATGCCAATTTTCCACTTAGGTTGAGATCAAGTTAGGATATAATTCCTCACCGCTCCCGTTCAAGTCATGCTCCTGCAAATGAACTGCGCAAACAGGCTGGAAAAACCTGTATGCTGGCCCCAAATCATTGCTGCGCACGGAGCCGTTCCGCCTTTGGCATTTTTTCGCGAAGCGCTGACATTTCTGGCGGTTCTCATCATCGTCGCGTTGAGCGCGGCGCTGGCGATCCCGCACGTCGTGGACTGGACGGCGCGGCGCGGCTGGGTCGAATCCATCCTGTCCCAGGCTCTGGGCGCGCGCGTCGAAGTCGCCGGCGCTATCGACGTCAAGCTGCTGCCATCGCCGATTCTGGATCTGGGTCAGGTGTCGGTGCGCGGACTTTCGCCCGGTGATCCGCAGATGTTTGCGCAGCGGCTGCGGCTTGAAATGGCGCCCGCGCCGTTGTTGCGGGGCGCCGTGCGTTTCGTTGAAGCCCGTCTCGACCAACCCCGCGTGACGCTCTCTTTGAGCGAGGACGGCGCGTTTGCGCTGCCAAGGCCGCCCGCCAATGCGCCCGAGGAATTGGCGTTCGAGCGCATCGAAGTGCATGGCGGGCAAATCGAGATCACGCGGCCGGGACGCGAAAGGCTGCTGCTCGGCAACGTCACGATGAATGCGGAAGCTGCGTCGCTGCAAGGCCCCTTCAAGGGCGCGGGCTCTTTGCGCACAGGCGGGCAGGCGCTGGCGTTTCGCTTTGGGACCGGCGCGTCCGAAGACGGGCGCCTGCGCCTCAAGGTGTCCGTGGACGGTGCGGCGCTTGCCCCGCACATCGAGTTCGACGGTGCGCTTGGGGCGCAAGCCATGGGCCTCAACACGCGCTTGCAGCTTGAAGGCGCCGCCGTGCTGTCGGGGCGGGTGAGCGCTGGCGGCGTGACGCTGCCATGGCGCGCTGCGGGACTGGCGCAAATTGAACCCGGGCGCGCCAGCCTGAATGCTCTGGAGCTGCGCCTTGGCGAGGAGGAGCGGAGCGCTAGTCTGGCGGGCGCCGCCCATTATGACGAGGCGAGCGGACTTGCGAGCCTGAAGCTCAATGCGCCCCGGCTCGATCTTGATCGCCTGATCGCGCAAGAGGGACCAGATTCTAAACAACCCATCGCGCTGGCGGGCCGTGCGCTCGCCGATGCTCTGGCCAGCCGCTACACGGCTGGCGACTGGCCGTTTGAGCTCGAGTTCGCAACGCCCGCGCTCCAGATTGGCGGCGAGACGCTGGGCGATGTTCGCCTGCGCTTTGACTCGCGCAGCGGAGACGCGCTGACCGGGAGCGCGCTGGCGGTAAAGGCGAACCTGCCGGGCCGTTCGCACCTGTCGCTGGACGGCAAAATCGAATCCGGACTGGCGGTGCAATTCTCCGGTGCCCTGTCGGCCAGCGCGCGCGATTTGCCGCGTCTGGCCGATTGGGTCGGGCGCGTCGATGGTGATCTGGCGGAGCGTTTGCGCGCCATGCCGTTTCGCGCCATCGATATTGAGGGCAAGGTGGAATTATCGCACGCGGCGATTGCGGCGCGCGAGCTTGTGGTCAAGGCGGATCGCTCGACCTTTACGGGGGCCGCCGCTTTCACGCGCGCGTTTGGCGCCGAGCGGGCGCGCCTGTTCGCTGATCTCACCTCGTCGGCGCTGGATATTGAAGGCCTGCCTGACCTGACCGGGCTTGCGCGCGCCGCTGCTGGCGTCGATCTCAATTTGGTGTTTGACGCGCGCGCCGTGCGGGTGGCGCGCATTGGCGAGGGCATGGTCGATTCCGGGCGCATCAGCGCCAAAGTGCTGCGGCAGGGCGATCTTTTGCAGCTTGAGCGCTTGTCGATCCGGAATGTCGGCGGCGCCAATTTGCAGGCGAGCGGACAGGCCGATTCATCGGGCGCCCGGATCGAGCTTGCGCTGGACGCCCAGCGCCTTGGCGAGCTGGCCGCACTCTTGCGCCGTATCGCGCCGGGGCGGGTCGCCGATCTGATTTCAGAGCGCGCCACCGCTTTGTCGCCGGCGCGCGTGAAATTTGAGGCGCAAGCCGCGCCAGATTCGGGCGGCTTTGCGCTGCGCAGCCTCAAAATTGACGGCAGCGCGCGCGGCACGCGCATTGTTGGCGCCGTAGCGCCCGATGGCGCGCGTATCGACGGCGAGCTGGAGTTCACCTCCGCCGATGCGTCGATGTTGCTGCGCCAGTTTGGGTTTGACGCTGCGCCGGTTCCCGGCCTGCCGCGCGCCCGCGTCATCGTGCGCGGGCAGGGCGGGCCTGCGGAAGGCTATGGCCTCAACATATCAGGCGACGTCGCGGGTTCGGGAATCGCTTTTGAGGGGCGCGTGAATACGCAGGGCGAGCATTTAAGCAGCGTTGGCAAGGCGCGTGTGCGCGCTGCCGATTCCGGGCCATTGTTGCGCACGCTCGGGCTGGCTGCGCCAGACCTGACGGGCGCCGCGCCGATGGATTTGAGCGCCAACACGGACCTGCGCGACGGACGGCTGGAGTTCAGCGCCCTTTCAGGAAACGTGCTTGGCTCAGGCGTTTCGGGCGCGCTGCGCCTCGCCCGGCCTGCTGGCGGGGGACGCCTCGCGCTCAACGGCTCGCTGCTGGTGGACAAGCTGTCGTTATCGAGCCTCACGGGATTTGCGCTGGGCGCGTCAACGTCGCCAAAGACTGGCGCGCTGTGGTCGGAGCAGATGTTTGCGCCTGCGCCAACGCATCCGTTTTCATCGAGCATTGATTTGCGGATCGGCGCGTTTGATGTGCGCGGCGCTGGCGGACAGGAAGCCTCCATGCGCCTTTCCATTGTGCCGGGACAAGTGAACCTTGAAGACATGAGCCTGCGCATAGGGCAGGCCAGCCTTGCAGGCCGTGTGAGTTTGCGCCGCGACAAGGGCGTTGGCTCATTGTCGGGACGGCTTGATTTTGATGCGCCGACGGGTGGGCGCGCCGGCCTTGAAGGGCGGATCGCCGGTTCGGTTGAAATTGCGGGCGCAGGCGCCAGCGAAAGCGCGTTGATCGCCAGTCTGGCGGGCGGCGGCGAGACGCGCCTTTACGATGCGCGGGTGCTGCGCACAGATTCCGGCGCTCTCGACCGCGTGATCGAGGCTGCCGAAAAAGACGCCCTTATCGTTGATGAGGCCAACGTCGTCGCTGCGCTGGGCCGCGAACTGGAACGCGGTTTTCTTATTGTGCCGCAGGCGCGTTTTGAAACCCTGATCGCCAGCGGCGTGGCGCGGCTGCAACCGGGCGCAATTGAGGGCGGCTCTGGCGCCGCCGCTTCCGCCCGCGCCTGGGGCATGCTCGATCTGCGCGATCAGCGCCTCGATGCTGGCGTTGAAATCTCCAGCAGAACGCCGCCGCCCAATTGGTCAGGCGCTTCCCCGCGCATTCGCGTGACATGGAGCGGGCCGCTCGAAAAGCCTGTGCGCGGCATCGAAGCCGGGGCGCTCGTCAACACGCTCAGCACCCGCGCCATCGTGCGCGAATCCGCGCGCATCGCTGCAATGGAGGCCGACATGCGCGAGCGGGCAGCCTTCAACCGCCGCTGGAAAGCGCAGGAATGGTTGCGCGTGCGCGTCGTCGAGATCGAGGCTTTCAAGCGCGAAGAGGCGCGGCGGATTGAAGAGGCAAAACGTCTGGAAGAAGCGCGCCTGCGCCGCGAGCAGGAGCTTCAAAACGCACAAAGCGCCAAAGCGGCCAGCGACGCCCTGAAAGCGCTGATCCAGCGTAGTCTTGAGGAGCCAGTTACAGGTCTGTCAGGTTCAGGTCTGCCCGGTTCAGGTCTCCCAATGAATATCAGCCCGAACTAGCTTCGCAGCGTATTCAGCACGAACACGCGGATGGCAGAGGAAAGATTGGCCTCGCCACGCTTTGCGTCGATTTCCGCCGCCAGCCGGGCCAACGGAATGCCGCGCGCCTGAGCAATGTCGCGCAGAGCTAACCAGAACGCGTCTTCCAACGAAATCGAGGTGCGATGTCCGGCGATGACGAGCGAATGTTTGCGCATGCGCGTGGGATCAGCCGCGCTTTGCGCGTCCAGACCGGCTTCAATTTGCGCCTGCGGCTCAGGGCTCATTTTTGTTTTTGGAAACATCTTCGGTCAGTTCGCGCTTGTGGCCGTCGATGCGGCGCGCCTCAAGCTCGCTGAATGCGGCGCTGGTTGCGCGCTCGGTCTTTGTGCGGCCAAAAGCGGCGCGGTTGATCTGCGCCTGTTCGCTTGCCTGCGTGCGCGCGCGTTCTTTGCGGGCGCGACGCAGGTTGACGATCTCGCCCATTCTCAGGGCTTTTTGCGGAAGGCGTCGATGGAGACGACCTTAGTCGCGCTCTGCTCGTCATCGGCCTGTTTCGTCTCGCCCCCGGCAGGCTCCTCGACAGCCTGAAGCGCCGGTTTCTCGGCGGCGATTTTCTCCTGCGCCATGCGCGGCGCAACTTTGGGAACCGGTCCTGCCGCCACGTCGCGCGGGCCTGCGCGGGCGGGCTCCAGCGCCTGCAAATCCTCTTCCTTGGGTTCAAACTTCATGGTGAAGGGAACGGAAGGATCGTGAAAACCTGTCAGCGCCGAAAACGGCACAACGAGACGTTCCGGAATGTTGGAGAACGAAAGCCCGACCTCGAACTGGCGCTCCGAGACGATGAGATCCCAGAACTGGTGCTGCAGAACGATGGTGATCTCTTCGGGGTATTGCGCCTTCATGCGCGACGACAATTGCACGCCCGGCGCATGGGTCTTGAACGTCACGAAGAAATGATGGTCGCCCGGCAGCCCCTCGCGGGCGGCCTTCGACATCAAATCCCGCACCATGCCCCGCAGAGCGTCCTGAACCAGAAGATCGTAACGAATGGCGTGCTGCATGTGGGATCCGGAAGAAGCGTAGCGACTCAAAAAAGTGGAGGCTTCTGTTGCCAGGCGCCTCCGAGCCCCGCCTGAAAGTGCTAACCAACAGGACTTGATTCCCGGTGACGGCGCTGCTTAAGCGGCGACGGCGACCGGAGCATAGTTGTCATTGGCAACTATAGGATTGACCCGATAACGGCGGTATCATGCCGGGCAAAAGACCACCTTTTACACCCCCGTCGATCCTGTTTCGCCCCCGCCGCAACCCGCGACGCGCGCGGGCTGGGGTGGAGGCGCCGGGTACCGCCCCCGGGTCCGGATGGTTTATTACGATGTCCGTTTATCGCCATAGTCTTCTTGCGAAGACAACCCGAATATAGGCGGTCGCAGGGTTTTGTGAAAGGGCGGAAGGGAAAGATTTGTGGGCGGGCGGGGAGAGCGGGGAGTAGGCACCCCTCCGCAAAGGGAGAAGGAAGTGCAGCGATCAGCACCGGCGCCTCTTTCTTCCTTCTCCCCTTGCGGGAGAAGGTGGCGCGCGGAGCGCGACGGATGAGGGGTATTCCACTCCCTTTCTCCCCACTCCCTACTCCCCAGCCCCGCCCCAGAAATAATGCCACGTTCCATCGGCGCCGATGCCTACGCGCTGGACGGCTGGCGGCTTGTCCAGATTACGGGCCAGGCTGGAAAACAGTACGCAACGCCATTGCTGCGCTAATTCTTGCCTCGTCGCAGGCGCTTCTTGCGTCAGCGCGAAGGCGGGCCAGACATAGGTTACAGATTGGCCGCGCGCGCTCTTTACGTAAGGTTGCGCGAAGATCGCCTCCAGTACGTTGAGAATTTCGGCGCCTTTTTTGTCCTGCGAGCGCGATCTCAGAAAATCCACGGCTTGTGCAAACGTTTTGGGGCGCTGTGGTCCGCTGGCGAAAATTGGCAGGGTTTCGTTGCGCTCGATAGCCGGGCGCAGCGCCTCGATGTCGTGCGCCTGCACGGCGGCCAGAATCGCCTCGCGCATCTCCTGCACGCGCGGCGGCAAAGCGCGCACATCGGTTGAGGGGGCGGAGATCGTCTCGCTGGCGGGCGTGGGCTTTTTGGCCATCTGCGATTTGAGCGCGCTCGCGTTCGGCGCGCAAGCTTAAACCCGAACCGCCGATTCTAATGTCTGCTGGCGAACGAGAACTCGCCGTGGCGAATGCGCAGCGGCAATTCCTCCACGATGCGCGCAATGGCGTCTTCGCCGTGGGCGCCCACAAGCTCTTGCAGGGCGGCTTCCAGCGCGGCATAGGCGAGGCTGTCGCCATCGATGCCGGCCAGCATCGCTTCCGTGAACGCTTCGATCACGTAGGCTACAGCTTCGCGGCGTTCTTCGGCGGCCATGAATTCGGCGGTGAGGAGGTTCGTGGTCATGAGCGGACCCTATTCAAAAGGTCTCGCTTGCGCGACCAATCCGTGAAGGAAAGGTTAACCGGAAAAAGTTAACGCTCAATCAGTGTAGCGATTGCCGATGTCGCGGGCGATCCGTCCGCCCTCGTCCAGAAAGCGGGTGATGACAAGGCGCGCGTTTTGCGTGCAGGCGCGATAGGTGGCTTCATAACCCCGGTAGCCGCGATTATAGCCGCCCGCCAGCCGCTCGCGCCGCTGCGTTGTGGCGCCTTCGCTCTCAATCAGGGCGGCCATGCGGGCGCGCCATTGCCCTCTGGCTTTGGCGGCCGAATCCTCGCCGCAAACCGAGGTGAGCCATTCCAGCGCGCCCAGAATCTCGGAGAGGCGCAGCAATTGCCGCTCATAGGGCGGCGGAGTCTCCAGCGGCGCCGGAGCGGGGATTTCAGCAGGAGCCGGCGCCGCGCGACGGGGTTGTTGCGCAGGCTGCGCGAACGCGTTGGCGCCCAATGCCAGCGTTATGGCCAGCGCGCCCATCATAGAGGGAAAACGTTTTGCGCTCATGCTTTTGCGATCAGCGCGCGGGCGCTCGCCAAAAGGGCGGGCAGGCCGTCGGTCAGCGGCAGGTCGCGGGCCTGCAATTCGTTCGCCCAGATCAACCGGCTCAATTCCTCTCCCGCCTCGCCCTCGCCGCTGAGCCAGCGGGCGACGAACGAGGCGATCACGTAATGACGCTTCACACGTCCCGCCTCGTCATGGGCGATGACCTCGCGCCAGCCGTTGAAGGCGACGATCTGCGCAATGACGCCCGTCTCCTCGGCCAGCTCGCGCAGGGCCGCTGCTTCCAGCGATTCGCCGGTTTCCACCAATCCGCCCGGCAGGCTGAAAATCTGGTCGTAGGGCGGATTGCGGCGCGCGCCCAGCAATACGCATCCAGCGCGAAAAACCGCTGCGCTGGCGCATAAAATGGGGCGGGCGGGGTAGTCGCGGCTATCGGGATCGGTTTGCGTCATGCTGGGGACTGAATCCATCTTCACGGCACGCTAGCATTTCCCCGGCCCGGCGCGATAGGCGGCGCGTTATCTGGTGGCGTTCCGGGCTCTTGACCTTAATCAAGGCGCCTTGCGCCAATCGCGCGCAAGCTGTATTACAGAATGCAATAGATGAGAATAGATCGCAACAGGCTTGCTGTTGGGGTTCAAGAATAAATTCTGGAGGCTGCGGCAATGACGAGATCGGGCGCCTTTGCGCAACAGGCTGCGGCGACGAGAACGCTCGTTGAAGGCGGCGGCTGCTCGTTCCGCAACGTGCGTGAGCGGCTGCAATCGTCGGGCCTTCGCCCCACGCGCCAGCGCATGGCGTTGGGCTGGCTGCTGTTTGGCAAGGGCGAGCGGCACGTCACGGCTGAAAATCTCTATGAGGAAGCGCGCGGATGCAATACGGCGCTGTCTCTGGCCACCGTTTACAATACGCTGCGCCAGTTCTCCGATGCGGGCCTCCTGCGCGAGATCGCCGTCTATGGCTCGCGCATCTGGTACGACACCAATATCGGTCCCCATTATCACTTCTATGATGAAGATCGCGACCAATTGCTCGACATCCCGGACGAGATGCTGAGCCTTGTGAAGATGCCGGACGCGCCGCAGGGCATGACGATTCTGAGCGCCGACGTCATCGTGCGCGTGAAGACGGCCGGGTAACAGCCGCTTCGCGCTCAAGTCACGGAAACAGCCGCTCTTTGGTCCAGCCGCCCTCCGGCTCCGGCCTGCGAAACACGACGCGGTCGTGCAGGCGGTAGGGCCGGTCGTGCCAGAACTCAATTTCCACCGGGCGAATGCGATAGCCGATCCAGTGGGGCGGGCGGGGAACGTCGCCAACCGGATATTTTAAAGCGGTCGCCGCAATGGCTTTTTCAAAAGCAAAACGCGATTCAAGCGCGCGCGATTGCTCGCTCGCCCAGGCGCCGAT
>CAMCMI010000016.1 GCA_945875875.1 Rhizobium sp. Q54
ATTGGATTACGCTATTGCTTGCCCGAAATGAAATGCGCCGCTGGCACGAAGCGCCTGCGGAAATAACATGGGGGGTTGGGCCTGATGAGGCGTGCGCTTGCTTTCGTCATATTCGCCGGTTTTGCGGGATTGGCCGGTTTTATTTTCGCGACGGGCAGGCCGGAGATAGCGCCCTCGAGCGTGGTCAAGGAATATAATCGCGAAGTCCTGTCGCAAGGCGAGGCGCTTGCCGCGCTGGGAAGCTGCGCCACCTGTCACACACGACAGGGCGGCAAGCCCTACAGCGGCGGAAGCTCCATCCAGACGCCGTTTGGTACGATCTATTCGAGCAACATCACGCCTCACAAGGAAAACGGAATCGGCCAATGGTCGCTTGCAGCTTTCGCACGCGCCATGCGCGAGGGCGTGAGCCGCACCGGAGCCTATCTCTACCCCGCCTTTCCCTACGACCATTTCAGCCGCGTGAACGATGGGGATATCGAGGCGCTCTACGCCTATCTCATGCGGGGCGTGGCTGCGCAGCCGGACAAGACGCCGGCCAACGCCATGTCTTTTCCCTTCAACATTCGCCAAGGCCTAGCAGTCTGGAACGCGCTGTTCCTGAACCCCGCTTTGCCCAAACCTGGCCCCGGACAGGACGCCGAATGGGCGCGCGGCGCCTATATCGCCGAGGGGCTGGGCCATTGCGGCGCCTGCCATTCGCCGCGCAACATCCTTGGCGCCATAGACGGCAAGCGCGCCTATGCGGGCGCTTTCGTGAACGGCTGGTATGCGCCGGCGCTTGACGCCTCGTCCCCGTCGCCGATCCCGTGGACGAAAAATGCGCTGGTGAATTATCTGATGGACGGCTGGGACAAGCATCACGGGCTTGCCGCAGGCTCCATGGGGCCGGTCTCCACCGCTCTGCGCGACCAGAAGGAAGACGACATGTTTGCGCTGGCCGCTTACGTCGTCTCGCTCGCCGGTCCGCCAAAATCGCTGCAGGCGCAAACGGACGCCGAGAAGATGGCTATGGCCCGCGTCGAGAAGACCGATTGGAACCCCGCCCGCGACAACGCGCCGCCGGATGCGGCGATAGACCCCGGCCAGCGCATGTTCCAGACCCGCTGCGCCGAATGCCACAAGAGCGGCGGCAAGCCCGCGCCGCTGGCGCTCAACAGCGCGCTGAACCTGCCCGATCCCACCAATGTGGTGCGCGCGACGCTGGAGGGGATCAAGCCGCCGCAAGGCGCGCTCGACCGCTCGATGCCCGCCTACAGGAACCAGATCACGGAAGCCGACATCGTCGCCGTGACGAAATTCATGCGTGCGCGTTTCACTGAACGCGAACCATGGACCAATCTGGAGGAGGTCGTAAGACGCGAAATCCAGCGCCGATAAACGCGCGCCCCGCGTTTCCAACAAGCCGCCGCGGCCTGCTGCGCGCAGGCGCGGCTGCGCTCGGCCTTGTCCTGCCCGGCGCCGGACTGGCCCAGAGCGTGGACGTGCGCGGACGCGGTTATGATCCGTTGTGGCGCGACGCGGAAGACGCTATCGCGGCCTTCCTTGGCCCCGGCCCCTACCTGCGCACGGGAGCCCGGCTGACGACGCCTGAATACGTGGACAGCGGCGCCTCAGTACCAATCTCGGTTCAGATCGATTGCGCCATGAGCGCGCAGGATTATCCACGCGTCGCCCATGTGGTCGCCCATTCGAACCCCAACCCGCAGGTGGTCTCGGTCTGGTTCACGCCGGAGGGCGGGCGCGCGGCGTTCAGCACCCGCATCCGGCTGGAGCGCTCGCAACGCATCACGCTCGTGGTGCAGATGAACGACGGGCGATTGCTGCGCCACGACGTCGACGTCGAGATCGTCATCGGCGCCTGCGCCGACGATGGAACCGGAACGATTCAGGACGTGACAAATTTCAGCCCGCGCTCTCGCGTCAGCGCTCCGGCGCAGGCGCGGGCGGGCGAGATCGTGACATTGCGCGCGCTCATCTCGCACCCGATGGAGACCGGCCTGCGCCTCGACGAGCTGGACGACTGGGTGCGCCAGCGTATCATTTCAAGCTTTAGCTGCACCTACGACGGCAAGCCGCTGTTTCGCGCGCGGCTTTATCCTTCCGTGGCGGCCAATCCGTTTTTTGAGTTTCATTGCCGCGCCACGCATGATTCCAGTCTCGATTTTGCCTGGTACGACACGCAGGATCTGACCTTCGTCAATCAGGCGCGCCTCAAGGTCGTATGAGCGCAGATATCCGCGTTACGGGGGCTTGGCTAAAATCGCGTATCGGGTAATCTGATCGTCTAACGGCGCGCGGACGGGTCATGCCCATCAAGAACCGCGGCGGTCCAGGGAGGAAACAATGAAATTGACGCTCAACGTCAACGGCGCGGCCCATGAGGTCGATGTTGAACCGGAAACCCCGTTGCTCTGGGTTCTGCGCGACGCCATCGGGCTGACCGGAACCAAGTACGGTTGCGGCATCTCCGAATGCGGCTCCTGCATGATCCATATTGACGGTCAGGCCGCCAAGTCCTGCAATCTCAACGTCGCGGCAGCCGCCGGCAAGAAGATCGTCACCATCGAGGGGCTCTCGAAAGATCGCAGCCACCCGGTCCAGAAAGCATGGATCGAACATACCGTGCCGCAATGCGGCTATTGCCAGTCCGGCCAGATCATGTCGGCCGCGGCGCTGCTGCAAAAGAACCCCAAGCCCAGCGACCGCCAGATCGACGAAGCCATGGCGGGCAATATCTGCCGCTGCGGCACATACATTCAAATCCGCGAGGCGATTCACGCCGCCGCGAAAACCGGCGTTTAAGGAGGCGAACATGACACAGCTCGATCTCTCCCGCCGCACATTCGTCACCAGCGCGCTCGCAGCAGGCGGCGGGCTGATGCTTGGCTTCCATGTGCCGGTGGCGCAAGCCGCCAATCTCGTAATGGGCGACGCCTCGAAAGCGCCCGCTGAAGGCGCTGAAATCAACGCATGGCTCACCATTGATCCCAAGGGCGTCGTGACCGTGCGCACGCCCCATACTGAAATGGGTCAGGGCGGCATGACCTCCGTCGCCCAGCTCGTCGCTGAAGAGCTGAACGTGCCGTGGAAAGACGTGCGCGCCGTGCTTGCCGACGCCAACCGGCATGTGAACAA
Source organism: Rhizobium sp. Q54 (assembly GCA_945875875.1). GTDB lineage: Bacteria > Pseudomonadota > Alphaproteobacteria > Rhizobiales > Beijerinckiaceae > Terripilifer. The sequence continues at coordinate 3,139 of CAMCMI010000016.1, forward strand.
AGGGCAAGAATACAAGGATATGTCCACGGGCAGCTCCAATCTGGTGCGCAACCGCCATCCGCACATCATGCAGGCCGGCGCTTCAGCGCGTGAACGCCTGCGCGAAGCTGCGGCCCAAAAATGGAACGTGCCGCGCGAGCAGGTGAAGGCTGAACAGGGCATGCTCTCGGCTGGCGCCAACAAAGGCGGCTACGGCGAATTCGCTTCCGCCGCCGCGAACGTGAAACTCGCCGAAGAGCCAAAGATCAAGGCCTATGGCGATTGGTGGCTTCTGGGCAAAGACGTGCCGCGTATGGACGTTGCGGTGAAGGTCGACGGCAGCGCAATCTATCCCATCGACGTGCGTGTGCCGGGCATGGTGTACGCAGCCGTGAAAGCCTGCCCCGTTCCGGGCGGCAAGGTGAAGAGCTTCGACGCTGCGGCGGCCAGTGCGCGCCCGGGCGTGGTCGCGGTCATCGAACTCAAGCAAACGAAGGACAAGCTCGCCAACAACGACATGCGCAGCGCAATCGCGGTTGTCGCGGATTCGTTCTATCGCGCCAAGACCGCGCTTGATCTTGTGAAGATCGAATGGGACGTCGGCGCCAACGGCTCCATGAGCTTTGCGGCCATGGACAAACAGGCCGTGGAGCTGATGGGCAAGGAAGGCAAGCACGTCATGGAAGTGCGCGGCGATCCGCGTCCGATCCTTGGCGCTGACGCCAAGGCGCTCAAGAGCGAGTTCATGCGGCCCTATGAGGCTCATGCGCCGATGTGTCCGCCCACAGCCGTCGCCCACGTGACCAAGGAGCGCGTGGACATATGGAGCTTCACGCAGGATGTTTCTGCGCTGCTGCGCGTGGCGGCCAACCAGGCGGGCCGCGATCACAAGGACGTCTTTGTCCACGCCACCTATCAGGGCGGCGCCTTTGGCCTTGGCAACGCCGTCGATCTGCCGCGTCAGGCGGTGGAATTGTCCAAGCAGGTCGGCAAGCCCGTCAAGCTGATCTGGACGCGCGAAGAAGACACGGCGCAAACGCGTTCACGCCCTCCCGTATGGGCGCATTTCGAGGCGAGCCTCGACGACAAGGGACTGCCGAAAGCGATGCTCAGTCGTGCGGTCGCAGAGCCGGGCGTGCCCGCCTACGCGGATCGCGGCATCGCCAACATTCCCTATGCGATTCCCAATTATCGCTATGAGCGCCATGTGGCCGCCAGCCACATCCCCGTCGGGCCAAATCGCGCGCCGGGCAGCAACAGCAACGGCTTCCTGATGGAGCAATTCATCGACGAGATGGCGCTTGCGGGCGGCTGGGATCCGCTGGAATGGCGCCTCAAGATGACGGAAGGCAACGAGCGCTGGCAGCGCGTATTGCTGAAGATGAAAGAAGTCGCGGGCTTCACGACCAAACTGCCCAAGGGTCAGGGCATGGGCATCGCCGTCGTCGAATCGCATGGCGCGACAGTGGGCGTTTGCGCCACGGTGGAAGTGTCGCGCAGAGGCTCGCTGTCGATCGAGAAGATCGTCGTGGTGTCAAACACGGGTTATGTCATCAACCCGCGTGCGGCCCATGAACAGGTGAGAGGCTGCGTTGCATGGGAGTTGAGCCACGTCCTGCATGGCGGGCTCGATATCCGCGAAGGCCGCGTGAACAACGTGAACTTCAATAATTATAAAATGCTCCGCTTGCCCGACATGCCGAAGGTGGAAAGTCATTTCGCGATGTCGGAGGACAAATGGTGGGGCGGCTTTGGTGAAACCGCCGGTCCGCCAACCCCTCCCGCTGTTGCCAACGCAATCTTCTTCGCCACCGGCAAGCGCGTGCGCTCAACGCCGATCCTGAAGCACGATCTGACCTGGGCCTGAAGGCGCAATCCCGCGTAAAATCTGAACGCAGCGCAAATGGGGCGGAAGGAGCAATACTTCCGCCCCATTTTTGTGAAGGCTGAAGCCGGCCTGAAAAATCCCCTGAGCTGCGCCGCAGGCGGTGCTTTACGGCGGGCGCGGCGCGGTTATAGTGGATGTCATAAAACATTCACATGGGCCGGGAGCCCGACCGCCTCGATGCGTTTTTCTCAAGCGCGTTTTTTGATTGCGAAGGCTGGCGGTGCGTCCCGGGGGGCGCGCGCGCTGGCGCTTGCCAGCCTCGCCATGGCCGCATTCATTATCGCCACGGAAGAGCTGTTTTCCACCGCGTTGCTGGTGATAGCCGTCTTTGCAAGCTTGAACGGAGTTATGTTCACGCTCACGCGCAGGCCGGGCTTTTCCTTCATTGCGACAAGCACGTTCTTTATATCCGCCTTCGCCGCCTCCGCGTTCAAGTTTGGCGTCGTGGCCATGAATCTGCACGTCTATGACGCCATTTTTTATCTGTTCAGCGTGGCGCAGATCAGTTTCTTTCTTCAGACGTTCCAGAGCGCGGCTTTGGGGCTGGCCGCAGGCCTTGCAATCGCCTTTGGCGCGCTGGCGTTGTTGTGGCGAAGCGAGCGCGTGCGCATGCCGGGGCGCGGCGGACTGGCTTTGACGCTGGCCGTCAGCCTTAGCGTTACGGCGGGCGCCAGCGGGCTGCTGATCCAGCGCGGCTCGCCCTTCTTCAACGAAAACCAGAACGTCTATTCCGCCTTCATCGCCTCGTTCGGAGATTTGCCGGCGCTCAGCAAGGCGCGCGGGTTTTTGGAGATGAGCGCGCAGGCCGGCCTGTCGGGCGTTCCGCCCGAGGCCATCGCCTGCAATCCGATGACCAATCCGCCCGACATTGTGCTGACGCTCAACGAATCCGCCATGCCGCCGGGCGTTTATCCGCAGCTTGCCTATCCGCCCGAGGCGCTGCCGCTGTTTGAATCCTTCGACGGGCGCATCCATAAATTGCGCGTTGAAACGTTTGGCGGCGGCACATGGCTTTCGGATTTTTCCGCGCTTACCGGCCTGTCGACGAACATGTTCGGCAGCATGCGCAATTTCGCTTTGCAATTAACAGCCGGCCGGTTGCGCCATACCCTGCCGCAATACCTCAAAGCCTGCGGCTATGAGACGACGCTGATCTATCCCTCGCTGGCGGAATTTGCAGGCTCGGCGCGCTTTTATCGCGCGATCGGCTTTGACAGGGTGATCGACCGTCAGGCCCACAAGGCGCCCGACGAGCGCCAGCGCGACGCGTTCTATTTCGATCAGGTGCGCAAAGTGTTCGATGCTGCGCGCAGGCAAGAGAATGCGCGGCCGCAATTCATCGTTGTCTCCACCATGTCGAACCATTCGCCGTGGAACTTCCGCTTTGCGCCGGAAGCGGTTGCGCCCGGCGACAATATGCGCTGGACCGGCAATGCCGAGTTTGACGAATACCTCTGGCGCCTCGTGCTCGCCAAACGTGATCGCGAGGCTTTCCGCGCCGATCTGGCCAAACGCTATCCCGGCAAGCCGTTTCTGTTTGTGGGCTATGGCGACCATCAGCCAGCGCTCGCCCGTCTGCCGCTGGAGAACGCGCAGGATTTGGCGGACAAGGGCTCCGCCTGGCAGCTTGATCCGGCCTCGCGGGCTTTTGAAACCTATTATTCCATCGAGGGACTGGGCTTTACGCCGCGCATCGCGATGCCGCAGATGGACGTGGTGGAGATTCCGCATCTGGCGACAATCACAATCGCCGCCGCAGGCCTGCCGCTTGACGGCGTTTATCAGCGGCGCTGGTGGCTGATGGAGACGTGCAAGGGGCTCTACACAACTTGCGCCGACAAGGGTGCGGTCTTGAGTTTTCAGCGCTGGCTTGTAGATGCAGGCTGGATGGCGCAACGCTAAGTGCGCTATCGTTTGCAATCGCCTTTAGCGCTGGAGCCTTCCATGGATTTGTCCTACGCGCAAAATCTTGAAGATTATCATTTGCAACTCGCCTTTGCGGGCCAGCGCGATGGATTTTATATTGACGTTGGCGGCGGACATCCGGTGGCCGACAATGTGTCGTGCTGGTTCTATCTGCAAGGCTGGCGCGGACTTGTGGTTGAGCCGCAGGGGAATCTGGCCTCGCTCTATTCCCATGTGCGCCCGCGCGATCACGTCTGGCGCGGCGCGGCGGGCGCCAGCGTCGGCGAGGTCGCGTTTCATCTGGTTGAGCGGCTGCATGGCTTTTCAACGATTGACCCGGCTGCGGCGACAGAAGCAAAACGCCACGGCGCCAATTATAAAACGCTGTCCATGCCGATGACGACGCTGACCGCCCTGTGCGACAGGCACAAGATCACGCAGATCGATTTTCTGAAAATCGACGTCGAGGGCGCTGAAGGCGACGTGCTCGCAGGCCTTGATCTGACGCGCCTGCGCCCGAAAGTGATTTGCCTTGAGGCGGTCGCGCCGGGCACGATGGCGCCCAATTGGGCGGGCTGGGAGCCGATGCTGCTGGCCGCCAATTATGAGTTTGTTTTGTTTGAAGGGCTCAATCGTTTTTATGTCGCGCGCGAGGCGGAAGATATCGTGGCGCGCTTTCCGCGTGACAAGGCTGATTGGCATGTAACCCCGCATCTTGGTCACACAAACCGCGCGCCGTTTCGCGACGATCATCCCGATCACGCGTTCGCAAAACGCCTTGTGGAGAGCTTTCTCAAGCGTCTGCCGTTAATGGATCGCGCAAGCCTGCTTGATCTTCTCACCGATCACGAGAGTGCGGAAGCCCTTGCGCGCCCGCCCTCAAACGCCGACAAGGCGCGCGCGATTGCGCTTCTGTTTCCTGACAAATCCCGCTTCCCGCACGCCAGCGCCGGGCTTGAGGCGCTGGAGGCGATGAGCTTGCGCGCCTTCTATGAAAAGCTGATCGACAGCGACGCCTTCCGCGTGATGAGCGGGCGCATTTCGATGAGCTATGACGCAGGCCAGATTCTCGACGACTAGACCGCCTCCATCGCCAGCGCGATGCCCTGACCCACGCCAATGCACATGGCGGCGAGCGCGCGCCGCGCCTTGCGGTCGTTCATCTCGATGGCCGCACAGAGCGCGATGCGCACGCCCGACATGCCCAGCGGATGGCCGATGGCGATGGCGCCGCCATTGGGGTTCACATGCTCGCAATCGTCTGGCAGCCCAAGGCCGCGCAAGCACGCGAGCGCCTGCACCGCAAAGGCTTCGTTGAGTTCAATCGCGCCGAAATCTTCAATCGTCAGGCCCAGCCGCGCCATCAGTTTCTGCGTCGCAGGCACGGGGCCGATCCCCATAATGCGCGGGGGCACGCCAGCGGTCGCCATGCCGCTGATGCGCGCAAGCGGCGCCAATCTATATTGCTTCACGGCACGCTCGCTGGCTATCAGCACGGCGGCGGCGCCGTCGTTGAGGCCCGAGGAATTGCCCGCCGTAACCGAGCCGTCCTTGCGAAAGATCGGCTTCAGGCTCGCGAGCTTTTCGAGCGTTGTTTCGCGCGGATGTTCGTCTTGGGAGACAGCGGTAACATTGCCCTTGCGATCAACAATCTCGACGCTTGCGATCTCACGCGCGAGGCGCCCGCTGGCGATGGCTTTGGCCGCGCGCGCCTGACTGCGCAAGGCGAACGCGTCCTGATCGGTGCGCGAAATTTGCAAATCGACGGCGAGGTTTTCCGCCGTCTCGCCCATCGCGTCGACGCCGAAGGCGGCCTTCAATTTGGGATTGATGAAGCGCCAGCCGAGCGTGGTGTCGAACAATTCCGGATTGCGCGCAAAAGGCTCGTTCGCCTTGCCCATCACGAAGGGCGCCCGCGACATGGATTCCACGCCGCACGCAATCGCCACCTCCATCTCGCCCGACCGCACGGCGCGCGCTGCGCTTCCCAGTGCGTCAAGGCCGGAGCCGCAAAGACGATTGAGCGTGACGCCGGGGATTTCCTGCGGCAGGCCCGCCAGCAACAGCGACATGCGCGCCACATTGCGATTGTCCTCGCCCGACTGGTTGGCGCAGCCAGCAAACACGTCGTCGATGGCGCCCATTGGCAGGCCGGGCGCTCTGGCGAGCAAGGCGCGCAGCACATGGGCCAGCAGATCGTCGGGACGCACGCTGGAGAGCGCGCCAGCATAGCGACCAACAGGCGTGCGAACGCCAGCGCACAGGAAAGCTTCATTCATGTGAAGGCTTCATTCATGGGGCAAATTCCAGATGATAGTCTGCAACCTTAGGTTTCACGCCGGAAAGCGTCAAACGGAGCGCTGCACTCTTGTGAGGCGCGCTTGTTCCGTTTGGTGTAAAATGCATCCGCTGCGGCAGGGAGAGAGCCGCAGTTTGGAGGGGAATCCATGAAGAACATTCTCGTGCCGGTCGAAATTCATTCGTCCATTGAATCGGTGCTGCGCACGTCCGCGCTTCTGGCGCGGCGCTTTGGCGGCCATGTCGAGGGCGTGGCGCTGGGGCCGGACCTGCCTGATCTGGTGGCCTTCGACATGCCGGTGAGCTGGACGATGAGCGACCAGAACGCCTGGCGTGAACTGGCCGAAGAATCGCACCGGCGTTTCGAGACCTATATGATGGAGAACGGAGTTCCCGCGCACGGGGATGGGCCGACCCATTCATGGTCTGGCGAGAACTCGTTCGGCGACAGCCAGATGGCGAGCCATGCGCGCGTTTTCGACGTCTCGATCATGGGCCGCCCCGGCGCCGAACGCGGCGATCCGCGCATGGCGACCGCAGAGGCGGCGTTGTTTGAGAGCGGGCGCCCGGTGCTGCTGGCGCCGCCCCTGCCGGTTGAGGCGATGGGCGAGACCATCGCGATCTCATGGAACCAGAGCACCGAGACCGCGCGCGCCGTGGCTTTCGCCATGCCGCTGCTGAAGGCCGCCAAAAAGGTCTATGTGCTGACGATTGAGAATTTCTCGGTCGAAGGCCCGCCCGGCGAGCAATTGGCGGCATCGCTCGCCCGCCACGGCATCAACGTCGAGGCGGTGACAAAGCCAAAAGCCCGCTCGCCGGGCGAGGCGGTGCTGGAGCAATCGGTCAAACTGGGCTGCGATTTGCTCATCAAGGGCGCCTACACCCAAAGCCGCCTGCGCCAGATGATTTTTGGCGGCGCCACCGCCCATATTCTCGCGCGCGCGACGATCCCGGTGCTGATGGCGAACTAGGGTTTGGACCGCCAGTCTCTGGCGTGGACTGCGGGCTGTAAGCCCGCGGTTCAAAGAGCGCTCAAACCCGCCGGGCCGGGTTGATCCACGCCAGCACGGCGCCGCAGGCGGCGAATGCAGCGAGCAAGGCAAAGGCGGCGCGGAAGCCGCTGGCGATTTCGGCCAGCAGGATCGCCTTGCGGGCGTCGTTCGGGCCAGCCAAGGCTGCGCCGCCTTGCAATATGTCCACAAACATCGCGCCAGCGTCTGCGCCGGAGATCGCGGCAAACAGCACAAAGCCGAACAAGGCCGTGCCAAACGAAGCGCCGACGCTGCGCGCCAGCTGGATGGAGCCGGAGGCGGCGCCCAGCATGCGGCGCCCGGCCAAAGCCTGCACCGTCACCTGAATGACGCCCATCGCAGTCCCCATGAAGAAGGCGGTCAGCCCGAGGCAGACCAGCAATTCGTCGAATCGCATCTGCCCGGCGCGATACGCCAGATAAGCCAGCATGATCGCCGTCAGCGCCGAACCGATAGACGGCAATATCATCGTGCGCCCGGTGCGCGTGATGATGCGGCCCGTGAGTACGGAGGAGACGCCCAGCGCCGCGCTCATCGTCAGCAGCGCATAGCCGACCTGCGCCGCCCCGCCCACGCCCATCACGCGCAAATACAGCGGCGTGAACGCCACCAGCGCCACCAGCGCCGCGCCATGGCACGCCGCCATCGCCTGCGCGCTCCAGATCGCGCGCTGGCGCATCAGCGTAACGGGCAGCAGCGGCGACTCAGTGCGGTTCTCGCGGCGGACCAGCAGGACAAGGCAGATCAGCGCAAACGCCGTCAGCGCGCCCGCCAGCTGGAAGCTTGTGGCGGTGAAGCGCCGCACCTGCTCAAGCGCCAGCAGCAAAGGCGCGACAAAGCCCACAAAATAAAACAGGCCGGGCGTATCGAAATTCCACCCCTCCTTGCGTGCCCCCGGACGGGCGGGCAGTCGCAGCAGCAGCGCAAACGCGATAAAGGCGATTGGGACGTTGAACAAAAACACCGCGCGCCAGCCGAAAGCCTCCGCCAGATAAACGCCTGCCACCGGGCCAAGCGCGGCGGCCGAGACGGACACGCCCGCCAGATAGCCCTGATATTTGCCGCGCTGGCGCGGCGGTATCACTTCGCCGATCAACGCCTGCGACATGCTGATCAACCCGCCGCCGCCAAGGCCCTGCACAAAGCGGGCGGCCGCGATCAGCGTTACGGAGGGCGCCAAAGCATTGAGGATCGAGCCCAGCAGGAACACGCCGAGGGCGATGAACATCATGCGGCGACGCCCGAAACTATCCCCCAGATAGCCATAGACGGGCGCTGAAATGGTGGCGGCCAGCAGATAGGCGACCACGATCCAGGACACGCGCTCCACCTCGCCCAGCGCCCCGGCAATGGCGGGCAGGGCGCTGGCCACAATCGTCTGGTCGCCCATCGCCATGAACATGGGCAGCATGATCGAGGGAAAGATGCGGAAGAATACGCGCCCGGAATCGGGGGGAAAGGCGCCTGAGGGCTCCGGCGTTTGCGCAACTGGTTTCAAAGATTAAATCCCGGGCCGCTTATGAAAGCATGAGAGCCAGACATAGAGGCGTTATGATTTCGCGCAAATTATTTTGCACGGCGCCGCTCAGGTTTGCCCGGCCTCACGCGGGGCTTCAAGCGCGGCCTCAAGGGCGGCGATGTCGTCGCAAAAGCGCGCCTCGGTCTGGCTCTGCATGGCGCGGTAGAGGTCGATCACCTTTCGGCCAAACGGCGTCAATTGCGCCTGCCCGCCGCCGCGCCCGCCAAGCCTTGTGGCGAACAAAGGCTGCGCAAACATACGATTGGCCTCGTCCGCCAGCAGCCATGCGCGTCGATACGACATGCCCATGGCGCGTGCGGCGGACGAGATCGAACCATGCTCGTCGATCAATTCCAGCAGGCGAATCTTGCCGTGGCCGAGATGTCGCCCGCCGTCAAAATCAATGCGGATCGTGACCCGCGTCATGGGGCGCCTTTTTGAGCGCGTTTCACCTGTGTTTGCCCCGAACCTGCAACCATAAGCCTGCGCTCCAGGGCCCGCCGCTAATTGTTGCCGTTACATGCCGCCCAGATGATCGGCGACGTTGAAGATGTCCTTGTCGCCGCGCCCGCACAGGTTCATCACCATGATGTGATCCTGCGGCTTTTGCGGCGCCAGTTCCACGATCTTGGCCAGCGCATGGGCGGGCTCAAGCGCGGGAATGATGCCCTCCAGCTTGCAGCAGAGCTGGAATGCGTCGAGCGCTTCCCTGTCGGTGGCCGAGATGTATTTCACGCGGCCGGTTTCCTTCAGCCACGCATGTTCCGGCCCGATGCCGGGATAATCGAGGCCCGCCGAAATCGAATGGCCTTCGCTGATCTGGCCGTCTTCGTCCTGCAACAGATAGGTGCGGTTGCCATGCAGCACGCCGGGCTTGCCGCCCGCCAGCGAGGCGCAATGGCCGTCAGGCACGTCGATGCCATGGCCGGCGGCTTCAACACCGTAAATTTCCACCGACGGATCGTCGAGGAAGGGATGGAACAGGCCGATGGCGTTGGAGCCGCCGCCGATGCACGCGATCAGCGAATCGGGCAGGCGCCCTTCAGCGGCCTGCATCTGCGTGCGCACTTCATCGCCGATCACGCACTGGAAATCGCGCACCATCGCCGGATAGGGATGAGGGCCAGCCGCCGTGCCGATGCAATAGAACGTGTCGGCGACATTGGTGACCCAATCGCGCAAAGCCTCGTTCATCGCGTCCTTTAGCGTACGTGCGCCCGATTGCACGGGGATAATTTTTGCGCCGAGCATGTTCATGCGAAACACGTTGGGCTTCTGGCGCTCAACGTCGACGGCGCCCATGTAGACGACGCATTCGAGGCCGTATTTGGCGCAGGCGGTGGCGGTGGCCACGCCGTGCTGGCCGGCGCCGGTTTCGGCGATGATGCGCTTTTTGCCCATGCGCCTCGCCAGCAAAATCTGGCCCAGCACATTGTTGATCTTGTGCGCGCCGGTATGGTTCAACTCGTCGCGCTTGAAATAGATCTTGGCGCCGCCGGAGCCGCCATTGGCGCGCGCGATGGCGCGCACGTGCTCGGTCATGCGTTCTGCATAATAGAGCGGGCTGGGCCGGCCCACGTAATGGGTCGCCAGGTGCGCGAGTTCGGCCTTGAACGACGGGTCCGCCTTGGCGGCATTGTACGCCTTCTCAAGGTCGAGGATCAGCGGCATCAGGGTTTCGGCCACGAAGCGGCCGCCAAAAATGCCAAAGTGCCCGGACTCGTCGGGGCCGCTGCGGAAGGAATTCGGGTTGGCGTGCTGCACGCGTCGCTCCTGTGTTGCGTGCTGTTTACGCGGTCCCCGCGCCAGAACCAAGACCCAAGCGCAGATAAGCGCTGCGAGATTGCGCGACAAAACGCGCGATCATGTCCATGTCCTTGACGCCGGGCGCGCTCTCGACCCCTGACGAGACGTCCAGCCCATGGGCGCGGGTGACGGCAAGCGCCTCCTCGACGTTATGAATTCCAAGTCCGCCGGACAGCATCCAGGGCGTTTTGGTCGCAACGCGCTCTAGTATAGTCCAGTCAAACGCCGCGCCGTTGCCGCCGGGCAAAGCTGCGCCTTTGGGCGGGCGGGCGTCGAAGATCAGCCGTGAGGCTGCGTCCTCGTAAAGCGCGCAGGCCGCAAGGTCGTGCGCGCCCGATACGTGGATCGCCTTGATGATTGGCAGCCCGGTGCGGGCTTTGAGGGCGTGCACGCGCTCTGGCGTTTCCTGCCCGTGCAGCTGGAGCAGGTCCGGACGGGCGGCCTCGATCATGGCGTCGATGAAGGCGTCGTCGGCGTCAACGCTGAGCGCGACTTTGAGCGTTTTGCCCTGCGCCTGCGCGCCCAATGCGCGCGCCTGCTCCATGGAAAGATTGCGCGGGCTGGGCGCAAAAAACACAAAGCCCACCATATCGGCGCCAGCGTCGATTGCGGCGGCAAGCGTATCGGGCGTCGAGAGGCCGCAGATTTTGATGAGGAGGGTCATGGTTCAAACCGGCTTAGCGAGCATCGGACGAAGTCAGGGGAATACCGCCCGCAACGCCTGCCGCAAGGAGAGCCCCCGGCGCGCTGCGCAAATGCAAGGGCTTCTTCAAGACGCTCGACAGGCGGGCGGGTCATATGGCTTTTGCGAGCTTCGGGATTTCAACGGCTTCACGGCCCTTCAATCCACTTAAGAGAACAAGTCCCACAGTGCGTCCCAATCGACGCCCAAGCTCAATCTCCGCACTGCACAAACCCATAAGGGTCAAGCTGTCGCGCATCTCCGTGAGGAGCTCCAACGCGCTCTCGTCCGCCTCGTCCACATGCCCGACGCACCCGCGCGGCAAGGCGCCGATGAAGCGAAGCGGGAATTTTTCCTCAACCGCCGCGATGTGCAGACGGAGGATATCGCGTTGGATGACATGCGCGTTCATGAAATAAATATAGCGCGGCCCGTCCTGCTTGCCCAGAGACCCGCCTAAACCCGCGCAAACTTCAGCAAGAACCTGTCGCTCTCGCCGATGGCCTCGTATTTGGCGCGGTCCCTGTCGCCGCTGCGGTAATTGGGCGGCAGCGACCACACCCCCTCGGCATGGTCCTTGGTGTCTTTGGGATTGGCCTTGACCTCGGACGATCCCAAAAACTTGAAGCCGCCCTTTTCCAGCAGCGCTATGGCGAAATCCTGCCGCATATAGCCTGTGCCCTTCTGCTCGTCCTGGCTGCGGTCGGTGCGGCCGCGATGGTCGGCAACGCCCAGAATTCCGCCGGGCTTAAGCGCTTTGCGGAACGCGCGCAGGGCGCCGTCGATCTCGCCCCGGTCGATCCAATTGTGCATGTTGCGGAAGGTCAGCACAAAATCCATCGAGCCTTCGGGCGCGATCTCGAACTTGTCGGCGAGAAACTCGCTCACCTGAACGCGGTCGTAGCGGGCGGGATCGGCGGCCAGTTTGGCCAGCAGGCGCTTGTGGTCGGCGACATAATTGGGCGCGGCTCCGGCATCCCGGCTGGCGGCGATATAGAGCCCGCGCTCGCGCAGATAGGGGGCGAGAAATTCCAGCCAATAGGCGCCGCCGCCGGGCAATATCTCGACGACTTTGTGATCGGGCTCGACGCCCAGGAACGCTATGGTTTCCACAGGTTTGCGGAAGGCGTCGCGGGCGCGGTTGCCGGGGCTGCGATGATTGCTGGCGATGTTGCCAGCCAGAACCGCCTCGCTCCCGGCCTGCAGGGCGAAGGCGGCGCCGGGCGCACATGCAAACGCCGCCGCCGAGGTGATCAGCGTACGGCGCGAGACGATAGCGGCTTTGGATATTTTCATGGCGGCTCCCCTATATTTTGAAAGAGCCTGAAGCATGCGAAGCCAAAACGCCAGCAAGACGAATTCAGCGACAGCTTAAGCCGCCCGGAATTAGGCGCCGACGCCCGGCGCTGACAGCGCGGTCAGAGAGGATTTCTGGGCGCGCAGGCGATCTGCCTCCGCATGCAGACGTCGGGCTTCAGAACGGGCTGCCCGCGCAGCGCGGCGATGGCGGCCCTGACGCATCCACACGGCGACCCCGCCGATCACAACGCCAATCATCATCGAGGCGAACGCCACGATGAACAAAGGCGCTCTGATGCTTAAATCCGATGCTCCGAACGGATCAAACGCCAGCTCCACCGGCGTGCGATTTGCGATGGCGAGCATCACTGCGAGGATGGCGACAGGCAGAATGAGAGCCCATTTCAGCAGAGCGGCCATAAATCAAACGTCCCCGTGCAATGTCTTCGCGTCGTTCAGGACGCAGGCTTTGCGTTGAGGCGCTCGCGCATTTCCTTGCCGGTCTTGAAGAAAGGCACGAATTTCTGGTTCACCTCGACGTGCTGGCCGGTGCGCGGATTGCGGCCCACGCGCGCGTCGCGCTGCTTCACGGAGAAGGCGCCAAAACCGCGCAGCTCCACGCGATCTCCGCGCGAAAGCGCGTTGCTGATCTCGCCCAGGATTGCGTTGACGATGTTCTCGACGTCGCGCTGATAAAGATGGGGGTTTTTGTCGGCGATCCGCTGCACAAGTTCAGATTTTATCACGAGGCAATTCCTTGAAGATAGGCGTCGGCGCCGGGCAGAAATGAGCAGGACAATTAATTTCTGACTTGACCATGCCAAACAGCCACAAGCCCGTCAAGCGCCAGCGACTGACCCAGCGTTTGGCTTTGGCCCTCAAAGCGTTGCAACAGCGCGCCCGCCTCGCTCCATCCCAACGCATGGGCAAAAACACCCGCCGCGCTGAAAATGCCAAAACGGTTGGCCGCGCTGGGCGGGCGCCAATCCCGGATGGTCAGCCCGGCCTCCACGCCCTTCTCCGCCTCCAGCCAGGCGATGGCCTCGCGCTCGCCGCCCAATTGATCGACGAGCTTCAGTCCGATGGCCTGCCGACCGGTAAACACGCGCCCGTCAGCCACGTTGGCGAGTTCCTGGTCGTTCAAAGCGCGACGCTCGCGCACAAGGCCGCGAAACCAGTCATAGGAATCGGTGACCAGCGCCGCCAGCGCGGCGCGCGCCTCGGGCGTTGCAGGCTCGAACGGATTGGGCGCCGCCTTCAGGGGCGAGGATTTGATTTCTTCCATCTTGACGCCGACGGTGTCGAGCAGGCGCGTCATATTGGGATATTGAAACAGCACGCCGATGGAGCCGACCAGCGAATTGCCGTGCGCGAAAATGCGCTCCGCCCCAAGCGCCGCGATATAGGCGCCGGAGGCCCCCGTGGAGCCGATCACCGCCACGACGGGCTTCTTTTCCGCCAGCCGGCGCAAATCCTCATAGATTTTCTCAGCCCCCGTCGTGGTGCCGCCCGGGCTCTCGATGGCTACCAGAACGCCCGCTGCCGACGATTTCCCGATCTGTTCGATCAGCTTCAGCGTTTCCCGGTCGCCGGTCACAAGCCCGGAGATGGACAGGCGCGCGATATGTCTGGAGGCTGTCTTGGGCGGCTCAAAAAGCGCCGCCGCGCCAAAGCCGATGGCGCCCAGCAATACGAGCACGGCGGCAATTCGCCAGAACCGCAGCTTGCGGCGCAGGCGCTGACGATCAATGACGTTTTCCGCCGCGCTGGCGGCCACGTTCTCGATTCGGGTCCTGTCGGCTTTGTCGGCCGCGCGCTGATCGACGGTTGCGCCGCTGGAATCGTGGTCAGTCATAAAGTCACCGGTGCTGGAAGCGTTCCCGCAGAGGTAGTGTCGAAGGCCGCCCTGAACAAGGCGGCGGCGTCATAAACTGAAAAACCCGCACAGTTTCCTGCGCGGGTTCCTCGTTCAGGAGCGCTGTGAGGCGCGCCTTATTATTTTCTAATTACTTCTTGTCTTCGCGGGCCTTCAGAGCGGCGCCGAGAATGTCGCCAAGCGAGGCACCCGAATCGGCGGAGCCGAACTGGGCGATTGCTTCCTTCTCTTCAGCCATTTCGAGCGCCTTGATCGACACCGAGACCTTGCGGGCCTTGCGGTCGAACAAAGTGATGCGGCCATCGACCTTTTCGCCGACGGCGAAACGCTCGGGACGCTGGTCGGCGCGGTCGCGCGCCAGCTCGTTGCGCTTGATGAAGGCGGTCAGATCGGAGCCCACGATCTGGACTTCGAGGCCGCCTTCCTTCACTTCGAGCACTTCGCAGGTGACCACGAGGCCCTTGCGCAATTCGCCCGGAGCGCCTTCTTCGCCAGGCTTGGCCTGGAAGGGATCAGCGCCGTTGAGCTGCTTGACGCCGAGCGAGATGCGCTCCTTCTCAACGTCCACGTCGAGCACCTGAGCGCGAACCATGTCGCCCTTCTTGTACTCTTCGATGACCTGCTCGCCCGGACGCTTCCAGTCGAGATCGGACAGATGGACCATGCCGTCCACGTCGCCTTCAAGGCCGATGAACAGACCAAATTCGGTCTTGTTCTTGACCTCGCCCTCAACTTCAGTGCCGGCGGGATATTTCTGCGCGAACGCTTCCCACGGATTTTGCAGGGTCTGCTTGAGGCCCAGCGAGATGCGGCGCTTGACGGGATCGACCTCGAGCACCTGAACGTCGACTTCCTGGCTCGTCGAGACGATCTTGCCGGGATGCACGTTCTTCTTGGTCCACGACATTTCGGAAACGTGGATCAGGCCTTCGATGCCCGGCTCCAGCTCCACGAACGCGCCGTAATCGGTGATGTTGGTCACGCGGCCATGGAAGCGGGCTTCCATCGGATATTTGGCCTCGATGCCCTGCCACGGATCTTCCAGCAGCTGCTTCATGCCCAGCGAGATGCGATGCGTCTCGTGGTTGATCTTGATGATCTTCACGCGCACCGACTGGCCGATGTTGAGCACTTCGGTCGGGTGGTTCACGCGGCGCCATGCGATGTCGGTGACATGGAGCAGGCCGTCGATGCCGCCCAGATCCACGAACGCGCCGTAATCGGTGATGTTCTTGACGGTGCCGTCGATGACCTGGCCCTCTTCGAGCTTGCCAACGATTTCGTGGCGCTGCTCGGCGCGGCTCTCTTCAAGAACGGTGCGGCGCGAAACCACGATATTGCCGCGGCGGCGGTCCATCTTGAGGATTTCGAACGGCTGCGGCACGCCCATGAGGGGGGTGACGTCGCGGATCGGGCGAATATCAACCTGCGAGCGCGGCAGGAAGGCCACGGCGCCGTCGAGATCGACCGTGAAGCCGCCCTTGACCTGATTGAAGATAACGCCGTCAACCTTTTCCTTGGCCTCGAAGGCCTTCTCAAGCTTGACCCAGCTCTCTTCGCGACGAGCCTTGTCGCGCGAGATCACGGCTTCGCCGAGGGCGTTTTCGATGCGCTCAAGGTAGACTTCGACGACGTCGCCGACCTTAAGGACATGGTCGCGGCCGGGGCCCAGGAATTCCTTCATCGCGACACGGCCTTCGGTCTTCAGACCGATGTCGATGACCGCCATGTCCTTTTCAATCGCAACGACTGTGCCTTTAACAACGGCGCCTTCCATGGCCTCGTTTTCGTTAAAGGTCTCGTCGAGCATCGCTTCAAAGTCGGCGCGCGAGGGCGCGAAACTGGTTTGGGTATTTGCCATTTGGTCTCCTGGGGGTCGCGATCGCGTCTGCGGTCGGGACCGAGTGCGCCGGCGGGGTTAGAGTGCGTGCGCTCGCTTTTTCCGGCGGTCCGTCTTGGTGACGGGACTCATCGCTTTCCCGACAGGGGTTTCCTGAAGAAAAAGCGGACCGGCACGGCGCCGGATCCAGCGAACATGGTTTTACCGCTTTTATACGGTGCGCTTCCTTATCAGCGGGCGCGGGCGAAGACAAGAGGAGCGCGTTCCAGGGAGGGCTGCTTGTGGCGCGCCGCATTTGCCGTTAGGACCGCGCAACCAGATTTCAGAACGTTCAGTTTCGGGGAAACAGACATGCGCCCATCCAAACGCGCCGCCGACGAAATGCGGGAAGTCTCGCTGGAGCGCAATGTCGCCCGCTATGCGGAAGGCTCCTGCCTTGTGAAATTTGGCGAGACGCAGGTGCTGTGCACCGCCTCGCTCGAAGACAAGCCGCCGCAATGGCTGCGCGGGCAGGGCCGTGGCTGGGTGACGGCGGAATACTCGATGCTGCCGCGCGCCACGCAGACGCGCACGCGCCGCGAGTCCACGTCCGGCAAGCAATCTGGCCGCACGCAGGAAATCCAGCGCCTGATCGGACGCTCGCTGCGCTCCGTGGTCGATCTGCAAGCCATCGGCGAGCGCCAGATCGTGGTTGATTGCGACGTCTTGCAGGCGGACGGCGGCACCCGCACGGCCGCCATCACCGGCGGCTGGGTGGCTTTGCACGAATGCCTGAAATGGATGCGCGGGCGCTCGATGATCCGCGACATGCCGCTGCGCGACCACGTGGCCGCCGTTTCCTGCGGCATCGGAATCAACGGCTCGATCCTCGATCTGGATTATATCGAAGATTCCGCCGCCCACACCGACGCCAATTTCGTGCTCACAGGGGCTGGCAATCTGGTCGAAGTGCAGGCCACGGCGGAAGGCGCGACCTTCAGCGAAGAGCAGCTTGGGGAAATGCTGAAGCTCGCCCGCAAAGGCATCGGCGAGCTGGTGGCGTTGCAGAAGCTGACGATAGCGTAGCGATCTGGACCGCGCGGTTGCGCCCTATTCCCGCAGAGCCTTGTGCCGAGCCACCGCTGCGGCGGCGCGCCTGGCAATACCCTCCCAGTCTCGCGCTTCAATATCCTGCTTTGGCGCCAGCCATGAGCCGCCCACCGCCACCACATTCGGCTGGGCCAGCCAAACGTCGAGATCCTCGTCGGCCACGCCGCCCGTTGGCATGAAACGGGCGTGCGGGAAGGGGGCGGCGAAGGCGCGCAGCGTCGCCGGACCGCCCATTGTGGCGCCGGGGAAGAATTTCACGACGTGAAACCCTTTCGTGATGACCTTCATCAGCTCTGACGCCGTGGCGATCCCCGGCACGAAGGGAAAATCGTCCATCGCGGCGGCCGCATCCAGCAGCGCCGTCGTCGAGCCGGGCGAGAGCGCAAACACAGCTCCGCACTCGCGCGCCAGATGCAGGTCGAGCGGCGTCATGACGTTGCCCGCGCCGGGCAAGGCTTCGGGCACATGTTTGCGGATTTCAGCGATGGCGTGTGGGGCGGCCTTGTTGCGCAGCGCGATCTCCAGCGTGCGCAGGCCCGCCGACGCAAAGGCGCGGGCCAGCGGAACGGCGTCCTCCACCCGCGTGATCTCGATCAGCGGCACAAAACGCGCGGGCTCCAGCAGCAAAAGTGGGCTCTCGCTGTGGGAGACGTTGAGATGGGACGTCATGATGGCTTCTCCCCAATTCCTGCGTATAAACGCGCAAGATTGAAACAAGTTTGAAGATCGCCCCCATCTGGAGAATGACATGAACGACGCGCATCGCAAATTGTCCGGCCGCGTGGTGATCGCCACTCATAATTTGGGCAAGCTGCGCGAAATGCGCGAGCTGCTGGCGCCCTATGGAATCGAGGCGGTGTCGGCGGGCGATCTGGGCTTGATCGAGCCTGACGAGACGGGGCTGACGTTTTTGGCCAATGCGGAGCTGAAGGCTCGCGCAGCCACTGAAGTCTCCGGCCTACCCGCGTTCGCCGACGATTCGGGGCTTTGCGTGGATGCGCTAGACGGCGATCCGGGCATTTATTCGGCGCGCTGGGCCAAGGAGGCGGGCGATTTTACCGCCGCCATGGCCCATGTGCATGCGCTGATGCAGGCCAAGGGCGCGGGAACGCAGCGCGCGCATTTCGTCTCGGCGCTGGCCATCGTCTGGCCGGACGGGCATCTGGAGCAGTTTGAAGGAAAGGTGTTTGGCGACATCGTCTGGCCGCCGCGCGGCGACAAGGGCTTTGGCTACGATCCCTTCTTCCAGCCCGACGGCCATACCCGCACGTTTGGGGAAATGTCGTCGGACGAAAAGCACGGCATTCCAGCCGACGGCTCGCAGGCGCTCTCGCATCGCGCCCGCGCGTTTCAGGATTTGTCCAAATCCTGCCTTGAGTAAATAATCAGCGCGCCAGAAATTCGGTCGATCCGAAGATGGCGGCGAACGGCACGCCCTTTTGCGCGTAAAATTCCTTCGCCCCGTCTTCGCGGTCGACGATGGTCACGACCATCACGACCTTCGCGCCATCCTCGACGCAGGCTTGGGCTGCTTTCCACGCCGATTCGCCCGTCGTCGTCACGTCTTCCACAATCACGATGGACTTGCCCGCCAGCGTTTCCCCCTTGGGCAGGCCCTCCACCAGCTTCTTGGCGCCGTGGCCCTTGGGCTGTTTGCGCACGAAAAAGCCAAACAGCGGCTCGCCCGCCTGAAACGAATGCTGGCACAAAGCGCCGGTGATCGGCACCGCGCCCATCTCCAGCCCGCCGACATGGGTGGCGCCGGAGCCGCGCACTTTAGCCAGAACCGCCTTGGCGATCAGCGCCGCGCCCTCGGGGTGAAGCATCGAGGGCTTCATGTCGAAATAGAAATCGCTCTCTTTGCCCGACGCCAGCATCACCTTGCCGCGCCCGAAGGAGCGCTCAAAAACAATGTCGGCGAGGCGGGCGCGCTCAGGTGCGGTCAGTTCTGCGCTCATGACTGGAAAACCTCATTGATGTGGGCGCACTCAACAGATGCGCGCCCGTTCGGTCAATCGGGGGGCGTGCGATTTTCGCGCAAAACGTCGCCCGCCAGATAGAGCGAACCCGCAATCAGCACGCGCGGCGCGATGGGCCAGGCCCGCGCGGCCAAAGCCTCCAACGCGCTGGAGACGCTGCTGGCGGCGGTCGCGGGCAGGCCCTGCGCGCAGGCGATTTGGGCGACGTCGTCGGCGCTGCGGGCGGCGTGTTCGCCGGGGATCGGCACGGCCAGAAGCTCCTGCGTCAAGCCTGCAAAGGCTTTCAGAAACCCGCCGGTGTCTTTGCTGGCCAGACCGCCGCTAATCAGGATCAAAGGGCGTGGATCGCGCTCCTGCCGCTCGGCCATGGCTTGCGCGACGACTAGCCCGCCCGCGGGGTTATGGCCGCCGTCGAGCCAGAGTTCCGCGCCTTTGGGAGCCCGCTCGAACAGCGCCCCGCGCATCAACTTTTGCAAGCGGGCGGGCCATTGCACGCTGCGCAGGCCTTCCTCGAACGCGCTGGCGGGAAAATCTGGAAAAAGCAGCCGCAGCGTCGCGATTCCCGTAGCGGCGTTCTCGAACTGGTGGCGCCCGGCCAGTCGCGGCGCGGGCAAATCGAGCAGGCCTTGCGCATCCTCATAGACGAGGCGACCGCGCTCTTCGCTCACATGATAATCGCGATCCGCGCGCAACATTGGCCCGGCGCCGACGCGTCGCGCCTGCCGTTCGATGACATCCATCGCCTCGCTGGCTTGCGGCGCCAATATGACCGGCGCATTTTTCTTGAGGATGCCCGCCTTCTCGAAGGCGATTTTGGCCAGCGTATCGCCCAGAAAATCCATGTGGTCCATGGAGACCGGCGTGATGATCGTCGCCAGCGGCTTCTCGATCACATTGGTGGAATCAAAGCGCCCGCCAAGGCCCACTTCCAGCAGCAATATGTCGGCGGGCGTTTCCGCAAACAGATGAAAGGCGGCCGCCGTGGTGATTTCAAACAAAGTGATCGGCGCGCCAGCGTTCACGCGCTCGCAAGTCTCGAAAGCTGCGATCAGGCGCTCTTCGTCAACGAGCTTTCCCGCAAGGCGAATGCGCTCATGAAAGCGCACCAGATGGGGCGAGGTGTAGACGTGAACGCGGCGCCCGTCTGCCTCCAGCATCGCGCGCAGAAAAGCGGTCGTCGAGCCCTTGCCGTTGGTTCCAGCCACATGAATGACGGGGGGAAGCGCCTTGTGCGGATCGCCCAGCGCCCGCAACAGATCGAGCGTACGCCCCAGCGACAGGTCGATCTTCTTTGGATGAAGCGCGAGAAAGCGCTCCAGAAAATCGCCAGAATTTTGCGACATGCGTGCGCTCAGGCGGCTGTTTTCTGGTTCATCAACAATGAGCACAGGCGCGCCAGCGTATCGCGCTGCTCGCTGCGGGCAACCACCATATCCACCATGCCGTGGGCACGCAGATATTCGGCTCGCTGGAAGCCTTCCGGCAATTTCTCGCGGATGGTTTGCTCGATCACGCGCGCGCCTGCAAAGCCGATCACGGCGCCGGGCTCGGCAATGTGAATGTCGCCCAGCATGGCGTAGGAGGCGGTGACGCCGCCCGTCGTGGGATTGGTCATCACCACGATGTAGGGCAGGCGCGCCTCGCGCAGACGGCGCACGGCGAC
>CAMCMI010000017.1 GCA_945875875.1 Rhizobium sp. Q54
GGCAATTGCTCCAGCGGAATCGAATCGTCATGCTTGATGCCGCGATGGCCCGCAATCTGGCCGTAGCGATCCAGAAATGTGACGGCCAGATTTTGTTTCTTCAGCCAATCCTCGGATGTCTCGCGGAACGCCAGCGTCGCCAGCGACAACATCAGAACGGAGCCTAACGCGGCCATGGTAAGGCCTTCGCAGGCGAGTTCGACAGCAAGTTTGCGCCCGCCCGTGACGTTGAAGCGGTGCATGAACGCTGAAAATGCAGACCAGCGCGCTCCAGCCCTTTCCCCGCTTTGATACATCGCACTGTCGACGGCGGCGTCAAAATCCAGCAGCAATCGCTTCAAGCGTTTGCCCCAGCTGGAGTTTTGAAAGCCGTTGAACACTTTATCTCTCTCTTGGCGAATAGAAGGTAAACCAATTTAACACATTTTTAACACGCTTGACGATGCCATAACAGGCTTGACGATCGCTGGAGCAACAGTCATGCCCAACAAAAGCGTCCTGAATTGAGACAATGGTTTATAAATGCCTGACTCGCCCGGAAATTCATCCTCCCAAAAGCGTCCGCCTCCAGCGATGACGATTGCGACCAAGCAAGCGGGAACGCAGGCAACGCGGTTGACGGGCGGAAGTTCCCCAGCTCAAGGCGTATCGCCTGACCCGAAACAGGCCGCAAAGTTTTGGAAAAAGCCTCTGGAGGCGATGACCAAGGGCGAATGGGAATCTTTATGCGATGGCTGCGGGCGCTGCTGCCTTGTCAAGCTTGAGGACGAGGACACCAGTGAAATTCATTTCACCGACGTGACCTGCCGCCTGTTTGAGGCGCATTCATGCCGGTGCGGCGATTACCCCGGACGCAAGGCCAGGGTGCCCGATTGCGTAAAGTTGACGCCCAAAAGAGTACGCGAAATTTCATGGCTGCCGCCCACCTGCGCCTATCGTCTTGTCGCGGACGGCAAGGATCTCTTCGGTTGGCATCATCTCATCTCCGGCTCGCGCGAAACCGTGCATGAAGCCGGCGTTTCTGTGCGCGGCCGCAACGGCCCGGACGAAGACGAGGTCTCGGATTCCGAATTGCTGGACCGGATCGTCAAATGGCCGGGGGCGGAATAGGGGAGTAGGCATTAGGCATTAGGGAATAGGCAGTAGAAGACCCCTCATCCGTCACGCTTCGCATGACACCTTCTCCCGCAAGGGGAGAAGGAAGAAAGGGGCGGAAATGCTGATCGCGCTCTTCCTTCTCCCGCTTGCGGGAGAAGGTGGCGCGCAGAGCGCGTCGGATGAGGGGTATCTTCACTACTGCCTACTGCCTACTCCCTGCCGCCTCTCCCTAAACAAACCGGTTCAACCGTTCAATTTCCTGCTCCAGCACGCGCGCATCCTGCACCAGAACCTTGCGCCCGTCGATTTCAACGCCGACGATTTTGAGCCGTGCGAAAGAGCGTGAAAGCGTTTCCTGTTTCAGACCAAGTGAGGCTGCGATCACGCCCTTTGTATAGGGAAGGCGGGCCTCGACGTTCGTCGCATTGGGCGGGCATAGCGACAGCAGAAAGCGCAGCACTCGCTGATCGGCGGTCTGAGCCTTCAAGGCTTCAATTTCATCCATCAGCGCCCAGATTTTGGCCGACGATTCCGACAGGATCGCAAGCGCCAGTTCCGGCGCATCGCGCGCTGCTTGCGCTACGACATGAGCGGGCATCCGTACAATGCGCGTTGGGCCGGTGGCTTCCGCTGTTGTGGTGTGATTGTCGCCAAGCACCGCCACGGATTCAGCGATGGTTTCGCCCCGGCCGAAAATATGGATCAGGGTTTCCTCGCCATTGGCGGCAGTGCGGGTGAGCTTGATATAGCCTTCCAGCACAACGATAACCCATTGCGCCTTCTCGCCCTGGCGTACGATGGTGTCGCCTTTTACATAGCGATCAAAGCGAACGGAATCGGCCAGCTTGTCGAAGGTTTCCTGCGAGAGCGAGGAAAACAGCGGCATCGAGCGCAGGACTTCCATGTCCTTCGACTGGGCGGTCTCTTTTGGAATTGCTGTCACGTCAGATGGAACCCCAGCCTGTACCTTTGGAAGGTACGGCTGACATTTACACATTATCTCAGCCCGCGCCCCTATTGATTGCGTCGGGCCAGCAATGCTTGCGTTGCATGGCAAGCCAGCCTTGCCCGCTCCGCCGCTGGCAGATGTGCATATTTGGCGGAGGGCGCCTCAACGCTGATGTGGACGTCCGGCCCCAAAGCATCCAGCAATTCGTCGAGCCAGAGTGAACCCTCGCCCGGCAGTAGGCGGGCGGTGCGGGATTCCCGGCGCAATTCGTCCTCGCTCAAGTCTTGAGACGGCGGAGGCGGCGCGTCGCACAAATGCACCAGCGGAACCATGCCCGCCGCATATTTTGCGATGTCGCGCGGATGCCCGCCCGAGCGCGAAAGGTGCAGCGCATCAACCAGAACCCCGGCATTCGACTTGCGGGCGGCGCGCACCAGTTCCGCGGCTTCCTCAAGCGAGCGGCAGGCGCTGTAGGGATTGAACTCGACCAGCGCCACAAGCGCGCACGTTTCAGCAAGATCGCAAAGAGCCTGGAAGGTTTCCAGCCGCCGGTTGTGATCAGGATCTTCGATAGGGCACACAACATAGCGCGCCCCGATGCGATGGCTGAAGGCGAGCGTTGGGCCAAACGCTTCGACCAGCGTATCCGGCCGCAGTGGAAACACGCCAATCTCCAACACGCCAAGGCCAGTGCGTGCCAGCGCTTTCTTAATCGCTTCCTCTGCGACGAAATCTCCGACCACAGCCTGATCCGTGGGCAGCAAAGGCTGCAACCGAAGGCCGACGTTCTTGAACCCGCCGATGTGCGCAGCTTCGATCTGGCCAAGCGGACCAGCGTCCAGGATGGTCAAGGCGGCGAGCGATACGACCCCCATGGCGGCTGTCTTCCCTGCGTGAAAATACGATTTACTGGAGTTACAGCAAAACGGCGTTGCGGGGAATTCCTGTCGGTCAAAGGGGCCGAGATAAAAATCTTGTCATATGATTTTATTCCTTGACACCCGCGCGCTGCTTGGGTAAGTTAAGTCCATGTTCGAGAGGTGGGCGCGGGACGGGGCGTTACTCGTATCATCCCGGGATTGCCGGGACCCACGCAGGGGTCCAGCCTCCATACTTGCCTGCGTTGTCTGCTCCCCGTCCAAACCAGAAGCCCTCATGAAAAAACTAACCAAAAAAAGCGCCGCTGCGCTGGTCGACGCGCGGCGTCGATATGACGAAGGCGAGCCGCTGGCCGCGATTGCGCAATCTCTCAATATGGGAGGCGACGCATTCTTGCGGTTTCGGCGCAGAGAAAATTGGCCGCTGCGATCATCGCCCATTCGCCGTAAGGCTGATGAACCAAAAGCAGATGAACCAATTCAAGAAAAGCCTGCGCCGGAACCAGAATTAGCGTCGTCTCCGGCCCCGCTGCAGACTGAGCCTGTAGACGTTGAACCCCTGCGACGGCGCCTTGAGCGCGCGGTGGAGGCGGAACTTGCCTCCGTTGAGGCGCGCCTTTCGGGCCAATCGGTCGCCATGGGTGAGCGCAATGCGCGTTTGCTGGCGAGCCTTGTAAAAACCTTCGCCGAATTGCGGCGTTTTGCGGCCGCCTCGCGGCCAAAACCCGGAGCTGGCGATGACAGCGTCGAAAACGACGAACCAGCGCCGCGCGACATCGCCGTCCTGCGCGACGAGCTTGCGCGCCTCGTGGAGCGCATTGCACGCGAGTGATAGGCATTCTGACTATATTACAACGCTTGGCGCACGGGAGATTGAACGCATCCTCGCCGAATGGTCGATGCAGGGCCGCGCCGATCAAATGCCGCCCGAGCTTGGCGCCAACGGCGAGCCCTGGCTGATCTGGCTGGTGCTGGGCGGCCGCGGAGCCGGCAAAACGCGAACCGGAGCGCAATGGGTGCGGGGACTGGCGCTTGGCGATCCCGGTTTTGCGCGCAAACCCGTTGGCCGCATCGCGCTGGTTGGCGAGACGGCGGCGGACGTTCGCGACGTGATGATAGAAGGCGTATCAGGGATTCTTTCCACCCATTCCCGACATGAGCGCCCAGTCTGGGAGCCTTCGCGTCGGCGGCTTGAGTGGAAAAATGGCGCAATAGCGCAGGTATTTTCCGCCGAAGATCCCGAGAGCCTCCGCGGGCCGCAATTTGAATGCGCCTGGCTCGATGAATTTGCCAAATGGCGCCATGCTCAAGAGGTGTTCGACATGCTGCAATTTGGTCTTCGACTTGGCGAGCATCCGCGCCAACTTATAACAACGACGCCGCGCCCTTCCAAATTACTGGCGCGGCTCATGGCCGATGCGCGCACTGCGCTCACACGCGCTTCAACTTATGCAAATGCAGAACACCTTGCGCCAGCGTTTATTGAATCCATTGTCGGTCGCTATGCAGGCACGCGCCTTGGTCGTCAGGAACTGGAGGGCGAGATTGTTGACGATGCGCCCGATGCTTTGTGGACGCGCGATATGCTGGAGCAATTCCGCGTTGAGAAAGCTCCGCTGCTCAGACACATTGTGGTCGCCATCGACCCGCCGGTTTCCTCTTCGGGCCGCGCCGATAATTGCGGAATTATCGCGGTGGGGCACTGCGAAGACGGATTTCTCTATGTGCTGGAAGATTGTTCGCTTGGCGCCGCACGCCCGGCAAAATGGGCGCGCGCAGCAATTGCCTGCGCAAGGCGCCATGAGGCGGATGGGCTGGTTGCAGAAGTCAATCAGGGCGGCGAAATGGTGGCCGCTGTGATTGCGGAAGCTGATCCAAACGTCATGGTGAAGCAAGTACGCGCCACGCGCGGAAAGTATTTGCGCGCTGCCCCCGTTGCGCAACTCTACGAGCAGGGCAGGGTGCGGCATGTCGGCGCCTTCCCCGCTCTGGAAGATGAGATGTGCGCCTTTGGCCCCGATGGCCTGCCCGGTCGGCGCAGTCCCGACAGGCTGGACGCTTTGGTGTGGGCGATTACCTCGCTGGCGCTCACCAAGCTCGCGCCAGAGCCAAAAGTGCGGCGGGTGTAGTTTCTATACTCCTACCTTTCATAATATCATTCAGGAATCCCCATGCCCTCAATCTTCTCTCGCCTGATGGGCGCGGGCCGCCAACCCGTGGCCGAAAGCAAAGCCTCTCGCGCAGGCGCTTTGCTGGCCACGCACTCGCTTGGCCAGCCACGCTGGACGCAGCGCACCAGCACTGAATTGACGCGCCAAGGCTACGAGCGCAACGCAATCGTCTATCGCTGCGTGCGATTGATCGCAGAAAACGCGGCCTCGATTCCCTGGCTTGTGTATGAAAACGGCGACGATGACTCGGCTCACCCTCTGGCGCAATTGCTGGCGCGCCCAAACATGCGCGAGGCAGGCCTGGCTTTTCTGGAGGCCGTATTCAGCAATCTGACTTTGTTTGGAAACGCCTATATCGAAGCCGTTTCTCTCGATAGCGCCCCGCGCGAGCTTTATTGCCTGCGGCCTGATCGCATGGGCGTCGTCGCTGGCTCAAACGGTTGGCCATCCGCTTATGAATACCGCATCGGCGCCGATGTCGTTCGCTATCAAGTTGAACCCGACGGGCGTTCGCCGATATTGCACTTGCGCCTGTTTCATCCGCTCGACGATCATTATGGTTTTGCGCCGCTTCACGCAGCGCAAACGCCTCTCGACGTGCATAATGCCGCCGCGAGCTGGAGCAAGGCGCTACTGGATAATTCAGCCCGTCTCTCCGGCGCGCTGGTTTATGCAGGCGCTGGTGGCGCATTGTCAGATGAACAATTCGAGCGCTTGAAGACGGAGCTGGATGAAAACTTCTACGGCGCCCGCAATGCAGGTCGCCCCCTGCTGCTGGAAGGCGGGCTTGATTGGAAAGCCCTCTCGCTCAGTCCTAAAGACATGGATTTTGCAGCGGCTAAAAGCGACGCAGCCCGCGAAATTGCGCTGGCTTTCGGCGTCCCGCCATTATTGTTGGGATTGCCCGGCGATAATACGCATTCAAATTATCAGGAGGCCAATCGCGCCTTTTGGCGGCAAACGATTATCCCGCTCGTGAAGCGAACGCAAAAAAGTTTCGAGGCCTGGCTCGCCCTCTCCTATCCCGGCGCAAGTTTTGCGGCCAATCTCGACGGCCTTGAAGCGCTTGCCGCTGAGCGCGAATCTGAATGGCGGCGCGTTGGCGCTGCGGATTTTTTGAGCGATGACGAGAAGCGCACGGCGTTGGGGTATGCACCTGTTAATAGCAGCGAAAACGCTGCTGCTTGACGCACGTAAAAATGACGGCACAAATACAGGTTGTGAACGTTTAGGGACCGCGGGCTTCCAGCCCGCATGCGGACCAACGGTCCGCTTTCCGCAGACGCCTATAAAATAATTTATTGCACAACAAATTTTTCCTCATGAACGTACGTCGCGGTCTCACTGGCCTGCTTGCCTATCTTTCTTTTCTTGACGACCGAAACATCATGTATGATCTGATGCACAGAAGCCCGAGTGACATAACTGTTTACTTCACGCTTGTGGGCAAGCGCGTTGAAGTTCGTTTTGAGGAAAACGAGGTCGACTGGTGTTGTTTCACTGGCGACGAGAGCATGGATACAGATTTTTCAGAACTTGAAGCGCTCATTGAAGCGCGCTGAAAATCCCGAACGCGCGTCACATAAACAAACCCCCGGAACACAATGCCCGAAGTCGCGCAATCATTCATGGAGCGCGGCGATCTCGCGCATCTGGCTTTGCTGATGTGGGCCAGCGGAGCGTCCGGCCTGCTTGGCTGGTCGCTGAAAGAACTGGCCTGCGCAAACCGCCGCTTCGACGCCTTCGTGCGCGAGCTGGCCCGCTTCAATCGCAAACATGGAGGCGATAGATGAAAAATTTTTTCCCGCTTAGGTCCAAAACACGAACGAGGCGTGCAGCCGAGCCGCAGGATGTGTTCAAACGTTTCGTGAAAACGCTGGAGCGTTTGCGTCACGCGCCGAAATTTCATGGCGCCCTTCCGCAAACGCAAGCTGCAGGGGAGAAGCCATGAACGATAAGAAAGCCTATATCAAAAGCCCGTCCATCGAGACCAAGCGCGCACTGCTCGACATCAACAATGTCGATGCGGAAGGCGTTTTTGAAGGCTACGCCAGCCTGTTCGGCGCGCTTGATCTGGGCGGCGACGTGGTGATGCCTGGCGCTTTCGGAGATGGCCTGCGAAACCTTGGCGCAGGCGGCGTCAAAATGCTTTGGCAACATGAGCCCGGACAGCCGCTCGGTATATGGACGAGCCTTATTGAGGATTCACGCGGCCTCAAAGTGCGCGGAAAATTGAACCTCAATGTTGCCCGTGCTCGCGAGACACTGGCGCTGATGCGCGATGGCGCTATTGATGGTTTGTCGATTGGCTATCGCACGCGGCGTGCAGTAAAAGATGCGCGTTCTGGCGTGCGCCGCTTGTATGCGCTCGATCTGATTGAGATATCCATCGTCACCTTTCCTATGTTGCCGCAAGCGCGCGTGGAAAGCGTGAAGCAGGACGCGCCCGCCCGCTGGCGTAACGCAGCTAGCGCGCTGCAGGCGCAACTTGCGTGAGGCTAAAGACATACAAAAACTATTTTCCCATTTGCTCCGCGCGCCGCCGTCGCGTCCGGAGGCTTTTGTGCGACGGCTTTTGTCACGAGGACCCTTATGCATTCCAATTCAATGTCTCCCGAAATCGAAGTTAAAGCCAGCAGCGGCGACCACATCAGCGACATCAATCACGCGTTCGCCGCCTTTCGCGAAACCAACGATGAGCGTATGGCGCAGATTGAGCGTCGCATGGCTGGCGACGTGGTGACCGAAGAAAAGCTTGCGCGCATTGATCGCGCGCTGGATGAAACCAAGCGTCGTCTCGACAATTCGATCATGGAGAAAAGCCGCCCCCGGCTTGCCCCCGAGGCGCGCGACAATGATCCGCTGATGCGCGAACACAAGGGCGCGTTCCGCGATTACATGCGCAGCGGCGACAGCGTTGGCTTGAAAGCCCTCGAAGAAAAGGCTCTCTCATCTGGCTCAGGCCCGGATGGTGGATTCCTGGTTCCCGTTCCAGCAGAGCGTGAAATTCTCCGTCGCATGACGGCGGCGTCTCCCATTCGTGCAATTGCATCGGTGCGTAAAATCTCAACCGCCACCTATCGCAAGGCTTTCTCCACCAATGGTCCTGCATCTGGCTGGGTTGCCGAGGCCGATCCGCGTCCGGAAACGAATAATCAGAAACTTGCTGACATGAGCTTTGCTGCGATGGAGCTTTACGCCATGCCTGCAGCAACGCAATCGCTGCTTGATGATGCAGCCGTGGACATCGAACAATGGATCGCAGAAGAAGTTGATGCCGCCTTTGCCGAACAGGAGAGCGCAGCTTTTGTGAATGGAAACGGCGTCAACCGGCCGACAGGCTTCTTGAGCTATCCCAAGACGACGATTGCAGCCTGGAGCTGGGTTAGAACAGCTTACGTCCCAACTGGCGCAGCGGGCGCCTTGCCTGCGGCGAACCCCTCAGACGTGCTCGTAGACCTCATCTATTCGGTGCGGGCGGGTTATCGTCAGAACGCACGCTTTGTTATGAACCGCAAAACGCAATCAAGCATTCGAAAGCTCAAGACCAGCACCGGCGAATATCTGTGGCAACCGCCGACCGGGCCAGGCCAGGCTGCGAGCCTGATGAATTTCCCGCTGGTTGAGTCCGAAGACATGCCGGACATTGCAGCCGACAGCTTCGCGATTGCGTTCGGCGATTTCCAGCGCGGTTATCTGGTTGTTGATCGTCGCGGCGTGCGCGTGCTTCGCGACCCTTATTCCGCCAAGCCCTATGTGCTGTTCTACACCACTAAGCGCGTAGGCGGCGGCGTTCAGGATTTTGACGCCATCAAACTTCTGAAGTTTGGAACCGCCTGACTCTCAGCGCCAACTTGCAATCGTCTTCGTGATCCATGCGCGCTGGGGTGCGATGAGAGCTGCTTGCGTTAAGGCGCCGCAGCTCTTGTTTCCAGCGCCAGTGGACCACGAAGTGATAGCAAACACCTGTCCGTCTGCTTCAAAGATAGGCCCACCAGAATCCCCCGTACATGCGCCAAAGCCCTTCTCTTGTGGGTCTATCGCCCACAAGAGGATGCGCGAAAGCGGCTCGCGCGCCTGCAATGTTCCTGCGCGCAAGCGTCCGGCCGATCGCTCGACGCCTTCCTTCGTCAATCCAAAGCCGAGGATCTGAAACAATTCTCCAGCTTGCGTTACAGCGCGTGAGCTGAGCCGAGCCTGTGCAAAATGGGCTGGCAGCGCCTCGTTCAATCGCAATAAAGCAAGATCAATTGAGCGCTCGCGCCTAGCTGCTGCATTGTCGCGAAATTCTGGATGAAGCACATGGGCCGAAGCTTCTATCAATTGCGGCGACGTACCAACGGCAGCGGCGTTAACGGCGATTGCGTTTGCACGATGTACGCAATGGCCTGCCGTCAAAATAATTGTGGGAGAAATAACGACGCCCGTGCAAAAGCCGCTGCTGCGCCCCTTGATCGTTGTGACCAGAACAACTTGAGAACTCTCAAGCGGCCCCGCCTCGACCGAGGCCCCGACGAGTGCGCTCGCAGCGTCGCTTTGCAAAAAAGCCAACATCAATGTCGCAGGCGCGAAAGCGACGAGGCGCAAAAGCAGACGCATGTGATCTCCAGTCTCTTTAACGCGCGGAGCGCAGATGATTCCCATACTTCTCATACCGCCTGCCGTCGAGCCAATCTTGCTCGTTCAAGCAAAAAATTGGCTCCGCGTCGACCACGCAGACGAAGACGAACTTGTGGCTGCCCTTATTGCTTCCGCCCGCCTTGTTGTTGAAAGCGCATCGGGGCGGATGCTGATCTCGCAGACCTGGCGGATCGTAATGGACGTGTGGCCTCAAGGCGACATCGTTATACCGCTTGCGCCAGTTCAGCAGGTGGTTGCGCTGCGCACTCTATCGGCAGAAGGCGTCAGCGTTATTGTTACGCCATCTTCCTATGTAGCAAGCGTTGCTGGCGGCCTGGGACGAATACGTTTCCTGACCAAACCGCCAGAACCTGAAAGGCCAATCAGCGGCATAGAAATTGATGTTGAACTCGGATTTTCATCCAATTCGCAGGGCGTGCCTGAAACTTTGAAAACTGCAATGCGCTTGTTGATTGCCCGCTGGTATGAGCAACGAGGTGACGTTGAAAGCGATGGCGCTTTTGAGCGCATGCCGCCTGCGGTCGCTGCGCTGATTGCTCCCTACCGGCGCATGAGGATCGCATGACGCGCATACGTATCCGCGATTTTGATAGCAGGCTGGTTCTCGAAGCGCCTGTTAACACGCAAGACGATACAGGCGGGATTGAACGCTCTTGGGTTTTTATCGACGTAATTTGGGCGCGTGTCACAGCCCTTGTCGGAATTGAGCGTTTTGAAGGCGAGCGTGAAGAAAGCGTAATTACTCATGCGATCACCATTCGCTTGCGACCAGACGTAACGGGTGCGATGCGCCTTCGGCTTAATAGCCGCATTTTTTTGATTCACGCAGCCGTCGATGGTGACGGACGACGACGCACGCTTAATTGTCGCTGCAGCGAAATAGCATAGGGAGGCTGTCGTGATTGCTTCTGCCGATATCTCCCTACGAAAAGCAGTTCGTGCAAGGTTGCTTGCTACGCCTGCGCTCGTCACAAGGCTTGGCGGCGCGCGCGTGCATGATGAGGCGCCACGCGGCGCGCCTCAGCCCTATATCGCTTTTGCGCAAAGCCGCAGTCGCGATTGGTCAACGATGACGGAGCGCGGCCAGGAGCATGCGTTAACGCTCGACGTTTGGAGTGAGCGCACAGGGGCCCGGGAGGCGCTGGAGATTGCAGCGCTCGCGAGCGCCGCACTTGACGATCAAGCTTTGGTTCTTGAGGGCCATACGCTTGTAAATTTGCAGGTGCGTGAAGTTGAGACGGCCCGAGAGAATTCGAATCGTTTTGTTCGCGCAAGGCTTCGTTTGCGCGCAATCACTGAACCAAAATAATCAGGAGACTTTATGGTAGCGCAAAAAGGCAAAGACCTATTGTTTAAAATCGACGACGGCACAGGCGCATTTATAACAGTTGCTGGGCTTCGTACGCAGCGGTTCGCGTTGAATGCTGATCCAGTTGATATCACGAACCAGGAATCAGCGGGACGCTGGCGCGAGCTGCTTGGCGGCGCTGGCGTACGTCGCGCCAGCGTTGCAGGCTCCGGCGTTTTTAAGGATGGCGCTTCGGATACGCTGATCAGGCAAACGTTCTTTGATGGTTTGATACGCAATTGGCAGATTGTTGCTCCGTCTTTCGGGATCATTCAGGGCGCGTTCCAGATCTCCAGTCTCGATTATCGTGGTGAACATTCCGGAGAAGTTACGTTCGAGCTATCGCTGGAATCAGCTGGTCTTTTGACATTCACCGCATTGTGAGGCGCGCCATGGGCAATGCAAGACGCGGCGACGTTGACGCAGTTTTTGACGGACAAAATTATACGCTCCGGTTAACGCTTGGAGCGCTCGCGGAACTAGAAATAGCCTTTGGCGCTAACGATCTTGTCGCACTGGCAGGCCGTTTTGAGGGCGGTCGGCTTTCATCACGAGATCTCCTGCGTGTGATTGCAGCAGGCGTGCGTGGGGGTGGAAGTGATCTGGGCGATGATGAAATTGCGCGGATGTCGATGGAGGGCGGCGTCCCTGCTTACGTGAAGCTGGCTTCGGATTTACTGGTTGCTGCTTTTGGCGCATCAGCGGAAAGCGTATCGCACCCTTAGAGGCCGCAGAACGCCGCGTTCAAAAGGCTGACCGTGCATCAGCGCCATTTCCCTGGCGCGCTGCAATGGCGTTCGGCCTTGGCGTTCTGCGGCTGTCCCCCAACGACTTTTGGTCGATGTCTCCATGTGAGCTAGCGGCTGCATGGGAGGGCGTCTATGGCGCGCCTCTTGAGAGCGGCGGGGCGCCAGATCTGCATGGTCTCATGCACGCTTTTCCCGATCACGGTAATCAAGGAGTGAGCAATGGCTAGCGATGACTTTAACACAGCTTTTGCAACGCAAGACATCGATGCAATCAGGCGTCGTCTGGATGGCGTCGATATATCCGCCGAGCGGGTGTCCCGTTCCTTGACGAGAGCCTTTTCTGGAGCGATAGCGGGCGGGAAGTCTCTTGACGATACGTTGCGCAATGTTGCTCTGTCGATGTCCAACATCGCGCTCAACGCAGGCTTGAAACCACTGCAACAGGGGCTTTCCTCTGCCCTCTCGTCTTTGGGCTCTTCGATCGGCGGCGGCAATATGGGATCAGTTCCTGTCACGGCATTTGCTGATGGCGGTGTTGTTTCTCGCCCCACGTTCTTTGGTTCGGGCGGCGGATTGGGCCTTATGGGCGAGCGAGGCGCCGAGGCCATTATGCCATTGGCGCGCGGGCCTGACGGACGCCTTGGCGTTGCGGCATCAGGCGGGCAGGGCGCCGCAACGCATGTCAATGTTACGATCTCTACGCCTGACGTTGCGGGTTTCCAGCGTTCGCAGGTGCAAATCGCAGGCGCTCTTGCGCGCGCCGTCGCTCGTGGGCGACGTGGGTCGTGACCGTCCTGTTGGTTTACTACGTCGCAATTATTGCAGCGATTTCGTCTTTGAGTGCGAGGTGCTTCTTCTTCATGTCTTCAAGAACATCTTCGCTTGTGGGCTCAACTTCAGCTTCAACGCGGTGGATGGAACGATTGAGCTCGTGATAGCGATCAGTAAGGCCCACGAAATGTTTATCGTTTGTTTTAAGCTCATGTATGCGCGCGTGGTCGTTTGGGAATTCCTCGTGTAGTCCATGTGGAACATGGCTCATCTTCGCCCTCATGTTTTTGTTGATCAGATGTCTAAATTTAGCATTGCTCCCACTGCTCTTCCTTGTCCTGGATCAATCATATGAGCTTCCATGAAATCCTTTTTCCGCTCGACGTGGCGCTTGGCGCACGCGTTGGGCCAGAGCGTCGCACCGACATCGTGGTGATGGGTTCAGGACGCGAGGAGCGCAACCAGCGTTGGGCTCACTCCCGTAGGCGATGGGACGCGGGCTCCGGCATTAAATCGCTTGCGGCGATTGCTGAGGTTATCCAGTTTTTTGAAGAGCGCCGCGGAAAATTGTACGGTTTTCGCTGGCGTGATCGTAGCGATTGCAAATCTTGCGCACCGAACGCTGTGCCTGGCCCGCTGGATCAGGCGCTTGGGAGGGGCGATGGGCTCCGTCTCGATTTTCAATTGGTTAAGCGCTATGGCGCAAGCTTTGCTCCCTATTTGCGCGATATTATAAAACCCGTTGCGGGCTCGTTGCGTGTTGCAGTCGGTGGTGTGGAAGCAGCCAGTTCCCGCTACGAGATCGATCCGACAAAAGGGACGTTGCGGTTTCACGCAGCTCATACGCCGCCACAGGGGGTTCTTGTATCAGCGGGCTTCACATTCGATGCGCCTGCGCGCTTTGACACCGATTATCTCGAGATCGATCTTGCGGCTTTTGAAGCTGGCGACATTCCAAAGATTCCATTGATTGAAATCATTCCGTAAGCGGGGCGACATGCGCGACATTTCTCCACAATTGCTTGCCTCAATAGCAAGCGGCGCCACAACTTTTTGCTCGTGCTGGCGCCTGACCCGTCGCGACGGGATCGTCCTCGGCTTCACCGATCACGACCGCGATATCAGCTTCGAAGGAGCTGTGTTCGCTGCGATGTCTGGGCTTGAGAGCAGCGCTTTCGAAAGTTCTGCTGGTCTGTCGGTCGGTGGCGCGGAAGTCTCCGGCGCTCTCAGCGCACAGGCGCTCAGCGAAGCGGATCTTTCAAACGGCTTGTTCGATGGGGCGCGCGTTGAGGTGTTCCGCGTTGATTGGAGCGCTCCGGATAACAAAGTTCTGCTTGAGGCTGGCGTGATTGGCGAAGTGCGCCGCAGTGAGCATGCGTTTACCGCTGAACTGCGTTCGCTGGCGCATGAGCTCGATCAGGAGCGTGGTCGGCTTTATCAGGCCGGGTGCGATGCAGACGTTGGCGACGCGCGTTGTGGCTTTGCCTTTGCAATTGAGCCATTCGTCGTTGAGGCGCACGTTCTTTCTGGATCAGATGATATGCAGCTTGTTTTTCAGCGAGCCGATGTTCCAGATAATTGGTTTACCGGGGGAAGGATTGATTTTCTTGACAATGGCAATGCGGGTGCGCGGCTGAGTGTGCGTGCGCATCGCTCTGACGCTGATACACAAGTGATCACTCTTTGGTCAAGACTTGGCGTCGCGCCATCTTCCGGGGACCGTGTTCGGCTGTATGCTGGATGCGACAAGACTTTCGAGACTTGTCGCATAAAATTTGCAAACAGTGATAATTTTCGCGGCTTTCCGCACATGCCAGGTAATGACCATGTCATGTCGTATGGCAAGCGGGGCGCTGGCATGGACGGCGGGAGCCTTGTTCGATGAGCCTTGAGCGCGCGCAGATCATAGCAGCAGCGCGGAGCTGGATTGGTACGCCATATCTTCACCAGGCCTCTGTACCAGGTGTTGGCTGCGATTGTCTTGGCCTTGTCCTTGGCGTATGGCGTCAATTGATTGGGCCAGAGCCAGAACGTTTTGCGCCGTATGCGACTGACTGGGCGGAGGCCACGCGTACAGAGCGTCTGGCGGATGCCGGGTTTCGGCATTTTACGCCTGTAAAACTTTGTGACGTGTCTGCCGGTAACGTTCTTTTGTTCCGGTGGCGGAACGGAGCGCCTGCACAGCATTGCGGGATTGCGACTTCCGCCACGCATATGGTGCATGCCCATGAAGGGGCTTGCGTCTGTGAGGTGTCGCTTTCACGATTCTGGATGCGTCGGCTGGCTTACGTTTTTTCCTTTCCAGATTTATCTGATCTTTAAACACGCTGCGCGCGAGGCGGTTTTTGATGGCTACGCTCGTTCTTCAATCCATCGGCGCCGTCGCCGGGCAGTTTCTGGGTGGCCCCATCGGCGCCGCTATTGGCCAAACGATAGGGGCGGTCGCGGGAAGCGCTATAGATCAACGGCTGTTCGCACCTGGCGGGCGAGACGTGTCTGGGCCCCGTCTCACAAGCCTTTCCGGCATCGCCTCCAACGAAGGCGCCGCTATTGCACGCGTCTATGGTCGCGCGCGCGTTGGCGGGCAAATGATCTGGGCGACGCGCTTTGAAGAAACCAGTTCGACCAGTCGCGTCGGCGGCAAAGGCGGCGGAGGCGGGGCGTCATCCAGCCAGACAACTTATAATTATAACGCCAACTTTGCCGTCGGGCTGTGCGAAGGCCCCATCGGGCAAGTACGCCGGATCTGGGCTGACGGACGCGAGATTGACCAGACGCGGTTCAACATTCGCTTGCACCACGGCCACGAAGATCAGCCTGCCGATCCTTTGATTATAGCAAAGGAGGGGGCAGATTGTGCTCCCTGTTATCGCGGAATCGCTTATGTT
This sequence comes from Rhizobium sp. Q54, assembly GCA_945875875.1. Lineage (GTDB taxonomy): Bacteria > Pseudomonadota > Alphaproteobacteria > Rhizobiales > Beijerinckiaceae > Terripilifer. Next base: position 15,494 of record CAMCMI010000017.1, read on the forward strand.
GTTTTTGAAAAGATGCCGCTTGCCGATTTTGGCAACAGGGTTCCACAACTAAGTTTCGAGGTGGTGCGACCGCTTGGCGGCCTGTGCGAAATGATCCGCGCTATCGATATTATTCCGGGATCCGGCGAGTTTGCATACGCGACTTCCGCGCGCTTCAACGTGCTTGATCTTGGCGGATCGACAGCGGAAAATCGGCATAATCTCGTTGCTGAAAGCGATTGGTCGGCCTCGCTCGATCAATTGCAGGCGACGTGTCCAAATTTACGTAAGGCCTCGCTTGTAGTTTCATGGTTTGGGGATGATCTACGAGCCGGGCAATGCACAATAGCGCCCCGTGTTGAGTCGCAGGACAAAGTTGTTTCAGGCGAGACATGGAGCGTCGCTGGCGTAGAGCGTGCAGTGGCGAAGCAATCCAGTCGGATCAACGGCAGGCCTGCTTACGGCGGCACGCCTTCGGATGCTTCAGTTAAAGCGGCGATCGCTGATCTTAAAGCGCGCGGGATTGCGGTCGCATTGTACCCGTTCGTTATGATGGATGTTCCAGCAGACAATAAATTATCCGACCCATGGACAGGCGCCGCAAGTCAGCCTGCTTATCCATGGCGGGGTCGAATAACCTGCGATCCGGCGCCTGGCAGGCCGCAGAGCAATGACGCCAGCGCAACGGCTGGCGTGCAGGTTGCAAGCTTCTTTGGCGCGCGTGTTTTTGATTATAATGATTGGTCCTATCGCAGGTTCATATTGCACTATGCCAGGTTATGCGCTGATGCAGGCGGGATCGACGCTTTTCTGATCGGATCAGAACTCGTTGGCCTTACACGGGTTCGTTCAGCCTCGGGCGTCTATCCCGCTGTGCAGGAATTGATTGCGCTTGCAGTTGAGGTCAAGGCTATTCTTGGACCAAACACAAAGGTTTCTTATGCAGCCGACTGGACTGAATATGGAGCCCATGTGCTGGACGGCGGCGCGGAAGTTCGCTTTTCGCTGGGTGCGCTTTGGGCCAGTCCCGCGATTGATGCGATTGGCATTGATTTTTGGGCGCCATTGAGCGACTGGCGCGACGGCGATCATCTTGATGCCCGGATATCAAATTCAATTTACCAGCTTGATTATCTGCGGAGCCGCATGGATGCGGGCGAAGCTTTTGATTTCTACTATGCTAATATTGAGGAGAGAAACAGGCAAGTTCGAACGCCGATAAGTGATGAAGCTTATTCCAAACCATGGACATTCCGTCCCAAGGACCTTGTTGGATTCTGGTCGAACGCGCACGTTGAGCGTGTTAATGGCGTTGAAGTGCAGAATGCAACTCAGTGGATTCCTCGCAGCAAGCCGATCTGGTTGACGGAGATTGGTTGTCCCGCAATTGATCGCGGCGCCAATGCGCCAAATGTTTTTCCTGATCCAAAATCATCAGAAGGGGGAGCGCCGTTTTTCTCTCGTCGGTTCCGCGATGATCTTATTCAGGCGCGAACGCTTGAAGCAATGTTGTCGTGTTTCGATCCCGACCTGGAGGGGTTTGTTGAATCCAGAAATCCTTTCTCGCCGGTTTATGGCGGCCGGATGGTCGATCCCGAGCGGATCTATGTTTGGGCTTGGGATGCTCGTCCGTTTCCCGCTTTCCCATCGCAGGAAGACGCGTGGAGCGATGGTCCCCAATGGCGAACGGGTCACTGGCTAAATGGTCGGGTTGAAAATATTTCGCTCAACAGCCTGTTCCGTGAATTATGCACGCACGTGGGACAACGCGCTATCGTTGATGTGGATGCTATCATCGATGGCTTTGTCATTGACAGGCCGATGTCGCCGCGCGCTGCAATCGAGCAAACCGCAGCGCTTTTCGGTGTCGGCGCAATCGTATCATCCGGGTTCATCCGCTTTCAGAGTCTTGGGTCCGGCGCGGCGCTTACTTTGACGCATGACGACATTTCGCCCCGCGAGAGCGGGGAACTTGTCACGCTGACGCGTGCTCAAGAGAGCGAAATGCCGATGCGATTGTCCATTACTTTTATTGACGGCGATCTCGATTACCGCACGGCAACCGCTTCTTCTCGCCGTCTGGAGACATATTCGCGACGTGAGAGCGCAAGCGAAGCAGCTATCGTCACGAACCGTTCCGAGGCGCAAAGACGGTGCGATATCTGGCTTCAGGATATCTGGGCGGGTCGTGAACAGGCGAGCTTCGTCTTGCGTCCTGGCCTTTTGGCGCTTGAGGTCGGAGACATCGTTTCGCTGCCGAAATCAACGTCGTCAAAGCTCTTTCGTATCGAGCGCATTACGGAGGGACATTCGCGTGAGATTGAGGCGCGTTCTGTCGAGCCCTCGATTTTTGAGCATCCCGCTCGTGATGTGAGAGTTACATCTGCTCCGCGCTTGCGGGTTGCGGGCCCGCCGCTTGTACGCATTCTCGATTTGGCGATCGTCAGGCCTGATGGATTTGCTTTACAGCACATCGCTGCTTTCTCAGATCCCTGGCCGGGACCAATGGCGGTTTGGCGTGCGGAAGGCGATGGCTTTGCGTTCCTTCGTACTATAGAGCAACCTGCAATTATTGGTCAAACGCTGGAGCCTTTTGGCGTTGGCGTCACTTCTCGCTTTGATCGCGCAAATTCGATTTTGTTGCGATTGGGAAGCGGCTCGTTGGCGTCTGTTGATCCCTCGCAAGCTCTTGCCGGTCGCACAGCGTTTGCGGTTCGTGGCGAGAATGGCTGGGAGGTCCTCTCATTCGTGTTCGCTGATTTGGTTGCGCCCCGTACGTGGCGTTTGTCAAAACTTTTACGTGGGCTTGGCGGGCAGGATGGCTTTGCCGATGAGGTCATCCCTGCTGGCGCCGAAGTTGTGTTTCTCGACAGCGGCGTCTTTCCTCTCGTAACGGACATCAATCTGATTGATGCACCGCAGACCTATCGCATCGCAGCTGCTTCCGCAGGTCATGGCGATCCATCGGTCATTGAGGTTACGACGCAGGCCACCAATCTGGCGCTTCTGCCCTATGCGCCGGTGCGTGCTATGGCTCGTCGTGGGCTCGATGGCGTTGAGGTGTCTTTCATTCGTCGCGGCCGTGTTGAGGCAGATGGCTGGACGTCGCTTGAAGCGCCGCTGGGCGAAGAAAGCGAGTCCTACGAAGTTGAGATTTTGAGGGACGGCGTCGCGCTTCGTGTGCTTCGTTCAAACGCTCAATTTGCGTTTTATAGCAGCGCAGAAAAGTTGGAGGATTTCAGCTCGCACCAGTCGCATATTAGTATACGTATTTTTCAAATGAGCTCAATCGTCGGGCGCGGGTTTGCTTATGACGCGTTGCTTCAGATTACGTAATGCAATCGTCCGGGCTCCAAGATAAAAGGATAAAGAATGGCTGATTCCGTGAATCTTGCTTTGCCATATTTAGAAGCCGCGCAAGCGCAAAAGCATGTGACTCATAATGAGGCGTTGACACTGCTTGACGCTTGCGTTCAATTGTCCGTATCAGCCCGTAATATAATTACGCCTCCTGCCGATCCGCAGCAAGGCGAGCGTTTCATTATCGATGCGGCGGCTACTGGAATTTTTTCCGGTCGCGTCAACCAGATTGCCTATTGGGACAAAGCTGGATGGCGGTTTCTTGCTCCGCATGTTGGCTGGCTTTCTTGGGTAGCCAACGGGAGCGCGCTTTTCGTATTTGATAAAAGCGGCTGGTCTGCGTTTGAAACCAAGCTGTCGCAACTACAGAATTTGCAGCGGCTGGGGATCGGGACGACGGCAGACGCTGGCAACCCGTTTGCTGCGAAACTGAACGCGATGCTGTTTGCTGCGCGCACGCAGAGTGAAGGTGGTAATGGGGATTTGCGTTTCACGCTGAACAAGCAATCTCTTGCTTCAAGCGTATCTCAAATCTATCAAACAGCATGGTCGGCGCGTGCCGAGACCGGGCTCATGGGCGATGATAAATTTCGTATTAAAGTTTCCGATGACGGCGCGAACTGGCGCGTGGGCCTTGAGATTGATCCGGCTTCCGGCGCGGTGAGCTTTAGCGGCGGGGCTGCGGGCGTTCCCGGGCTTCGGTTTCTTGAAGACCAGGATACGGGCTTAGCCAACGTTGCCGCTGACGCGTTGTCGTTTTTCGCCGGCGGGGTCGAGCGCGCGCGGGCGGACGGTGATGGGTTTTTCGCTGATGTTTTTGCAGGAAACCGCTATCGGCTTGGTATTGGCGCACTTGTGTCCGATGCATCGCAAACGCGCGTGCTGAGTGCTTCCGATGGCGGGCGGATTATTTGCTTTACTTCAAATTCGCCAGTCAGCGTCGTCGCGCCTGCTGCGCTTCGCGTTGGATTTTCCTGCGCCTGCATTCAATGCGGGACCGGTGTTCTGAGTTTTTCCGGCGGCGTCGGCGTTTCAATGGGGCACGTTGAAAATACATTCAGGAGCGGAGGGCGCCACGCGAGCGTTTCGCTGCTGGCAACGGCTTCAAACTCGTTCGTTCTCGCCGGCGCGCTCGTATCATGATTGGGCTTGGCCATTTGCGGGGGCTGGGGTCCGGAGGTTCGTTTGTACCTGCAGCCGTTCTTGATCTTGACTTCTTATTGGGTCGGATCGATTCGCGGCTTTTTTATGCAAGGGGCACTCTGGCGTCGCGAATAGACGGCACCGGGCGCCTTACTATCTCACCTCATAATTTATGCCTTTACTCCGAACAGTTCAACGTGGGTTGGTCGCGCGAAAACATTTCAGCTTTCGGAGCAGGATCGGTCGCTGATTCAGAGATCGGCCCTGATGGCGCTGCCTCTGCTGATGTGATCGACGATGGCGCCAGTGCCGGCAGGCATATTATTCATCAGGCGCGCCCGATCCCGGGTGATGGTTGTTATGCAGGCTCTGTTTTCGTCAAGGATTCAGGCCGACGGTTCGTGCAATTGCTTGTGAGCGCGCCAGGTTATGTAGCAGGCGGTTTTGTGATCGCCGACCTTGTCAGTGGCGTGTTGACGCAGACTAGGACGTTTGCGAGCAACTCGCCCGTTGTTTCCAGTTTGATCGAGCCCGCGGGTGATGGGTGGTTTCGAATTTCGATCTGTTTCAAGGTTTTGCCGGGCGTTTCATTTGTTTATTTTGTAGTAGCTGCATCGGATCGGCCAGACGGCACCAGCGGTACGATGTTGCACGGAAGCCCCTCCTATGTGGGGACGAGAAAGAAGCTTGCAGTGTGGGGCGCCCAGCTGGAATATATCAGTCAGGAGGCCCGCGTTCGGCCGTATGTCCGCTCACAGGCGGATCCGTTTTATGGCCCGCGTCTTGATCACGATCCCGCTAGCGGGGCGCCGTTGGGCCTTTTGGTTGAGGAGCCTCGGACGAATTTGATCTTGCGCAGCGAGGCGCCCTCGTCGCAAATTATTTCCGTTGCGGCGGAGCCTTGCACGATTTCGTTTTATGGCTCGGGGTCGATTGCGTTATCGGGCGTCGCTTCTGCGATTGTGTCTGGTATTGGGGCTGATCCTTTACGTCGAACGTTTACTTTCTTGCCCTCAGCCGGAGCTTTGTCACTTGGCGTCTCCGGCGATGTTAAGTTTGCGCAATGCGAACGAGGCTCGTTCGCCACGTCATGGATACCGACTTGGAATGCAGTTAGCTTTCGCGCTGCAGATGATGTTCGTGTTGATGCGGGAAACCTGGCTAACTGGTTGAGCCGTTCGGCAGGCACGTTTTTGCTTGAGGGCAGTCGTTTTACCACAAGTTCTCGTGGGGATGTTTTGCATCTTCGCAATTCCGCCAATTCTGCGCTGGGGGAAGTCAACGCATTCGGCGGCGCTGGCGGAACTTTCGATATTTCTATGCGGAAGACGGCAGGTGCTTTTACTACGAGTTTGCAGGGCGCTTTTTCATCTTCGTCGTCTGCGCGCGTTGCGTTGGCATACGGCGCCGATGTCGGTTCTATTTCCATCAATGGATCTTCGCCGGTTTCAAGTTCGGGCGTTCTGGAGCTTTCGCAAATTGACGCGACGACGATCGGCTCCAATGCCGGGGCCAATCGGTCGTTTCTGAATGGGCATGTATGCCGCATTCGTCATTACGGACGCCGACTTTCCGACGCATTGTTACAGCGGCTGTCAGCCTGATTTTTTCATCTCAAAGGAGACTGGTTATGAGTGTTGATTTTTTGAACGTGAACGAGCTTGAAGGCGCCAAGCCGTTTTGGGCTTCGCAGACGATCTGGTCTGCTGTCGCTGTGGTTGGATCTTCTGCCGCTGGCGCGTGGTTGGCGTGGCTGAGCGGCGACATGGCAGCCTTCGGCGCAGCGCTGACCGCTCTTCTGGGCGGCGTGAACGCCATAGTGGGCCGCTTTCGCGCAACATCCTTCGTCAGGTGATGCTGTGCAGAGTTTGGTTGTTGCCGCGGGTGCGGGGCTTGCGTTTTGCGCGATGATATTTGCTTCGGCGGCATGGTTTCACAACGCCATGATAGCCGAATTTGCGCGCGGTGAAATGTTTGGGCGCGCCGCCAATGCGGCCGAAGCGGCTGCGCACGCCTTTGCGCGCAGGCAGGCCGATGACGCCTTGCTGGAGATAACCAACGCGGACTTGGCTGCGCTGGAGGACGAGAGGGATCGGTTGGAGGAGGGGCTTTATGGGCTGGAACGTGAGATTAGCGATGTTGGCGACGGCCCTGTGTGCGTCGGGCCTGGGCTCGTGCGCTCGCTCGGCGGCCCCATTGATAGTTCTGACGCCCGGTCAGAGCGCCCCTGAAGCGCTGCTACGGCCCTGCGAGGAGCCTCGCCCCCTCCCACAGGCTGGGCTCGTTCTCGGACTTTCCGGACACGATGCGGTGCGGTTTTGGGGTCGGGATCGTGTCGCTCTTGCTCGATGCGCTGGTCGTCACAGGGCTCTGGCTTCACATATCCGACGTTTGAGCGAGGCGCGATAGGTCGTCTTTCCCGAACAATTGTTTCATTCACCTGCGGTTCAGGCCCGCGCCGCTAAAGAGTCGTAATGTATCGGTTTCTGGCTGTATCGCTCGTCTTTGTCCTCAATGCTTCTGTCGCTATCGCGGTTGAGGAGCGCACGCGCATTTGCCTGAATGCGGCTGACACCCGCTCGGCCATCGCCGCCCACAGCCTCGCTGACCCGCTTGCGACGCTGCGCGCGGCCGCCCGCAAAGGGCAGGCCGATCCTCTGCGCTCACGCCTCTGTCGCTGGAACGACAAATTCGTGTATGAAATGGCTTTGTTGCGACGGGACGGTAAAGTCATTCGCGTTTTCATCGACGCGGCTAATGGTGTTCAGGCGGTTTCCGCGCCCTGATGCGGCGCTACCGTCCATGCGGAGGCGACAGATTTGCGCTTGCTGGTTGTGGAAGACGACAAAGATCTGAATCGCCAGCTTGTGAATGCGTTTGAGCAGGCGGGCTACGCCGTGGATCGCGCGTTTGACGGCGAGGAAGGCTGGTTTCTCGGCGATACTGAACCTTATGACGCCATCGTGCTCGATATTGGATTGCCGAAGAAAGATGGGCTGTCCGTTCTGGAGGAATGGCGCCGTGCAGGACGCAAAGCGCCCGTGCTTTTGCTGACCGCGCGCGACCGCTGGAGCGACAAGGTGCAAGGCTTTGACGCCGGCGCCGACGATTATGTCGCCAAGCCCTTTCACATGGAGGAGGTGCTTGCGCGGCTGCGCGCGTTGGTGCGTCGCGCGGCGGGACATGCGTCGAGCCAGCTTGCCTGCGGTTCCGTGAGCCTCGACACGCGCTCTGGCCGCGTCACGGTCGATGGCAATCCGATTCGCCTGACCTCCCATGAATATCGGCTGCTATCCTACATGATGCATCATTCCGGGCGCATCGTATCGCGCGCGGAACTGGTTGAGCACCTCTACGATCAGGATTTTGACCGCGATTCAAATACGGTTGAGGTATTCGTTGGCCGCCTGCGCAAAAAGCTCGGCGTCGATGTTATTCAGACCATCCGGGGGCTGGGCTACCTTGTCGCCATTCCAGGGGCTCCTGTTCCTCCCGCGCTTGCTCCGGGCAATTGATATGGCCTTTTCGGGCCGCATTTTTTCGGGGCAGTTTCCAGGCGGGCGCTCCATCGCCCAGCGGTTGTTTTTATCGGCGGCGTTCTGGAGCGTTTTTGTTCTGCTGATTGCGGGCGTGGCGCTGTCCGCCGTCTATCGTGCGACGGCTGAGCGCGCTTTTGACGAGCGTTTGAACGTGTATCTGCGCGCTCTGGTCGCCGACGTCGCGATGGACGAGGAGATCGCCAGCCAGCTCGGCGAGCCGCAATTCGAGCTGACGCGTTCTGGCTGGTATTGGCAGATTTCGCGCGTTGATGCGCC
>CAMCMI010000018.1 GCA_945875875.1 Rhizobium sp. Q54
AGCAGAAATACGATGAGGCACAGGCCCACGATCAGTGCGCCGCCAATCGCCGCGCTTAGCAGCAGCGCCACGTCGCGCACCCGCTCCAGCCTTGAATCGAGATTGAGCGCGCGCGCAAACTCGGCCACCGCCACATAGCCCAGCGTGATAATGGCCGCTATGACGAAGGCCTGCGAGATGTGCGGCACGCCAGCGCCAAGCAGGGCCTCGGCCAGAGTCGCGCCGATGAAAAGCGCGACAGCCGCGTTCCGGCTGCCGCGCAATAGCCCGGCGAAAAGCACGCCAAGGCCCGGATTCCATGCGGTGACGGGAACGCCGCGATATTCCTGAATGGCGCTGATCCATTCGAGCGCGAGATAGATGGCGATCAGCCCCACAAGCCGGAACAGCCGCATCAGCGGCCTTTCAGCTTGTGGAGCCTGCTCTTCTTTGCCCGCCAAGAAAATCTCCCGTCCCGTCAGGGAGGCAGTTTAACCCAAAGGCGCGATCTCGTCCTTGATTGTCACGCGCTTCATCAACCGGCGCTGCGTGCTGGGGAAATCGGTGCGCGCATGGCTGGTGCAGCGATTGTCCCAGATCAGCGTATCGCCGACGCGCCATTGGTGGCTGTAGACGTTGGCCGGGTTTTCCAGAACGTCGCAAAGCTGCGCGATCAGCGCGCGGCCGTCCTCGTCCGACAGGCCCTGGATCTGGTCCGTCATCAGGCGACAGACGGCGAGCGAGCGATTGTCGTTTTCAGGAATGCGGCGCACCAGCGGATGGGTGTAATGGGGGCGCTCCTGCGCCTGATCGCGGTTTTCGCGCTGCGTCTCGCCATATTGAAACGAATGCGTGGCGCGCAGGCCCTCAAGCTGCTTTTTCAACTCCGGCGACAGCGATTCGTACGCTGCAACATTGTTGGAGAACATCGTGTCGCCGCCAGCTCCGGGAATTTCGACCGCATGGAGCGCCGCGCCCTTGGCAGGAATTTCGCGATAGATCTGGTCGATATGGAACGCCATTTCGCCGTCCGGCAATTGACCCACCGGCTTGCCGTCTTCGCGAATGTTGGAGATCACCATAATGTCGTCGCGGCCTGACAGCGGCGATACCATGCGCGATTTACCGATGGCGCCAAAGCATTGACCAAGCTGCACAAGGTCGGCGTCGGTGATCGGCTGGTCACGAATGACCAGCAAGTGATGCTTCAAAAACGCCTCATGCAGGGCGGTTGCCGACGCTGGCGAAATGTCACGCACGTCAAGACCGATGATTTCAGCGCCCAGCGCAGCGTCCAGCGGCTTCACAGTGATGCTCATTGTTTCTCCCTTTCTTCATTGGCGTTGGCCGCAATCTAATCATGGCGGCGGGATTGTCTAGCGATGAGGGAATAGGCAGTAGCGAGTAGAGGAACAAGCCCTCTCATCCGTCGCTTGCTGACGCAAACGACGGATGAGGGTGTTCTTCGCTGCTGCCTGCTGCCCCGCCTTGCAAAATCCCTCTCGATCAGGATAGCTGCGTTCAATCGACGCATAACGTCATCTCGGGGAGAGAAATATGAAAACGCCGCTCGCAATCGCCGCTACAACTGCCGCCTGCTGCGTCTTTGGCGCCAGCGCGCAAGCTCAGCAGCAAGTTCAGCAGAATGATATAGCCGCATTTTACGCCGGCAAGACCGTCACCATCCTTGTCGGCTCGTCGCCCGGCGGCGGCTATGATCTTTATGCCCGCCTCATCAGCCGCCATATGAGCAAGCATCTGCCCGGCGCGCCCTCGTTCGTGGTGTCGAACATGCCCGGCGCGGGCGGCAATGTCGCGGCCGCCAACATCGCCAATGTGGCGGCCAAGGACGGCACGGCCATTGGCGCGATTTTTATGGGCGCCGTCGTGGAGCCACTTTTCAGCGGCACCAAGCGGGCGACCCATCATCCCACGAAATTCAATTACATCGGCAGCGCCAACACTGATTATTACGTGTGCCTCGTGCGCGGCGATTCTGACGTTAAGTCCTTCGCCGACGTATTCGAGAAGGAGCTGGTGGTGGGCGCCAGCGCGGGCGGCGCCTCAACGCGCGACTTTGCGCTGCTGTTGAAGAACGTGCTGGGCGCCAAGCTTAAAATCGTCGCCGGCTATCCCGGCACGCGCGAGATTAATCTGGCGATTGAAAAGGGCGAAGTGGCGGGCGGCTGCGGCCAGAGCTGGTCCTCGGTGGCCGCGATCTATCAGAGCGCATTCAATGAGGGACGCATCAAGGCGCTCGTGCAGGAAGATTCGACCGGCTACCCGGAACTAAACAAAAAAGGCGTGCCGCTGGCGCGCAGCTTCGCCAAGACCGACGAGCAAAAACAAATTCTCGATCTCGTCTACAGCCAGACCGCCTTCAGCCGCCCCTATGTGGTGGCGATGGAGACGCCGCCCGCCCGCGTCGCCGCGCTGCGCAAGGCTTTCATGGAGACGATGGCCGACAAGGAGCTTGTTGCTGAGGCCGCGAAGATGAAAGTCGACGCTGATCCGGTGTCGGGAGAAGAGCTGCAAATGAAGGTGAACGCGATCTACGCCACGCCTCCCGAGATCGTCGAGAAAGCGCGCAAGGCGATGGAGCAGTAGGGCTTTTCTTTCCTTCTCCCGCGCGCGCGGGAGAAGGTGAGCCTTGCGTCAGCAAGGGGCGGATGAGGGGTCTTTGCAACGAGCAAGACGCCCCTCATCCGTCATGCTTTGCATGACACCTTCTCCCGCAAGGGGAGAAGGAAGAGAGAGGCGCTCTTACTACTCGCCACTCGCTATTCGCTACTCCCTGCTCGCGATTAGCGAGTAGCGAGTAGAATTTTCGGGCGCTCTTTCCTTCTCCCCTCGCGGGAGAAGGTGTCGATTGCGTCAGCAAGCGACGGATGAGGGGGACTTCGGGCGTTGCAAGCGCCCTCATCCGTCACGCTTCGCGCGCCACCCTCGAACGCAAGGGGAGAAGGAAGAGAACGGCGCTCTTACTACTCGCTATTCGCTTTACACCGGCACGCGCACGCTGGCGCGTAATCCGCCCATGGGGCTGACGTCGAGAGAGACGTCGCCGCCGTGGGCGCGGGCGATGTCTCGGGCGATGGCGAGGCCAAGGCCCGTGCCGCCCTCGTCCTGATTGCGCGCTTCGTCCAGCCTGTGGAACGGGCGGAAGGCGTCTTCGCGCTTATCGACCGGTATGCCGGGGCCGTCGTCGTCAACGTGGATGGTGAGGAAGCTGGCGTCGCAGATCGCCTCAATCGCGATGTCGTCGCCATAGCGTTGCGCATTGGCGACCAGATTGGTGAGGCAGCGTTTGAAAGAATCCGGCCGCACGATCGCGACCGCATGCCCTGAATGAGAGATGCGCGTGGCGTGGCCATGACGCTCGGCGTCGGCTTTCAGCTCTTCGATGAAGGCCAGAATATCGGTGGAGACCGCAGGCTCGCCGCCCGCCCCGCGCGAGAAGGCCAGATACGCCTCCAGCATGCGCTGCATTTCCTCAACGTCCTTTTGCATCGCCTCGTTGTCGGAATTGTCCGGCAACATCGCCAGCGACAGGCGAAAGCGCGTGAGGATCGTGCGCAAATCATGGCTCACGCCGCTGAGCATTGTCGTGCGTTGCTCAAGCGCGCGCTCGATGCGCTGTTTCATCTTGACGAAGGAATAGCCCGCCTGCCGCACTTCGCGCGCGCCGTGCGGGCGGAACTCAAAATCGCGCCCCTTGCCAAAATCCTCCGCCGCACGCGCCAGTCGCAAGATCGGCCTGATCTGATTGCGCAAAAACGCAATCGCCACCCCCAGAAGCACCAGCGACGTGACCATCATCCAGACGAGGAAAATATGCGAATTGGAAGCATAGGCGGCGTTGCGATTGGTGAGAATGCGCAGCACGCCAGTCTCCGTTTGCACACGCACTTCCACGAGCTTCGAGCGACCGATGGTGTCAACCCAGAACGGGCGACGCAATTGGCTCGACAATTCGCGCGTCAAGGCGCGGTCGAGCAAAGCGAAAAACGGCTTGGGCAGAGCGGGCGGCAAAGGCTCGCGGTCAAGCAGCTTAACGCTGAAGCCCCAGCGGTTTTCGGCAATTTTCTCGACGGCGGCCATCGAGGCGCCAGATTCAATAAGGTCTATCGTGGCGCCGATGTCCGACACCACGGCGGACGAAAGCCGCTGCGTGACAAGCTGCCAATGCCGCTCCATGAAAAAATACGCGATGGCCGATTGCAGCAGAACCATCGGCACAATAACGATGAGCAGCGAGCGCGCATAAAGCCCCTTGGGCATGCGCTCGCCCAGCGCAATCATGGCGCGGCGCCAGATGGCGCGAACCTTGTCGAGCGAGGGCGGGAGCGGGACCTCCTTCATCGGTCAACCACGAGGCGATAGCCGGCGCCGCGCGCGGTTTGCAGATAGCGCGGCTGCGCGGAATCGTTTTCGATCTTGCGCCGCAGCCGGTTCATCTGCACGTCGATGGTGCGCTCGTTGGCGGCAAGCGCGGGGTCGGATGTTCCCGCGCTCGCCAGCGCCTCGCGCGAGACCGGCTCGCCCGGGGTTTTCGCCAGCAATTGCATGGCCTGCCGCTCACGCTCGGACAGATGCACAGGCTCGCCCTCGCGCAATAATTCCCCGCGCTCGCAATCAAACGTGAACGGGCCAAAGCGCACGCTCTCAGGCGCAATTGCGGGCGCGAATTTTGGCGCAGCGCGGCGCAGGATCGAGGCGATCCGCAGCGACAATTCCTTGGGCTCGAACGGCTTGGTCAGGTAATCGTCCACGCCCGCCTCCAGCCCCGACACACGGTCGGCTGGCTCGGCGCGCGCGGTCAGCATCAGGATTGGCGTCTCTGATACCGAGCGCAGCCAGCGGGCGAAATCGAGCCCGCTCTCGCCGGGCATCATCACGTCCACCACCAGCAGATCGAATATAATCCCGCGCAATTTGGCCCGCGCCTCAAGCGCGCTGGCCGCCGTGGTGACGCGATAGCCCTGCTGGGCCAGATAGCGCGACAGCAAGTCGCGGATGCGGCGATCATCGTCCACCACCAGCACATGGGAGGCGTCGTCAGCGGGCGGGGGCGTTTGGGGTGAAGCGCTCATGGCTATTTAACGCTCCCCTGTGTCTTGCGCGCGTCCGTCCGGCCACACCAGCGTCTCCACCCGGGCGCGCTCCTGCGGGTCGATCATGGCCAGCAGGAACCGCACGGAACCAGCGCGCGCCCCATCCGGCAATTCCTGCAGCACGCGGGCGAACCGGCGCGATTGCAGCTTTGACAATTGCAGCGCCAGATCTTCGCCCAGAGCCGTGAGCTTGAGCTGGCGCTGGCGGCGATCCTGCACGCCGGGATGGGCTTCCACATAGCCCTTGTCGAGCAGCTCTTTCAGCACCCGATTGAGGCTTTGTTTGGTGATGCGCAGAATTTCCAGCAATTCGGCGATGGTAAGGCCGGGATGACGCAGGACGAAATGCAGCACCCGATGATGCGCGCGACCAAAGCGCAGGCTCTCCAGCAGCCGGTCGGCGTCGGCCACGAAATCGCGATAAGCGAAGAAGAACAGCTCGATAAGCTCGTAAGCGGGCAGTTCTTGTGCGGCAAGCTCTTGAACGGCACGCTCTTCAACGGCAAGCTCGCGTTCCGGCGCCTCTTTATCGCTCTGGCGCGCCATAATCCCCCCGCGCAGCTTCTGGCGAAGCGCCGTGTCCATAATGGGCCTGCCGGAAGGCAGCGTGTAATTAAGTCAGCCAGATTGACATATTTCAGGTTGGTTGTTAGTCGTCAAGGTCTGTAGCGGTGGGAAAACCCGCCAGAAATCAGCCTTGTTGCAGCGCGCGGGCGCCCGGGTCGCCTGAAGCGTGGAGGAATACATGTCCGTTCTGCCCTTCGATCAGCGTGACGGTTTCATCTGGCTCAACGGCCAATTGCTGCCCTGGCAAGACGCCAAACTGCATGTTCTCAGCCACGGCCTGCATTACGGCTCCTGCGTATTCGAGGGCGAGCGCGCCTATGAGGGGCGCATTTTCAAAAGCGCTGAGCACACCGAGCGCTTTCAAAATTCTGCGCGTATCCTCGACTTTGAACTCCCCTATTCCACCGATGAGCTTGAAGCGGCCAAGGCGCTTGTGCTGGCAAAGAACGGCTGGACCTCGTGCTACGTGCGCCCTGTTGCGTGGCGCGGCAGCGAGATGATGGCGGTGGCGGCGCAGGATTCCACGATCAACGTCGCGATTGCGATGTGGGATTGGCCCAGCATGTTCGACGTCAACGAGAAGATGCGCGGCATCCGTCTCGACATCGCCGATTATCGCCGCCCCGATCCGCGCTGCGCGCCGGTGGCGGCAAAGGCCGCGGGCCTTTACATGATTTGCACGCTCTCCAAGCACCGCGCCGAGCGCAAGGGCTATGCGGACGCGATGATGCTGGATTGGGAAGGCCGCGTGGCCGAATGCACCGGCGCCAACATCCTGTTCGTCAAGGACGGCGCCATTCATACGCCGCTGGCCGATTGCTTCCTCGACGGCATCACCCGCCGCACCGTCATCGCGCTGGCCAGGGCGCGCGGCGTGGCGGTGCATGAACGGCGCATCATGCCAGAAGAGCTGGCGGGCTTTGACGAATGTTTCATCTGCGGCACAGGCGCGGAAGTCACGCCAGTGTCGGAAGTCGGGCCGTATAAATTCACGCCCGGCGCGCTCTCGCGCACGCTGATGGAAGATTATTCGGCGCTGGTGCGCAAGCCTTCCTGAACTTTGCCTTCCTGAACTTTACCTTCCTGAGTTAACGGCGCGGCTTCGTTGAAGCTGCGCCAATCCTGCGGGCTCGGCAATTGGCAAGCCTCCACTACGATAGATGGCGCCGCCGCGACGGCCACCGCCAGAATCGAAGGCGGGCTGCGCTGGCCCAGCCCCAGCGCCAAACCATAATCCACCATAAAGCGCACGCTCGGTGGGTTCTCATAAGCCGCGCCCAGATGCATGAAGCGCCAGTGCAGGCCGGCCATGCGCTTGAACAATCCGCCAGCATAACCCCCCGCCCCGATCACCGAGACGAGCAAAGCCTGCTGGCAGGACTCGCGCCTGAACACGCGCGCTGCATAATCAAAGTTCGCCGTGATCGCGACGCGCTCGCCAATGGTCCAGCCGCGCGCAACCATAAAGCGCTCGACCTGCCCCTCCTCGCGCTCAACCTGCACGCCTCCCTGTTGCGTGAGCGAGCGCATGACGCGGGCGCCAAGGCCCGCCGCGAGCACGATGAGCAGGATTGATAGAGAGACTTGAGCCTTCATGCGGATTTTCCCACCGTGTTCGGCTCTGCGTCCGCTGCCGGGCTGGCCACGCGCGAAACAAGAAACACCAGCATGGTTTGCGCGGCGTCGTAAAGGCTGGCGCCATGGCCGTCGTGCATGAAGGCGTAAACCGGAGCAGACCATCCCATTAGCACCAGCCGCAACAGATTAAGCGCGGCGTAGCCCAGCATCGCCAGCGCGCCGATGAGGCTGAGCTGACGAAGCGTCGCGCGCGCGCCCGGCGCCGTCACAGCCAATGCGACAGCCGCAAGCAGCGCCAGCGGCATGCGGTACAGGCTCGCGCACGTAATAAGTACGACAATGTTGTTACCGCCGCTCACCTGCACCACATTGCCAACAACCTGCGTCGGGAAGCCCAGCAGGCTCAGCGTTTGCGCGGCCAGTTGCGCGTCCAGCGGCAAGAGATAGCCGCCAAGAATTTTGAAGCCGATGCTCATCCACACTTGGCTCAACGCCAGCGCGGCGAACAAAGCAAAGCCAATGCGCGCATTCCCTTGCGTAAACATAAAGCGCCATGACGCAAAGGTGCCCAGCGCGATCCACGACAACCCGCCGCTTGGCGCCAGTAATGCGAGGCCTGAAATGATATGCGGCGCGCCGACCTCGCGCGGCTCGCAGCTTTGAAGGAGCGCGCGCGCGGCAAAAAACATCACCAGCAATTCAAGCGGCGAGAGCCCCAGCAGCAAAGTAGGCGTTGGCGCGCGCAGATCGTCGATGACGCGACCGAGCAATCCGCCAAGGCATGCGACCAGACACACAAGCACGCTGGCGCCTGGGAATGGGATCGTTCGAATTGTAGCTATTGCAAAACTTATTCGTTCATCCTGACACGCGGTCCTGTCCTTCACTGAGCAAATGGGAGGCCAAAGGGCGCCGCGTTTGCTCCACGGGTTCGCAAGGAGAATGCAATGCGCGGATTTGATCGAATGAAGCAAGAAAGCGTTAAGCCGCAGGGCTTTTCGGCTCCATCTGCGGGGCGTTCAGCGCTCTCGCCGTCGCCCTGCGCGAATGCAGCGGCTCTTTGCAAAACCGCAAATCGCGAAATGCGGAGCCAAATGCAAATTGCAAAGCGTTTCGCAAATCCAGGCAAAGCAAAAAAGCAATTCAACAGGAGCACGCTCATGAATGTGAAGAACAAGATCGCCGCACTCGCCTTCGTCGCATTATCAGCGACCGCCGCCAGCAGCGCGGCGCAGGCGCAATTGGCTCTTCAGAACGGGACCTTTATGTCCATCTCCGGCAACCAGACTGCGGGATCTGGGATTACGTTTATGAATTTGGGGAACGCCAGCTCAGATAGCGCTTTTACTGTCCTCGGCTCTATGCCGATGAGTCTCACATATGGGTCGGTAACGGCGAACATAACGTTCGCGGGAGGCTCACGGCTGGTGGACGGCGGACTCTACGCGCCCGGCCCCAATAATTATATCATGGCTTCGGCCAGTGGCGGCGGCGTGACGCTGGACTTCTCGCAAACCCAAAGTTATTTCGCCACAAGATGGATGGCGCAAGACCCGGGAAACAACTTCAGCTTTTATAATGGCGACCAGCTTGTCGCCTCAGTTACAGGCGCAACGGCTCAGCCTCTGAGCCTCGCCGCAACCGGCTCCTCTTCCGGTTATGCCGATTTCAACTTCACTGAAGCTGGATATGATCGCGTGGTCGTGACCAGCTCGTTTGGCGCGGTTGAATTTGGCGAGATCGCCTTCAGCGGCGAGGTGCAAGCCGCCCCCATCCCCCTCAACGCCGCAAGCCTCGGCAGATTGATGTCGTTCCTGATGATGCTCGCCATGCGCGGCAAGGGCGGAACGCAGGTGATGGTGCGCATGGCGTTCGCGTCGATCATGCCAAGGCGGCGCGGGATGGCGTGATCGGATTCACACGTAAGCGTTTCTTGTTTTTGGAGTAAAATTATGTTCAAAAAACTTGTTCCATTCGCCTTCGCCGCTTTCGCAATGGCTTCCGCCACGGGTGCGGCAAGCGCGCAAACCGCTCTCACCAACGGCGTTTCGCTGACCACGGGAGCGCCGTCGCAGACTACGTTCAACAGCATCGATCTGGGAAGCACCGCTGGCGGGGGCTATGCCACGCAGATGCCGATGAGCCTGAGTTACGCGGACACCAGCCTTAATATCAGCTTCAACGCCACGTCCGGCATTGCTGCGGCGGGCAATAGCTGGAATCCCACGCCGGGCTCAAACTCTATCAGCGCCGGTGGCGCAAATGGAGCAACGTTCACGTTCAGCGCGGTTCAACAATATTTTGGCTTCCAATGGGGGTCGCCGGGCGACGGCAATAGTTTGCAATTCTATAATGGCCAGACCCTGCTTGCCACGATGGGCGGGGCCGATTTTCGCGCGGTCGCGAATGTGGGCAGCAGCACCATAGCGGGAAGTTACGCCGGGTTCAGCTTCTCAGAACTGGGCTTCGACAAGGTCGTGATGTCTGCAGCTACAAGCGGCTTCGAAGCTGGCGCGCTTCACTTTAGCGACGTCGCAACCCCCGACGTCGCCCCCATCCCCCTCAACGCCGCAAGCCTCGGCGGATTGATGTCGTTCCTGATGATGCTCGCCATGCGCGGCAAGAGCGGAACGCAGGTCATGATGCGCATGGCGTTCGCGTCGCTCATCCCGCGTCGGCGCGGGATGGCGTGATCGGATTCACACGTAAGCGTTTCTTGTTTTTGGAGTAAAATCATGTTCAAAAAACTTGTTCCATTCGCGTTCGCCGCTTTCGCAATGGCTTCCGCCACAGGTGCGGCAAGCGCTCAAACCGCTCTCACCAACGGCATTTCGCTGACCACGGGAGCGCAGTCGCAGACTACGTTCAACAGCATCGATCTGGGGACATCGCCCGGCACCGCTACATTGTCCAGAATGCCGATGAGCCTGAGTTACGCAGGGACTAACCTGAATATCAGCTTCAACGCCACCTCCGGATTAGTGGGATCAGAAAATGCCTATAATCCCACGCCTGGCTCAAACTTCATTTCAGCTGGCGGGACAAGTGGCGCAACGTTCACTTTCAGCGCCGTTCAGCAATATTTCGGCTTCCAGTGGGGGACGCCGAATAATGGTAACAACGTTCAGTTCTATAATGGCCAAACTCTGCTCGCGTCTTTGAGCGGAAGTGAGTTTCGCACGATCGGGAATGTGGAGCATACCTACACCGGAAGTGCTGCCGGGTTCAGCTTTTCCGAACTCGGCTTCGACAAAGTTGTGATGTCTTCTCTCGCAACAGAAGGCGGTTTCGAAGCTGGTGCGCTGCGCTTTAGCGAATCCGTCGACGTCGCCCCCATCCCGCTCAACGCCGCAAGTCTTGGCGGGTTGATGTCGTTCCTGATGATGCTCGCCATGCGCGGCAAAGGCGGAACGCAGGTCATGGTGCGGATGGCGTTCGCGTCGATCATGCCAAAGCGGCGCACGCTGGCGTGATTTGGCGCTGCGTCAGGGCTTGAAGAGCTTCAGCGCCTCGTCCGACGTCAACACGTCGCCGAATTGCTGAACGAACGTCTCCAATGTTGCGCGGTGCTCTTCAAACGAGAGCGCCGCGCAGCAATCTGACAGCATGATGGTTTTGAAATCGAGCATCATCGCGTCGCGCGCGGTGGATTCGCAGCATACGTTGGTCTTCGTGCCCGCAATCAGCAGCGTGTCGATCCCCATCGAGCGCATCGCGCGCTCAAGGCCGGACGAGCCGGAAATCAACGCGCTGTAGCGGTTTTTGAAAATCGTCAGGTCGCGCGCATCCTGCTCCAGCCCGCTCCACACTTTCTGGGCGCCGGGCGCAAGGCTTTCAATCGTGCGGGCGCGCACCTCGTCCGCCACTACGTGATTGAAGAACAGCTCCCAATCGCTGCGAAGATTTGCGCCCTCGCCTGCGTGGTCATTGGCGTGCAGCACCCAGACCACCTGCCCGCCAAGCGCGCGAAACGCACTTGCAAACGCATTGATCGGCGCCACGATCTCGCGCGAGCCCGGAACTTCCGCCGGAGCGCTTGGCGCGCAGAACGTATCCTGCATGTCGATGACGATCAGCGCGCTTGTCCTGGGGTTGAGCGCATCAAACCAATGCAGGCGCCCGCGCCGCGCCATCACGCGCTCGATGATGTGGGGGCGAAGCACGCTCACGCTTGTTCCCAACGCTCCGCCGCACTGTCGTCGGCATCCTTGGCCTCGACCCAATCGCCAACGCTGCCGTCGCGGCAATGTTCTTTCTTCCAGAACGGGGCGCGGGTTTTGAGATAATCCATGATGAATTCAGCCGCTTCAAACGCAGCGCGGCGATGCGGCGAGGTCGCGATCACCAGCACGATGTTCTCGCCCGGCAGCACCTTACCAAAGCGATGAATGGCGGTCGCCCCCAGCAGCGGCCAGCGCGCCGCCGCCTGCTTTGCAACGCGCTCGATCTCGTCTTCCGCCATGCCGGGATAATGTTCGAGCTCCAGCGCCTCCAGCGTGCCCGCCTCGTCGCGGCACAGGCCCGTGAAAGTCACGACGGCGCCGACGTCGCCGCGCCCCTGCGTGAGGCGCTCTATCTCGCGCGCAACGTCAAAATCCTCGCGCTGGATGGCGACCTTGATGAGCGGGCTCATCTCAGCCGCCTGTCATGGGCGGGAAGAACGCAATCTCGCGCGCATCGGCAATAGGGGCATCGTGCTTGACGTGCTGGCGGTCGATGGCGGCGCGGATCACATTGGCGTTCTCAAACGCATAGGCGTATTCCTCGCCGCGCCCGCTCAGCCATGCGATCAGCTCGCCGATATTCGTCACCTCGCTTGGCGGGGTCAGAATCTCGCCGGGGCGCCCGATGCGCTCGCGCACCCAGGCAAAATAGGACAGTTTGAGAGCGCTCATGTCGGCTCCTTCAATCTTCGTCCGTGATGTGTTTAAGCCCTGCGCGCATATAATCCCACCCTGAGTAAAGCGTCAGGAGCGCGGCGGCCCAAAGCAGGGTCAGGCCGATGGTCTGGGTATAGGGCAGCACTTTCTCGCCAGCAGGCCCGGCGATGAGAAAACCAAGAGACACCAATTGCAGCGTGGTCTTGTATTTGGCGACCTGCGTCACCGGCACCGAGACGCGCAGGACCGCCAGATATTCGCGCAGGCCCGAGACCAGAATTTCGCGCGTCAGAATGATAAACGCCGCCCACAGCGAGCTGCCCGCAATCTCGCCGTCCGCCGCCAGCATCAACAGGCACACCGCCACCAGCAGCTTGTCGGCGATGGGATCGAGCATCTGGCCAAGCGAGGATTGCTGCGACCAGACGCGGGCGAGATAGCCGTCGAAGAAATCGGTAATGGCGGCAACCGAGAACACGCCCAGCGCGCTCCAGCGCGCCCAATCCTCCTCCGGCCACAGCAGCAGCGCGGCCACGACGGGAACCGCCGCCACGCGACCATAGGTCAGCAGGTTGGGCAGCGAGAAATTGTGCGATTTGCGTCGTGTCGGAGCAGAGGTCATAGCCACGATGGAACAGACTGGCGCCAGCGCGTCAACCCCCTCAAAGGAGGCTGGCGCTGTCTCCTCTTGAGCTTTACGCGTAAAATGCAAATTGCGTCAGACCGCTGGCGCGCTGGCGGCAAATTCGCAATGAGCGCGCGCGAAGGCGCCCCGCATGTTCATTCTCCACCTTTGGCTTCCGTGCGCCGCATCCACGCGATGATGAACGGCAGGCTCATGTTGATGAGGAAATAGCGGCCTAAATGGTGCGTGGCCACGAAGATCGGGTCCACGTTCAGCACCAGAGCCAGCGCCACCATGGCCTCCTGCCCGCCCGGCGCATAGCCGATGAGCGCAGCCCCAAACGGCACGCCAAGCCATTGCGAGGCCGCCCACGCAAACGCCACCGAAACCAGAAGCGCAGCGCCGACCGCCATCACCGTGCCGACGATAATACGAAAGAACAGGCTCCAGTTGAAATCAACAAAGCGCGAGCCGACCCATGAGCCCAGCAAAATCTGCCCGCCATTCATCAGCCAGTCTGGTGAACGCCCCGTGGCAATTTCGCCGATATGCAGGCCGGCGGAGGCCACAATGGCGCCAAGGATCATGCCGCCGGGCACGCCAAGTTTGGTGAACAGAGCGCCGACGCCAATGCCCGCAGCCATAACGGCGGCCACCATCAGCGGCGAATCAAACACCGGCGCGGCTAGGCTGACCGCGCCCCCGCCCTGCTCCCAAACGATCACAAACGGCAGCAGCGTGACGAGGAACACGACGCGCGACATCTGCACCACGGCGACCTTGGCCGCATCCGCGCCCATCGTCATCGACACCGACACGATATAGCCCATGGAGCCGGGCACCGAGGCCAGCAGCGCCATGGAGGGCGACCAGCCCATCAGATAGCGCCAGACGCCAGCCGAGGCGAGCGTCATCGCCACCACGCAGAGTGCCATCAGCGCCATGCTGGCGGGATAGGCGGCCACATGGTTCATCGTATCGGGCCCCACCACGGAGCCAATGGCGACACCGATGGAGGCCATGCCCAGCACCCGCAGCGGCCCGCCGATGGGCGTCGCCAGCCCAAGCGCCGACATGGTGGCCACCGCCACGACGGAGCCCGACATCGCCCCGCCTGGAATGTTGAGAAGCAGAAACAAGCCCGCGCCCGCAGCGCCAACGCCCAGAGTCAGCGCCTCGCCGATCAGGCTTTTCAGGTTGAAGGTTTTGGAATCGCTGCTGGCCATACGCCCGGCTTACGCCAATTTGGCCGCACGTAAAATAGGGACGGGGATTTGGACCGCGCGCGGCCTCGCGCGGTCCAGATCGAGCCTTATGGTTTGGGCGGCGTGGCGGGCATGCTGGTGGTTCCGCCCGGCGCCATGCTGCGCGCTTTCTCCATGAAGGCGCTGGCGGCGTCCACACAGGACTTCATGTTGTCCAGAGGGTCGCAGCGCACGGCGATTGTCGCGTCGCCGCTGCGCAGGAAAAATAGCGCCCCGCGCGAGGCGCCGCCGCCGCGACCCATTCCATCGCCAAGATCGCGCAACAGATCCTAGACGCCGCCATCGCGCCCTCCCCTTCGATCATCCGAAGGCGCCTGCGCCATGACAGGGCCAGCCGTTAGCATGAGACAGGCCGAAAGAAGCAGAATACGTTTCATCCTCTAAACTCCATTACGAGAAAACTCAGGGGGAGAGCCGTTTCTAGTCGCGGCAGATGCGTCGGCGCACCAGCGCAGTCACGTCGCCATCCTCGGAACGCAATATTCGCGTCATGTAAAAACAGCGACCGCCATCGTCGCCATAACGCGAGGCGAGGCGATCACGCACACGCTCGCGGATGCGTTCGCGCAAGCCCTCGCCGCCCTCGCCATGATCGCCAAAGCGCTCAGCCAGCCTGTCGCAAATGCGCTCGCGCTGCTCCGGGCTGAGCCGTTCCATCATGTCCTGCCGACGCTCGCGCCGCTCTTCCATCATGTCCATCATATGCGAGCGCCGATCCTGCCGGTCGCGCATGCCCTCCATCATTGAACCGCGCATCTCGCGACGAGATTCGATCCCCTCACGCAAAAATTCACGCAGTTCTTCGCGACTCACGCCGCCGCCGCCCTCTTGCGCAGAAGCTGCTTGCGGCATGAGCGGAAGCGCCATTGCGAGCGCAAGCGCGCCCATTGGCAAAAGCGAAAGCGTTTTCATGAAGTACTCCCTGGCTGAACCTGATCCATGCGATTTCGACGCCTGAAAGCGCAGACCCGCGGGCTGGTTATTGATCGGGCAAGGAGCCGCTTCATCTATGCGAAAGAGGTAAGGGCGACGCGCTTTTGCGCGCGGTCAGCCTCTAAAATAATCGTAGACGAGCTTTGCGGTCGCAGCGTTCACGCCGGGAACTTTTTCAAGGTCGCCAAGCGCTGCGCGCGAAATCGCCTTGGCGGTTCCAAACGCCTGCAGGAGAGCGCGTTTGCGCGCAGGGCCAATGCCCGCAATGTCGTCGAGCGGGCTTTTTACAAAATCTTTCTTGCGCCGCGCGCGGTGCGTGCCGATGGCGAAGCGATGTGCTTCATCACGCAGGCGCTGCACGAAATAAAGCGCAGGATCGCGTGGCGCGAGCTTGAAGGGCGTGCGTCCCTCCATGAAAAACGTCTCCCGCCCCGCATCGCGATCAGGCCCCTTGGCGATGCCAACAATCGCGATCCCCTCGACGCCCAATTCAAGAAGCACCTGCCGCGCAATATCAAACTGGCCCTTGCCGCCGTCGATCAGCACAAGATCGGGACGGGAGGGAAAGTCCGGCTTTGCGCTTGCGGGCGCAGCCGGATCATTTTCCGCTTCTTCTTTGGCAAGCCGAGAGAAGCGGCGCGTCAGCACTTCGCGCATCATCGCGTAATCGTCGCCCGGCGTTGTTTGCGCGTCCTTGATGTTGAACGTGCGGTAATGGCTTTTCATGAAGCCGGTCGGCCCAGCCACCACCATGGCGCCGACGGCGTTCGTGCCCATGATGTGCGAATTGTCGTAAATCTCCACGCGGCGCAGCGGTTTCTCGATGCTGAACGCCTGCGCCAGCGCCACCATCAGCCGCTCTTGCGCCGACGTTTCGGCAAGCCTGCGGCCCAAAGCCTCGCGCGCGTTTTTCTGCGCGTGCTCCACCAGTTCGCGGCGCTCCCCGCGCTGGGGTGTCGCCACCTCCACCTTGCGGTCGGCGCGTATCGACAGCGCGTCCTGCAACATCGCGCGGTTTTCAACCTCGTGCGACAGCAGCACGCAACGCGGCGCCGGCTTGTCCTCGTAGAATTGCGCCAGAAAAGCATCAAGCACTTCGCCCATCGTCAATGAGCGGTCTGCGCGCGGAAAATAAGTGCGATTGCCCCAGTTCTGATAGGTGCGAAAGAAGAACACTTCGATGGCGAACTGGCCCGCGTCCTCGACGATGGCGAACACATCCGCCTCTTCCACCGTGCGCGGATTAATACCCTGCGCGCCCTGAATGGCCGACAGCGCGGCGATGCGATCGCGCAGGCGTGCAGCGGTTTCAAACTCCAGCTCGTGCGCCGCCGCGTTCATCTCACCCGCCAGAGCCTCGCGCACGGCGCGGCTCTTGCCCGACAGAAAGTCGCGCGCCTCAGTCACGAGTTCGCCGTAAGCCTCGTGCGAGATTTCTCCCGTGCAGGGGCCCGAGCACCGCTTGATCTGGTAGAGCAGGCACGGACGCGTGCGGTTCTCGTAAAAAGAATCCGTGCAGGAGCGTAAAAGAAACGCGCGCTGCAAAGCGTTCAGCGTGCGGTTGACCGCCCACACGCTGGCGAAGGGGCCAAAGAAATCACCCTTGCGGTTGCGCGCGCCGCGATGCTTGGTGAGCTGCGGCGCAACATGATCGCCGCTGAGCAAAATATAGGGAAACGATTTGTCGTCGCGCAGCAGCACGTTGAAGCGCGGCTTCATTTGCTTGATGTAATTGGCCTCAAGCAGCAGCGCCTCGGTCTCGGTGGCGGTCGACACGAACACCATCGAGCAGGTGAGCCCGATCATGCGGGCGATGCGGTTGCTGTGCCCGGCCTCGCGCGCATAGGAGGCGATGCGCTTGCGAATGCTGCGCGCCTTGCCGACGTAGAGAACCTCGCTCGCCTCGCTCAACATGCGATAGACGCCGGGGCCTTCGGGCGCATGTTTCAGATTGGCCTTGATGACCTCGACGCCCCGCGCCAACGAGGCGGGCGCAACGTCCTCCTCCAGCTCAACGGGCGCAAGCTCCAGAGCAGGCTCGGAAGGTTCGTCGTCAATATCGCCATCAGGCGCAACGGCGGACGCCTCAAAGGCGTCTGGCGGCGAATCGGCTGCGGACATGGCGTGTGGCGGTCGGCTCATTGGCGCTATTTAAGGCTGCGCGCAGCGCGGCGAAAGCGCCAATCGCTTAATCATCGCTTAATAGCTGTCTGGCTAACGTTTTTCTTTTGGCGTTTTACTCAAATGCGATTTCAATTTTTGACGGCTTCAAGTTTCGCGCCCTCGCGATACGCCGTCCTGATCGGGCTTGCCACGGCGATTGGCGCCGCGCTGCGCATCGCAGCTGCCAATAACGATCTCTGGCTCGACGAAATCTGGTCGCTTGAGTTTGCCGTGAACGCCAAGAGCTATGGCGACGTCCTGTGGGGCATATCACATGACAACAACCATATCCTGAATACAGTCTGGCTTCGCTTTATCGGGCCCGATGCGCACCCGACGCTCCAGCGCCTGCCCGCAATTTTGGCTGGAATCGCGACCATTCCAGTTGCTGCCCGCATTGCCCGCGTCCACGGCGGCGATGTCGCCGGGGTCTGCGCCGCGCTTTTGTTCGCGCTCAGCATGTTCTTTGTAAATTATGGGTCGGAGGCGCGCGGCTATGGCGTCGCCGTGCTTGCCTCCCTGCTGGCGGCGGACGCTGCGCGGCGCTGGCTGGTCGACACCGATAATCGTCTGGCGCTTGCCCAGATTTGGGCCAGCATCGCGATTGGCGCCATGTTTCATTTGATCGTCGTATGGAGCGCGGCGATAATCTGGATCATTGCGACAGTCGCTCTCATACGACGTGGACCTTTCGGAACAGCCTTTGAACGAAGCTTCGTTTTGGGCGGCGGCATGGGGTTGGGGCTGGCGCCAGCGTTTGCCTCCCTGCTGGGCGGCATTCACGTCACCGGCTCATTCAGGGTGGCGACGCTGGACGCGTTCTCGCTGGGCGGGCTGATGGAAGGATTGGCGAGCCTCCTGCACGCCGTCATCGCTTTACCCGCGCCCATCTCGCCGTCGGCCTGGGGCGTTCTGGCCCTTGGCGCAACCTTTTCCGCAGTTTGCCTCGCACTATGCCCGCCGCAGACGCGTTACGCCTTCGCAACCGGCCTTCTGGCGCCGCCCGTTTTCGCGATCGCGGCAGGCTTGCGCGATCCTTATTCCGGGCGCTTCCACATGTTGGTGGGAATTGCGTTCTTGTTGTTGCTGGCCGTAAGCGCAGGCCGGGCGTGGGCAAGGGGCGGAAAGACGCGGCTGACTGCAGCTGTGGTTATAATAATGATTTTGTTGTTTAATATAGCTGGCTTGCCGCAATTGCTGACCCACGGGCGCGGCGACTACCGAAACGTGATCAGCCTCATGACCGCCAATGGACCCGCAACCTGGCACACCGATTTCGGACAGGAGCGCCGCATCGCAATGGCCTATCACGTCCGCAACAGCCCTATCGCGCTGACGCCTGTGCAAGATGAAGAATTTTGTGAAAACAAGCCCGATTGGCACATCGCGACCCGCGCAGCGGCGTCCGGCCAGCCGACCATCACGTTGGGGCCATCCTGTCCTGCCATTTATCATTTGGCGCTTGAATTGCCGGTATTTGGTTCTGGCTATCGGCGCGCGCTCTACCGCAGGGACCAACCCTAGCCTAACCGGCGCGCTCGACCTTCTGCCTTCCGGCGCTGGACCGGGCGCTGGTTCCGCGCTAACTCTGCCCTTGTGGCGCGTATCGTGCGCAAGTTTTTCTGGGCAAGAGAGCGTGGGGCATGATCGATATTCATCTCCGCGTCAGGTTGCATCTCCACGTCAGGTTAACCGCGATTGCCCTCTGCCTTGGCTTAACCGGCTGCGGCGAGGCGCTGCCGGGACTTGTGGCCAGCGCGCCCACTTCCGGGCAGGCAGTTGAGCTGGCGCGGCCCGGCCTGACGGCGGCTCCGGGAATCAGTCCTGCTGGCGCAACGCTCGCCTTCATCAGTCTCGACGGCCCCGATCCGGCGGCGGCAGGCCGCCTCTATGGCGCGATGTCGCGCGCGCTGGCGGCCCACGATGTGACGACCGCCCCGTCCGCCAGCGCGAATTATCTCGTGCAAGGCCATATGAGCGCGTGGCGCACCGACAAGGGCGTTGCGATTTCATGGGTGTGGGATGTGTATAATTCCAGCCGCCGGCGCCTGCATCGTCTGGAAGATCAAGTTGAGGCCGCCGCTGTGGGCGCTGACACATGGGCAAGCCTTGACGGTGCGGCGCTGGAGAGCGTGGCCTTGGCGACCGCGCAGGAACTTGCCGCATTCCTGAGCAATACGCCGGAAGCTGCAGCCGCCAAGGGGCCGCCATCAACCGCAGCTGTGCGTTAAGCTTCTATCGCAGTTGTCGCATTACGTCAGGCTTGCTAAGGAGCGCCCAAGTAGCGCCTTCAAGCAGCGCCTTTATGGCAATAAGCGCCAAAACGTTTGGCGATACGGGGACAGGCATGGCTGGTTTCAAGATTTTGGCGGGCAATTCGAACCGCTCGCTCACCGAAGCCATCGCAGCCTATCTGGGCCAGCCGCTCACGCGCTGCCAGGTGCGTCGGTTCGCGGACATGGAAATCTTCGTCGAGATTCAGGAAAACGTGCGCGGGGCGGACGCTTTCATCATCCAGTCCACATCGTTTCCCACCAACGACCACATGATGGAGCTGCTCATCATGTGCGACGCCCTGCGCCGCGCCTCGGCCAAGCGCATCACCGCCGTCATCCCCTATTTCGGCTATGCCCGGCAGGATCGCAAACCCGGTCCCCGCACGCCGATCTCGGCCAAGCTGGTCGCCAATCTCATTACCCGCGCCGGCGCCGACCGCGTGCTCACCGTCGATCTGCACGCCGGGCAGATTCAGGGCTTTTTCGACATTCCGGTGGACAATCTGTTCAGCGCCCCCGCCATGGTGGGCGACATCAAGGCGCATCTTGATCTGAAAAACGTGATGGTGGTCTCGCCCGACGTGGGCGGCGTGGTGCGCGCCCGGGCGCTCGCCAAGCGTATCGACGCCCCGCTGGCCATCGTCGACAAGCGCCGCGAGCGCGCTGGCGAATCCGAAGTCATGAACATCATCGGCGACGTCGAGGGCAAGAGCTGCATTCTGGTGGACGACATCGTCGATTCGGGCGGCACGCTGTGCAACGCCGCAGAAGCGCTGTTGGCCAAGGGCGCCCGCGACGTCTCGGCCTATATCACCCACGGCGTGCTGTCCGGCGGCGCAGTAGCGCGCATTTCCGCCTCCAAGCTCAAGGAGCTGGTGCTGACCGACACGATCGAGCCCACCGCCGCCGTGCGCGTGGCCAAAAACATCCGCGTGATCTCGGTCGCGCCGCTACTGGGGGAAGCGATCAGCCGCACGTTCAAAGAAGAAAGCGTTTCCAGCCTGTTCGATTAAAGGCTGGACCCGCTTTGGACCGCGCGCGTCCTCGCGCGCATCTTGGGGCGCCGGAAAGAAGCGCGCGGGGTCCATACTTGTCTCTGCACTTGCACCCGGCTATAAGCCGCACGCGCGCTGCTCCGACACCCCTGGAGGCGATGGCGCGTTTTTTAACGTAAAAGGAACATCGACATGGCAGCGAACAAACAACTCGCGGCCACGGTGCGTTCCGGGACCGGCAAGGGGGCCGCCCGCAGCATTCGCCGTGACAACCGCGTACCTGGCGTGATCTACGGAGGCGGAGAAGCCCCGCAGCCGATCAGCCTGGATTACAAGACCCTCAACACCCTGATCTACGCCGGCCACTTCCTCACCACGATCTTCGAGATCGATCTGGGCGACGGCAAGAGCGAGCGCGTGATCCCCCGCGATTACCAGCTGGACGTCGTTCGCGACACACCGCTGCATGTCGATTTCCTGCGTCTTAAGCCCGGCTCCAGCCTGCGCGTGGACGTGCCTGTGCATCTGAAGGGCGCGGACATCGCTCCCGGCGTGAAGCTCGGCGGCTCGATCAACCTCGTCGTCCAGACGATTGAAATGCGCGTGCCTGCCGACAACATCCCCGAGTCCATCGACGTGGACGTCAGCGGCATGACCATTGGCGCCTCGCTCACCATTTCGGAAGTGAAGCTGCCCGAAGGCTGCAAGCCGATCATCGCGCGCGACTTCACGGTCGCCACGCTGGCCCCGCCCGCCAAGGTCGATGAGCCGGCCGCTGCCGCCGCCGCTCCCGCAGGCAAGGGCGCCCCGGCCAAGGCGCCGGCAAAGCCCGCCGCCAAGAAGTAATAGCTTACCCTCCCCCGCCGCATGCGCGGGGGAGGGTTTTTATCGCAGCTCCAAAAGGCCGCTATGCCGCTCTTTGTCGGATTGGGAAACCCCGGCGCGAAATACGCGCACAACCGGCACAACATCGGCTTCATGGCCATTGACGCCATCGCGCGCGAATACAACTTCCCGCTTCTGCGCAAACGTTTTCAGGGACTGGCGAGCGAGGCCTCCATCGGGCTTGCGCGCGTTCTGCTGCTTGAACCTCAGACCTACATGAACGAATCTGGACGCGCCGTGGCTGAGGCTGCGCGATTTCACAAGATTGACCTTTGCGACATCGTTGTCTTCCACGATGAACTCGATCTGCCGCCCGGAAAGCTGCGCGTCAAAACAGGCGGCGGCGACGCTGGCCACAACGGCCTGCGCTCGATTACTGCGCATCTGGGCAAGGATTACCGCCGCGTGCGGCTGGGCATCGGCCATCCCGGCGACAAAAGCATGGTGCATTCCTACGTGCTGAACGATTTCGCCAAAGCGGAACACGCTTGGGTTTCAGCGCTCTGCGACGGCATCGCCCGCAATTGCGCCATGCTGACAAAGCGTGACGACGCCGGGTTCCAAAACAAGCTGCACCTGTTCATGGACGCTGCGGGCTTTGGCGACGTGAAGAAAATCGGGGATGAGCGGAAGCCGTGAAATCGGACCGCGCGCGGCCTCGCGCGCACGGCTCAATCTTTCAGGACAGGCGACGGGAGGCGCGCGCAGAGGCGCTCACTTTACCGAAAAGCGTCATTCTGGACCGCGCGCTCTTGCTCTAATTTCAAAATTGGCGCCGGGCGGACCTTTGCTCCGTATGCGCGCGGGGACGCGCGCGGTCCAAAGAGGCTCGATCCGAAAATACAAAAAAGGCCCCGTTTTCACGGGGCCTTTTGCATTCCAGCTCCAACGCCTAGTGCGCGTCTGCGTAGATGCGCTTCTTGGTGAAGTACAGCAGGCCGGCAAACACGAACAGGAACAGCATAACGTTCAAGCCAGTTTGCTTGCGTGATTCGAGCTTGGGCTCGGCGGTCCACATCAGGAACGCAGAAACGTCACGCGCATATTGCATCCCGGTCTGCGGTGAGCCGTCGCCATATTCAACCTGACCGTCAGACAACGGATTGCTCATCTTGATCATGTTGCCGGGGTAATAAGCGTTCCAGTTCTGATCATCAGCCTTCGTATAGCCGTTGAGCAGGGCCACGAGGTAATCGACGCCGTGCTCCTGATAGGCGATTCCGGGGAATGCATCGAGCACGAACATCGGGAAGCCGCGAGAATAGGAGCGCGCCTTTGCCATTACAGACAGGTCTGGGGGCGCAGCGCCGTGGGTTGCGGCGGCGGCGTCCGCGTTGGCGAACAATTTCGGGAAGCGATCCGCCGGGCGACCATCGCGCTCGACAGACTCGCCCTTGTCGTCGAAATCCTTGATCTTGTATTCAGCGGCCAGCGCCTTGACCTGTGCCTGCGAAAACTCCGGACCGCCGGGCTCCGCCAGATTGCGGAACGACATCAGATTGATCGAGTGGCAGGCCGCGCAAACCTCACGATAAACCTTGAACCCACGCTGCAATTGCCCGCGATCAAACTGACCGAAGGGACCGGCGAACGTCCAGCTTTGACGCTCGGGCGCGGGCCCGGCTCCTGCGGCCAGCGCCGGGGTGATCGAAGCCCCCGCAAGAGCGAGCGCCAGACAAATCGACTTGAAGCTTTTCATGGTCATGTCCTTAAGCTCGCTCATTCCGCCGGCTGCAAACTGGCGCCGCCGTAAGGCAATACCGAATCTGCAATGGTGGCGGGCAATGGCTTCGTCGTTTCGTACAGGCCAAGCAGCGGCAGGATCACGAGGAAGAACCCGAAGTAATATAGCGTCAGGAGACGCGAGGCGAGCACGTAGCCGCCCTCTGCCGGCATAGCCCCCAGATAGCCAAGGCCAATGCAGGTGAGCACGAACACGATGAAGAACACGCGATAGACCGGACGATAATTGGCCGAACGCACCTTCGATGTATCAAGCCACGGCAGGAACGCGAGGATCGCAATCGAGCCAAACATCGCGATGACGCCACCGAGCTTGGAGGGGATGGCGCGCAGGATCGCGTAGAACGGCAGGAAATACCATTCCGGCACGATGTGCGCGGGCGTCACCAGCGGGTTGGCCTCAATGTAATT
>CAMCMI010000019.1 GCA_945875875.1 Rhizobium sp. Q54
TCGGCCACCAGCAGCCCGCATTCAGCCGCCGCCTTCGCCGTCACCGGCACAACAAGTACGGCGGGCAGGATCAGCGACAGGCGCACGACTTCGAGCGCCGCGCGGTCGATGGGCGACAGGGCCGACACCGGCGCATCGATCCGCGCGCCGGTCTCCAGCGCCATTTCATTGATGCGGGCGAGATCGATGGTCGGCAGAGCCAGCACGCCGGGCTCGGTGCGCTCCAACCCCAAACGGCGTAAGCGCGGCGCCGGCAGCACAAGGCGGGCGCGACCGCGCGCCACCCCGGCAAGGCGGGTAGCCAGACGCGCATCAAGCGACTCGACGCCCATGACGATGGCGTGCGAACGTCCGGCGTGAATGAGAGCCGGGCGTCCCGAACGCAATTCTGAAATTACACGGTCTACGGCGATCTGGCTCGCGCCGCGCTCTCCGTCTAGAATGTTCTTGATGTCCGACACGCATCCCTCGACTGGCTTGGGCGCAAGAAGCCGCAAAACTGAACGATTTTTTGATCGCCCCATCGCGGTTACATAGCGCAAAATCGTAAATTTCTCAAAGCAAGAGCTTACCCTTGGGCTTTTAACTAAACTGGAGACCAAATGGTTGCGGCCCAAAATGTCCCCCCGTTTACCAGAGACCCGGCGCCTGCAGGCGAAATCGCCTACGGCGAAGATACGTATGCCGCCATATTCGGATCACTGCGGCAGGCGCCCGCCGACCGTCCGTTCGTGATCGGCCAATTGGGCCAATCGCTCGACGGGCGGATCGCCACCCGCACGGGAGATTCCCGCTACATCAACGGCGCCTGCGCGCTTGACCATCTGCATCGCCTCCGCGCCGCCGTGGACGCCGTTCTGGTCGGCGCCGGCACCATCGCCGCCGACGACCCTCAACTCAATGTGCGCCGCACGCCGGGCAAAAACCCCGCCCGCGTCGCGCTCGATCCTTCCGGGCGCACTGGCGCTCAGGTGCGCTGGCTCGCCAATGACGGCGCCCGTCGCATCCTCATTACAGCGGAGCCGCAAGCAGCTCCGCCAAATTGCGACGAAGTGATCGTGGCCCCGCGCCGCGCCGATGGCGCCATCTGCCCGATCAGCATCGCACAAGCTTTGTTTGACGCAGGTTTGCGACGGATTCTTGTCGAAGGCGGGGCGCGCACCATTTCATCCTTCATAAATGCAGGCGCCATGGACCGGCTGCACGTTCTGGTCGCCCCCGTGATCATCGGCTCGGGCAAGCAGGGGCTGGACCTTGCGCCCATTGATGAATTGCGGCACGCCCTGCGTCCACCGGCGCGCATCTGGCCGTTTCCGGACGGCGACGTTTTGTTTGATTGCGATCTTCGGGCAAATACGAATTCGGGCGAATACGAACTTGAGGTGACGCCATGACCGATTCCAGCTTCAGCACACGTCCGAAAGATTATGCGCCCATCGGCAAGGCGCTGCACTGGATCAGCGCGCTGCTCGTGCTGGGCATTATTCCCGCCGGAATCGTCATGACCAATATCGGCTCCGGCGCCTTGCAAAATCAGCTCTTTGATTTGCATCGCTCGTTTGGCGTCGTGGTTTTCGTTCTCGCGGTCTGGCGCGTCGTCGTGCGGCTCTATCATGGCGCCCCGGCGCCCTACGCTGGCCTGACGAGGTTCGAGGCCGTCGCCTCCGCCTTCACGCATTATGCGCTTTACGGCCTGCTGCTGGCGATGCCGCTGATCGGCTGGCTGATGACGTCGGCCTACCGCGTCGACGTGTCGGTGTTTGGCCTGTTCACGCTGCCGCACCTTGCGCCCAAGGACGAGACGCTATTCACGATTTTCCAGTGGATGCATTTTGTCGGCGCAATTGCGATGACGCTGTTGGTGCTGCTGCACATTGCTGGCGCGCTGAAGCATACGCTGGTCAAGAAAGACATCGTTTTGTGGCGGATGCTGCCCAAAAGCTGGGGCGGCTAGGCGCTTCTCCAGCATTTGCCATCCGTCAGTCCGGGCAAACCTGACGCTTGAAACATTTTCTCTAGCGTCTACGATGCTGAAAAGGGCGCAAAGTCGCCTGCAGAACAAAAATACATTCGAGGGAGGACGGAATGCGCCGGACGTATTTGACATGCGTTGCATTGGTTATCGCCGCGATTGGCGCCAGTGCGCCCGCGAGCGACGCGAATGCGCAAGCTTCTGTAGAGAGCTTCTATAAAGGCAAGGACATTCGCGTTCTGATCGGCGCCGGCGTCGGCGGAACCTATGGCCTTTATGGCCAGCTGGCGGCTCGCCATCTTGGCAAGCACATCCCCGGCCAACCGAATCTGGTGCTTCAGACGATGCCCGGCGCAGGCGGCAATGTTGCGCTAAATTATTCCTACAATGTGGCCCCCAAAGACGGCTCCCTGATTCATCTCATCCATTCGGACGTTCTTTTTGAAACGCTGCTGAATCCTGCGGTGAAGTTCAACGCAAAGGACTTCCTCTACATCGGGCGCATCGCGGACGCCGATTCCATCACGCTTGCGACGCGCGCGTCCGGCGTAAAGTCGATTGAGGACGCAAAGGTGCGGGAAGTCACGCTCGGCGCGACCGGGATAACCAATGTTTTCGCGCTTTCCGCGTTGATGATGAACCGGACGGCAGGAACAAAGTTCAAGGTCATCGCCGGCTATAAAGGCGCCTCGGACGTCATGATCGCCATGGAGCGCGGAGAGCTTGATAGCAGCGGCATGTCGCTTGCCAACGCAATCACGCTGCATGGCGACAAATTGCGCAAAGGCGATCTTGTGCCTGTGTTTTCCATCGCCGCCAAGCGTCTCGCGGACTTCCCCGACACGCCCGCGATGACCGAGTTTGGGGCTGCCGCCGACAAAACGCTCATGGAAATCTACGTTTCAACCAGTGAACTGGGGCGCCCGCTCGCATTTCCGCCCGGCGTTCCCGCAGACCGCCTCGCAGCGCTGCGAATCGCCTTCACAAAAATGGTCGCCGATCCCGATTTCCTGGCGGAGACGAAGAAGGCCGATGTCCCGGTGGCCCCGATGAGCGGCGAGGACATGTTGGCTTACGTGACCAAAGTCATGTCGACGCCGACGTCGCAGCTGGAATCTGCGCGGGCGCTGCACAAGCAATTGGTGCCCGGCAAATAACGCCCGAAAGCGTTACGGGCAAAGTTCAGGGCCGTGCGAACACGTCCTCATGACCAATGACGCAGGCCTGCGCGCTCACGCGGGCGGCCAACCATGAATCGATTTGAGCGCTGTCCACCAGCCCTGTCTCGCGCACGGCGTTTGCCGCCCCGCGCGCCAGATCGGCGAGGAGATCGCCATCGCCTGGCGTGATATTCCACGGCGAACTTTCGCGCTGCACGCCATAGCCTTGTTGCGCAAAAGCGCGCGCCAAGGCGCCAGCCGCAGCAGGACCAGCCGCCGGGCCAAAGCCCTTGTCGCTGCGCTGATGGGCGTGAAACGCCGCGTTCATG
This sequence comes from Rhizobium sp. Q54, assembly GCA_945875875.1. Lineage (GTDB taxonomy): Bacteria > Pseudomonadota > Alphaproteobacteria > Rhizobiales > Beijerinckiaceae > Terripilifer. The sequence continues at coordinate 3,462 of CAMCMI010000019.1, forward strand.
GCGGAATCCGCGAGATGGGCGGGCGACCACCGCTCAAAGCCGTCATAGGTGAGCACGGTGTAGAGCGGCAATTTGCGCGCCGCCATGGCTTTTGCAAAAGCCTCGATCCAGTCTTCCGACACCAGATCGAAGAACGCCGCCGCCGTCACCAGATCGACGCCAATGTCGAGCGCGTGCTCGACGTGGCGGGCAAGATCGGCTTGCAGGAAGTTCACGCGCAGATGTTTACCGGCTTTTTCCAGCACGAGCGTCTGTCCATCCACGCTGCTGGACTCAGCCCATTGCGCCAGCGCTTCACGCGCGTGGGCCAGCAAAGCCGCATCCCAATCGACCAGAGTCCAGTGCTGGTTTTGCGGCAGGCTCGGGGCAAGCCCGCGCAGGTTTGAGCCTGAGCCGCAGCCCATATCGACGATGCGCAGCGGGTCGGCCTGCGCAAACGCTTGCACAACTTCTGCCCGCAGCTTTGCGCTTGTCGAACGATGATCGACCGGCTCGCGCAAGGCCAGCCATTCAGCGGAAAAGCTCATCTTGAATCTCCATCCGCAACAGCGCGCAGGGTCTGCGCAATGATGTTGGCCGCGTCATTCCATGTCGGCAAATTCGACGCCGCTGCGCTGGCCGCTTGTGCAAGCTGCGCGCGCAAAGCGCTGTCGCTCAAGGCGCGGCGTAAGGCTTGCCGCAAAGCGGGCGCATCGTCAGGCGGAACTTTCAATCCCGCGCCATCGGGCAAAGTGGCGGCGGCGGCGCCTCCCGTCGAGGCGATGATCGGCAGGCCGCGCGCCAATGCTTCGGTCAGCACCATGCCATAGCCCTCATAGCGCGAGGCCGATACGAACAGATCGGCGCTGTGATAGAGCGCATCCAGTTCAGCGTCAGACGCGCCGCCCACAAGAATTATGCGCTCTTCAAGGCCAGCCTCTGCGATCTGCGCGCGCAAAGCCTGCACGCAAGAGGGCGCGCGATCCTGCGCGCCGACAATGCGAAGGCGCCAGTCATGATCGTTCAAAGGCGCCAGCGCCTCCACCAGCAGATCGTAGCCCTTGCGCTGCACGATGGAGCCGATCGCCAGAATGTTGAGGACTTGCCCGCCGCTTCCCATCGCTTGCCGCGCGGGATCGGTTCCGGGCTCCGCCACAACGATCTTTTCGGGATCAACGCCAAATTGCGCAATCAGCGTGGCGCGCGTGGAATGGCTCGTCACGACGACTTTTGCAGCCAGCGCCAGATTCATCGTCTCGTTGGCGATCAAGGCGTTCGCCTGCGTTTGCGTCAGTCCCGATTCCAGCCCCAGCGGATGATGGCACAGAGCCACGATCTTGGCGCCCAATGCGTCCGCGATCTCGACCGGCATCGCGCCCCACGCCAGCCCGTCTATCAGCAACACGTCATCGGGCGAGACCGCGCACAAAGCCTGCCACGTGATCGCCAGATCCTCAGCGCCGGGCCGTGGAAACGAGCCCGGCAGCGTGAGCAGCCTTGCGTCAATTCCATATTCGCCCAGCAAAGCCAGCACGCGCCGGTCATAGGCATAGCCGCCTGTGGGCGTGGCCAGATCGCCGGGAATGGCGAAGATCGCACGCACAGGCTGCTGGCTCACGCGACATCGCCTTCATACCAGGCGCGGGCGACATGAGATTCATGCAGATTGACGCGGATTTTGCAGATGCCCTCGCCGCCCGGCCCCAGCGCCCCGGTGCGGGCGGCGTTCGCCATGGCGTCGAAAATATATTTCGACAAATGCTCGGTCGTCGTCTGCTTGCCGGCAAATTGCGGCAGATCGTCGAGGTTCTGATAATTCAGCGGCCCGAGGCAGGCTTTCAGCGCATCATGAGCGCGGCCAATGTCCACCACAACGTAATCGCTGGTGAGTTCTTTCCGGAAAAACGCGACGTCGACCACGAAGGTCGCGCCATGCAGCTTCTGGGCGGGGCCAAACAGCTCCCCCTTGAAAGAATGCGCAATCATGATGTGGTCGCGCACTTCGACAGCGTACATGGGATGTCCTTTAATTGATGATGCTGCGTCTAGATGACGTGCCGCCGAGGTTTCGGCAAGGGGGTACGATCTGGACCCGCGCGCACGTCATGGCCGGGCTTGACCCGGCCATCCAGTCTCAACGCTGCAAACGCAGGCGCATGGATGGATGGGTCAGGCCCGTCCATGACGGCATAGGGAGGGGCGTGTTGCTTTGTCTGGTTTGCGCCTCGCAGCAGCTGTTCTCCGTCTGGACCGCACTGGACACATGAGGCGCGACTTCGCATAGCTGTGCGACGCACCCGGAACCAAAATGCTGCACACGCCAAAAATCACCACGACGGACATCCTGAAACTCGTCGGGCTGGCGCTGGTTCTCGTCGATCATTACGGCCTGTTCTTTGACCCCGACGAGACATGGTGGCGCGTGTTTGGCCGGCCCGCCGCGCCGATCTTTTTCTTCCTGATCGGCTTTGCGCGCACAGGCGCCATTCCAGCCTCGTGGCTTGTGCTGGGCGCAATTCTCACCGGGCTCGACATTATCAGCGACGGCTGGGATTGCTCGCTCAACATCCTGTTCAGCTTTGCGCTGCTGCGGCTTGTTTTGCCGCATGCGGAATCGTTTATCGCGCACAAGCGCTTCGCCCTGCCGCTGCTGGCTTTGGCGCTGGCCGCGCTCGCGCCGCTGCTTGGCAATGTGATTGAATATGGCCTGAGCGGCTGGCTGTGGGCGCTGCTGGGCCTGAGCGCCCGCCTTGCGCTCGTCGGCGAGCCGGGAAGCGCGCGCGCCCGCAATGTCGTCGCGCTGATCTGCGGTCTGTATTATCTGACCAGCGAAAGCCTGTTCTGGCATCTGGATTTTGTACAAATCATCATTCTGGCGCTGCTGATCGGCGCGCTGGTTGCAACGCTCCTCGCCTTCCGCCGCAAGGATTTAGAATCGCACCCGCCCGCGCCGCTGGCTCAAGCGCTGAACTGGATTGGCCGCCGCTCGCTGGAGATTTACGCCGCCAGCACGATAGCGATGCAGGTGGTGAGCCTGATGTTGGACCATTAGCGCACAATCTGGACCGCGCGCGGCCTCGCGCGCAAAGGCGGGGTGCATAATTTGCAGGATGGAGCCCGGCGGCCAAGATGCGCGCGAGGCCGCGCGCGGTCCAGATGGCGGCCCCCTCAATACCGCACCACAATCCCCAGCCCCTTGGCGCCAGCAGCGAAAATCTCCCCCATCGCATCCGGCATATCCTCGAACGCGACGTCCCGATCAATCAATGCGTCGAGCCTGTCGTCGCAGAGCAGGTCCATCGCTTTGGCCATGCGGCGGGCGTAATCCCAGCGCGGGCGGCGGGTGGGCGACACGTGCCCGACTTGCGTTGAGACGAGGCGCAGGCGGCGGGAATGGAAGGCGCCGCCCAGCGGGGCGGGCACGTCGCCGGCGCCGTACCAGCTCAGCTCCACCACGCTGGCCTCAAGCCCGGCGGCATTGAGCGCCAGCGCAAGGCCGGGCGCGCTGGCCGATGCGTGGAAGACGACGTCGAAATCATTGCGGCCTATTGCGGCCCAATCGCTCGCGCAAATAAAGCGGGCGCCAAAACTTTCCGCCAGAGCGCGGCGGCTTGGGTCGAGATCAACCACGCAAACGTCGGCGCCGGGCAGGCGGGCGCACAGATATGCGGTGAGCAGGCCAAGCACGCCCGCGCCCACGACCAGAATGCGGTCTCCCGGCCCCGCGCCCGAGTCCCACAAGGCGTTGAGCGCGGTTTCCATATTGGCCGACAGAATGGCGCGGCGCGGCGGCAGGGCTTGCGGGATCGGGCGCAGCATCGCGACATCGGCCACAAAGGCGCTCTGGTGCGGGTGCAGCGCAAAGACATGAAGCCCCAGCCAATCTTTTGGCCCCGCTTCAATGATCCCGACCGCGCAATAGCCGTATTTAACGGGATAAGGGAAAGCGCCCTCCTGCAGGGGCGCACGCATGGATTCATATTCGGATGGCGGAATGCGGCCCGTAAACACCAGACGCTCCGTCCCCCGGCTCAATCCGCTGAACAGGGTTTTGACGCGCGCCTGCTCCGGCCCCAAAGCTGGCAGCGGCGCCGGGCGGATTGCGGCCTCCTGCGGGCCGACGTACCAAAGCGCGCGGGCGACTTTCTCATCGCCGGAGGCCCTTGGCCCGATGCTGGCGGCGTGCGACATAGAAGCGCCTTTCGCAATTTGCTTTCCACCCGCGCAAATCGCGCGACCATCACGAGTTTCGCGTACATGATCCCCCAGCAAGACGCTACCCCCGCTGACAGAACTCCCGCTGGTCTTCAGAACCGCGCCGACCTGTTCGCGCGCCGCCTGTTTGTGGCCGGGCTTAACATCGTCTCGTTCGGCGCCCTGCTGGCCTGGCTCGCCTCGATTTTGGGCGTCAGCGGCTGGAGCGCCATTGATGTGGCGATCTTCGTCTGCTTCGCCATCGCCGCGCCGTGGAGCGTGCTGGGGGTCTGGAACGCGATCATCGGCGTGTGGCTGCTGCACAGGCCCGGCCTTGCGCAATCCGCCGCGCCTTTTGCTGCGGAAGATTTGCAAGCGCCCGTCACCGCCAAGACCGCCGTGCTGATGACGCTGCGCAATGAAGACCCAGCCCGCGCCTTCGCCCGCATCAAAGCCGTGCGCGAAAGCCTTGAGGCGACCGGCTATGGCCAGTCCTATGCTTACTTCGTGCTCAGCGACACCAGCGAGGACGACGTGGCGCACGCTGAAGAACAGGCGTTTGCGCGCTGGACCCAACAGGCTGGCGCACAAGGCCTGCATTACCGCCGCCGCACCAGCAATGAGGGCTACAAGGCCGGCAACGTGCGCGAATTCTGCGAAAGCCACGGCGGCGATTTCGATTTCATGCTGCCGCTCGACGCCGACAGCCTGATGTCTGGCGAGACGATTCTGCGCATGACGCGCATTGCGCAGGCCCATCCCAAAATCGGCATTCTGCAAAGCCTTGTAGTGGGCGCCCCCAGCCGGTCTGCGTTTGCGCGCATCTTCCAGTTTGGCATGCGCCACGGCATGCGCCCCTACACGATGGGCAGCGCATGGTGGACGGCTGATTGCGGCCCGTTCTGGGGCCATAACGCGCTGGTTCGCATCGCCCCGTTCATGGCCCATTGCGATCTCCCGGTCCTGCCGGGCGGGCCGCCGCTGGGCGGGCAGATCATGTCGCACGATCAGGTCGAGGCCACATTCATGCGGCGCGGCGGCTATGAAGTGCGCGTACTGCCCGAAGAAGTCGGCTCGTATGAAGAAAACCCGCCGACGCTGCTCGAATTCACCCGTCGCGATCTGCGCTGGTGTCAGGGCAATATGCAGTATTTTCGCCTGCTCGCCACGCCCGGTCTGCAACCGATGAGCCGGTTTCAATTGGTGTGGGCGATCTCGATGTTCATCGGCATTCCCGCATGGACCGCGATCATTCTTTTGTCCGCGCTCAAGCCGCTCGACGGCGAGGACATGGCATTGTTTCCGGCAGGCTCGGCGTTGGGGCTCTACGGTCTGTTCATGCTGATGTATGTGGCGCCCAAGCTGGCGGGCTTTCTGGACGTGGCGCTGACGCCGGGCGGCCTGAAACGCTACGGCGGGGGCGCACGCTTTGCGCTTGGCGCGAGCGTTGAGATCGTCTTCTCGCTGCTGATTGCGCCCTGCGTGACGCTGCGCACCAGCCTGTTCATGATTGGGCTGGCCTTTGGCCGCGCCGTGATCTGGAACGGCCAGTCGCGCGACGCCCATGCGCTGTCATGGAGCATTGCTGCGCAAGGCCTGTGGCCGCAGACGTTGTTTGGGCTGGCGCTGATGGCGCTGGGGCTGGCGCTCTCGCCCTATTTGCTGTTGTGGTCGCTGCCATTAACGCTGGGCTATGTTTTGGCGATTCCGTTCGCTGTCGTCACCGCCGATCCCGCTCTTGGCGAACGCCTCGCCAAAGCGGGCCTTTGCGCAATCCCTGAAGAAATTGAGACGCCCGCCATTATCGCCGCGCTCCACGCCAGCGCAGCCCCCGTCATTGCCGCAATCACTTCCCCAGAGGTCGCATGAAAAACTTTGCTTTTGCTTTGCTGATGAGCGCAATTTCATCGAGCGCGCTGGCGCAACCCGCGCAGCCAAACCTGCCCGCCCGCGCGATTGATCCCGACGAGATCTCGGTGGCCGTCACCAATCGCAGCGAGGCGGTTTTGTGCGCGGAGAAGGACAACATTCAGGTCGATTTTGCGGCCCTGAAAGACTCCGCCCCGCCCGCGACCTTCCGCGTGCAGGCCGTCCATCCCGCCTTCATCGGCGGCATCGGGATTGATCGCTATTTGCCGGACTTCACCGCCTGCGACATGAGCGGCGATCCGGTGGTGGCGACCTCCACCAAGAAGATCATTCGCCGCACGATTTTTGAGACGCCCGATCTGCAATTGGTGGCGTGGACCTATCCCACCTTCTGGCGCGGCGCCAACACGCCAGTTCGCGTGGTTGATAAAGAGACCAACAAGAACGAGGCGTTCAAAGAGATCCACCTGTTGCAGGTGTGGACCAATCATCGCGAGCGCGCCGAAGAAGTGCTGGTGGTCTATCCGCCCGACGGCTATTGGCGCGCCCGCCCGCTGCCGTTTGCCGACATGCGCTGGACGGCTTACGGCTCCTCGTTCCTGATCGGCCCGGTGGAAATGCAGCAGCGTCCCATCGTCGATCTCAAAGAAATCGTGTTCGACGCGCAGGCCCGCACGTTCAGGCTGGAGTTTGCGCGCGGCGGCTCGGCGGTGATGAAAATCAGCGCGCTCGATCCCGAACATATCGCGCTCGACGTGGCGCTTGAGGGCGCCATTCCGCGCGACCTGCCGTTCGCCTCTCTGCGCTCGATGTATATCACCGAGTCCAATAATGATGCGGCGCGCATCGCCTGGAAGCCAAAGGCGCAACAGCGTTGGGGCGAGGCCTCGATCATGGATTTCAAAACCGCCGAGGCCAGCGAAATCTGGGCTGGTCGCACGAGCTTCTCGCGACATAATACGTCGGCGCCGGATATGATCTTTGGATCGTTCAAAGCCAAAAAGTGAGCCTCGTGTCGTGAGCCAGCAAGCCCCGCGCCTGCCGTTTGTTGACGCTGCGCGCGGGGCCGCGCTTGCGGCGATGGCGGTTTATCACCTCATCTGGAACCTGGCGTTCTTTGGCCTTGTCGCGCCGGAGCTTGTTCAAAAGCCGCTGTTTCTGGCTTTTGGGCATAGCGTCGCAATTGCGTTCCTCGCCTTGGTGGGCGTCAGCCTGGCGCTGGCGGCGCGCGACGGGCTGAGGCTTGCCGCATTCTGGCGCCGGCTGGCAATTGTGTTCGCCGCCGCTATGCTGGTGAGTCTCGTCACCTCGTGGATTTTTCCCGATTCCTACATCGGCTTTGGCATCCTGCATTGCATCGTTGCGGCAAGCCTGCTCGGCTTGTTGTTTCTGGACAGGCCATGGCCGTTTGCGGCGCTGGCCGGGCTCGCTGTCATCATCGCGCCATGGCTGATAGCGGGCGCGCATTTTGAGGCGATCCATTATTGGTCAGGGCTTGGGACGATAGAGCCGCGCAGCAATGACTGGCGGCCCTTGTTTCCGTGGGCGGGCTTTACTTTGCTGGGACTTGCTGGCGCGCAGGCGTTTCTTGCGCGCGGATTGCCGGAGCGCATGACTGGCTGGCGCGAGAGCGGCGCCATCTCGCGCATTCTGACGCTGGGCGGACGCCATTCGCTGGCCTTCTATCTCGCCCACCAGCCGGTTCTGTTCGCGCTCGTGTTCATCGCGTCGCAAATTATCGGACCGCCGCCTGCTGATCGCGACCAGCCGATGTTTCATGCATCCTGCGTGGGCCAATGCGTAAAGGCGGGCGCGGATCGCGAGTTCTGCGAGAGCGCCTGCACCTGCGTCGTGCGCGAGGCCAACAAAGCTGGCCTGTGGGACAAGATGACCGGCGGGCGATTGAGCGAGGCCGACCGCTTGCGCTATGACGAATTGACGCAGCAATGTCTGCGCGCGAGCCCGCCCAAGGCGCCGTGAATTTATTTTGAAGCTTCTTGGTTGGAAGCCTTCGGCGCCAGCATCAAATCCGCCCGCACCAAAGCATCGAAAAGCTCCGCCTCAACCCCAGCCTTCAGCGCTTCCTCCCGCAAAGTCGTGCCATTGGCGTGCGCGGCTTTGGCGATGTGCGCGGCTTTGTCGTAGCCGATCTGCGGCGTCAGCGCCGTCACCAGCATCAGCGAGCGCGAGACCAGCTCGGCGATGCGCGCCTCGTTGGGCTCAATTCCCTCAACGCAATTTTTGGAAAAGCTCAGCGCGGCATCGGCGAGTAGGCCGATGGATTGCAGCACCGCGTCTGCGATCACCGGTTTGAATACGTTGAGCTGCAAATGCCCCTGCGAGGCTGCGAAGTTGACGGTCGCCTGATTGCCGAACACGCGGGCGCACACCATCGTCAGCGCCTCGGCCTGCGTCGGGTTGACCTTGCCGGGCATGATCGAGGAGCCGGGCTCGTTTTCCGGCAAAATCAATTCGCCAAGCCCGGAGCGCGGGCCGCTGCCCAGCAGGCGGATGTCGCTCGCGATCTTGAACAGGCCGCCCGCCAGCGCGCTCACAGTGCCGTGGAAGAACGCCAAAGCGTCATGGCTGGCCAGAGCCTCGAACTTGTTTTGCGCGCTGGCGAACGGCAGTCCGGTCGCGTTCTTCATGGAATAGGCGAAGCGGTCGGCAAAATCTGGATGCGCGTTGAGCCCCGTGCCCACCGCCGTGCCGCCCTGGGCCAGCGCGAACACGTCGCCAAGAGCCATGCGCACCCGCGCAGCCCCAAGCCGGACTTGCGCCGCCCAGCCAGAAAATTCCTGGCCCAGCGAGATCGGCGTGGCGTCCTGCAAATGCGTGCGGCCGATCTTCACGATTGAGGCGAACGCTTCCGACTTGGCCTCCAGCGCGCCCGCCAGCGCCTCCAGCGCAGGCAGCAGGCGGCTCGTGGTCTCTATAGCTGCGGCCACATGCATGGCGGTCGGGAAGCAATCGTTGGAGGATTGACCGAGGTTAACGTGATCGTTGGGATGCACAGGCGGCTTTGGCGCGCCCAGTTTATGTCCAAGAATTTCGCTGGCGCGGTTCGCGATCACCTCGTTGGCGTTCATATTGGTCTGCGTGCCCGAACCCGTCTGCCAGACGACCAGCGGAAAGTGATCGTCGAGCAGCCCACCCGCCGCCTCATTGGCGGCTGCGATGATCGCGTCCGCCAAATCAGGCGCCAGCAGGCCAAGGTCGCGATTGGTCTGCGCCGCCACGCGCTTGACCAGCGCCAGCGCATGCACAAGCGCAAGCGGCATTTGCGTTGCGCCAATCGGGAAGTTTTCCAGCGAGCGTTGCGTCTGCGCGCCCCAATAGCGATCGGCGGGCACATCGACGGGGCCAATTGAGTCTTTTTCGCGCCGCATCGGCGCCGACGGCTCGGATTGAAGCTGCACCACTGTCTCCCGTGTTGAGTCAAGAACTTGAGTATGGCGGGATTGGATTATTTTCAAAATAGTTTCGAACATTAGCAAAATAATTTCATAGCTGAGCGCGTTTTCGGGAACTTCCACCGCAGCTTGCGGTTATCTGACTGACAAGGTTCAGCGACGGGGGGAGATGTCTCGCCGCGCCCTGGTCCTGGCGTTCGGCGGGCTTCTCAAGACCCAAAAAACGTCAGTTTGTTGTCGCGTCGAGCAAATGGATCTCTCATGGAAACCGACAAGCCAGTTCGTAAATCAACCCGGGGCTTTGCATCAATGGACCCGGAGAAACAGCGCCAGATCGCCCGCAAGGGCGGCACCAGCGTGCCCAAAGAGAAACGCAGCTTCTCACGCAATCGTTCGCTTGCCGCCGAAGCCGGGCGCAAGGGCGGCCAGAGCGTTCGCCCCGCCATGCGCAGCTTCTCGCGCGATCATGAGCTGGCCAGCGAGGCGGGACGCAAGGGCGGTCACGCCTCCCACGGCGGCCGCGAGAGCGATAGCCGCGACACGGAAAAGTAAGCGCTCAATCATCCAGCACATAAGCATGAGCCGCGTCCGCTGGAGTCCCCTCCAGCGGGCCGGTTTTTGCGTTTGGACGCCAGATCGCAAAATCCTCGATACGCAGCGCCAGCGCCAGATCGCGCGGCGTCACGCCGCCCGCGTCATGGCTCCACAGGCTCACCTCGACCTTGCCCCATGAAATGGCGATATCAGGATGATGCCAGGCCTGTTCGGCCAGATGGCCAATGGCGTTTGCAAGCATCATCGCGCTCTTGAAGCCGTTGACCTTGAAGGTGCGCCTGATCGCGTTTCCCTCATGGCGCCATTTGGGCAGATTGGCAGCCAGTTGCGCGGCGATGGCTGTTGCTTCAAGCGCTGTCGGCTGCATGATCAATCTCCTGACAATCCTGATTGACCCTAACCCGGCAAAGCCCGCAAGGCGATGATTGTCTGCGCAAGATCGTCGCGCAGAATCGCGACGCGGCAGTCGCCGTCTTGCGCCAGCTCCATTGCGCTGAGTTCGCGCCAGGCGAGGCAGCGGGCGAAAACGCGCGATGCGCCAAGATTTCCCGCCGCGCTGCGCAGCGCATGCAAGAGCGCACAGAAGGCGTAATCGTCGCGCGCCTTTGCGGCCAGCTCCAGCGCTTGCGGCAGCGCCTCGCATTCAATTGCAAATTGCTCCACCAGCTCAGCCACAAACGCGCGCCCGCCCAGACGCTCCAGATCGATGAGAATGCCCATGTCCAGCAGCGGCGCCAGCGGTTCGGGCGTGCTCAAAAGCGCCTGCAAACATGCGTGCAGCGCGTCGGTCGTCACCGGCTTGCTCAGCGCGGCGGTGATTCCACTCAAACGGCAACGCTCCTTCGACCAGTCTTCCTCGCCCGCCAGCTGCACGATGACGCAATCGCGCCAATGGGCGCGGGCGATCTGACATAAATCTTCAACTGGCCAAAGCGCGCCCGGCGCCTGATCGGCTTCAATCAGCAACAGGTCGCAGCGTCCGTCCCCGATCAGGCTGACAGGATCGTGGTCGCCCTCAATCACGTCATAGCCGAACTCTGTCAAAGCGCGCGCCAGCTTGAACCGGCGCACCAGCGAACCATCGAGAAGGCGCACAAGTGCGGGCGCTTTCGTCAGATGTCCCGGCGAGGGGCGTCGCTTGCCTGCGCTCATGCGGCGCCCTTTGTGCGCGTGCGGGCGCCGCGTGCATGGCGCAGCAATTCGTCAAAATCATCGCCATCGCGCGGATGCAGCGCGATGCCCACCGCCGCATCTTGCGGGTTGTCGCCAGCGCGCCTGCTTTGGGGCTCGCACACAGCGTTCATAATGCGCTGCGCAAAATCGGTCGCCTGTTCGGGACGCGTGACATTGGATTGCAGAACCACGATTTCGTCGCTGTCGAGCCGCGCCAGTCCATCCTCGCCGCGCACCCGGCCAGCAAGCTTGCGGGCCATAGCGCGCAAGTCACGCTCCACTTGCGGAGCAGGCTGCGACGCCCGCCCGCTCTTCAACCCAAGATCAACCAGATGCAGCGCAAACATCGCCTCTCCGGCCCGTCCGCGTGCGATCAGACTATGGACCTGCTCGCGCAGGACCTTGCCATCGGCAAAATTTGCGGAAGCGTTTGAGGCGATGGCGCGCAGCTGCCGGACTGCGTTGGACGTCGCTACATCCTGACAAGCTGTCTCGACTGAAGACGTGAGCACGCTGGTGACGCGGCCGTCGCGGCCCTTCAGTGGCGTCTTGCGCGTGCGCAAAAACCGCAGCGCGCCAGCCTTGTCGATTACCTGCTCGTCAAAATCGGGCAAGGCCTCCCCGGTATCGAACACGCGCGCATCAAGGCAGGAATGCGCCAGCGCGCGCTCGGCGCCAAACAAAATAGCAGCCGGCCTGTCCACAACGTCTTCGGCGGGCAGCCCCGCAAACTCCGTTTGCTGGGCGTTTACCAGCAAGATTGTGCCGTCGGGACGAATGACGCTCACCAGAGCTGGCAGGCTATCGATAACTTGCCCCAAACGCTCGCAGGCGTCGCGCAGATCACGTTCGCGCTCGCTCCGGGCGCTGGCGCTATTTTGCACAAGATGGGCGAGCTGCGCAGCGCGCTCGCCCAGCAGAACCTGGTGCTTGTGCAATTTGAGCAGATTGCGGGCGCGGGTGACGAATTCATAATGATCGACCGGCGAATGCAGAAAATCGGTCGCGCCCGCCTCAAGCGCGCGCAGGCGAAACAGGCGCTCTTCGTAAACGGTGATCACGATGGCGGGAATATCTTCGGCGCCGGGAATTTGCCGGAAGCGCCGGATGAATTCCGCGCCGTCAAAATGCGGCATCCTGTAATCGGTGATGACGAGATCGGGCGTATTGGTCTCCAGCCATTCGAGCGCCTCACGCGGATCGCCGAACGCGCGCACGCTAACGTCGGCCTCGATGGAGGCCGCAAGTTTGGAGAAGACGTTCCTGTTTGTGACCCGATCATCGATGATGACGATGAGCGACATATGACCCTCATCCGCCAGACTCGCCGGCGTTGGCGTGCGCGGCGCAATGTCCGGGCATGCGAAGGGTCGCTTATTTTAATTAAGCATTAGCTAGCAAAGCTGCTTTCCGTAAAAAAGAAAAGCTTTCACGGTCGTCCGACGCTGACGTAACGGAAACCCTTGCGGGCCATTTCGGCGGGGCGATAAATGTTGCGCAGATCGACGACGACCGGCTCGGCCAGCGAGGCTTTCACGCGATCAAGATCAAGCGCGCGGAAGGCGTCCCATTCGGTCACGATCACCAGCGCATCGGCGCCCTCAATGCATGAATACGGCTCGTCGCAGAACGTCACGCCAGGCAGCAGCGGGCGCGCCTGCGCCATGCTTTCAGGATCGAAAGCGCGCACGCTTGCCCCTAAAGATTGCAGCGCGGGAATGATGGCGAGCGAGGGCGCGGCGCGCATGTCGTCGGTGTTGGGCTTGAAGGCCAAACCTAAAACCGCAATCGTCTTGCCCGTCACCGAGCCGCCGCAGGCGTCGAGCACCTTGTCGGCCATGCGGCGCTTGCGCAATTCATTGGCGGCGGCCACCGTCTCGACGATGCGCACCGGCGAGCCCGCTTCCTGCGCCGTGCGCACCAGCGCCAGAGTGTCTTTTGGAAAGCACGAGCCGCCATAGCCGGGGCCTGCGTGCAGAAACTTTGAGCCGATGCGATTGTCGAGGCCGATGCCGCGCGCCACCTCCTGGACATTGGCGCCGAGCTTTTCGCACAGGTCCGCGATCTCGTTGATGAACGTGATCTTGGTGGCCAGAAACGCGTTGGCTGCATATTTCGTCAGCTCGGACGTGCGCCTGCCCGTGAACATGATCGGCGGCTGGTTGAGATAGAGCGGGCGATAGACTTCCTGCATCACCTCGCGCGAGCGCTCGTCCTCTGCGCCCACGATAATGCGGTCAGGCCGTTTGAAATCGGTGATGGCTGCGCCTTCGCGCAAAAATTCCGGGTTCGAGACGACGGAGAATTCCGCGTCGGGCCGCGCCTCCCGCATGATCGCCTCGACCTCGTCGCCAGTGCCCACCGGCACGGTCGATTTGGTGACGATGACGGTGTAGCCGCTGAGCGCCGCCGCAATCTCGCGCGCCGCGCCATAGACGTAGGACAGATCGGCATGGCCGTCGCCGCGCCGCGAGGGCGTGCCCACCGCGATGAATACCGCGTCGGCGGAAGCCACGGCGGAAACCAGCTCGGTGGTGAAAAACAGGCGGTTCTGGCGCACGTTCGATTCGACCATTTCCGGCAGGCCGGGCTCGAAGATGGGCGATTGTCCGCGCTTGAGCGCCTCGATGCGGGAGACGTCACGGTCGACGCACGTGACCACATGGCCAAAATCAGCAAAACAGGCGCCCGATACGAGGCCGACGTATCCCGAACCGATCATCGCTATGCGCATCTAAATTCCCTCGTGACGAGGCGACGCTTTAGCATTGAAGCGCACCTTTGTGAAACCCCGGCGACGCAGGGGCAGAGCGCGGGAAACTCGAATGGCCTTAAGAAAACACAACCCGGCGGCCAGCGCCGTTCGCCGCACAGGGCACAGAAATGGGCGGACAACTGAAAGTCGCCCGCCCCAGTAGCCTGCTCTTGCGAGCGCGGTCGTCAGGACTTTTTTAGCCCCCGACGTAATTTCCATACTTGATGAGGTTGGCCTTCTGCGCCTCGTTGCGCGGCGGCAGCTTGAAGATCTTGTGCGCCGTGCCGCCCAGAATGTTGTGGCGCGCCTTGTCGGTCAGGAACGGCAGGTCGTAGATCGTCGAGGGCAGGTCGAAATCCCAATGGGGATAATCGGAGGCGTAGAGGAGCTGCGTTTCCGCGTTGATCATGCGGAACGTCGTCTCCAGCGCCTCCATGTCCTGAATTTCCATCGGCTGCGAGGAATAGAACATGTCGCGCATATAATCGGACGGCTTCTTCTTCAGAACCGGGCATTCCGACGGGCGCAGCATGTATTCATGATCGAGGCGCTGCATCAGGAACGGGATCCAGGCAAGGCCCGCCTCAATCCACAACACGGGGAGTTTGGGGAAGCGTTCGCCCATGCCGTTCACGACCCAGTTCGTGCAATGCAGGATGTTGAACCACGAAAAGCCGAGCGCGTGGGCCGACAGGAAGCGATTGCAGCTCTGGAACGTGTTCGAGCCCCAGTTCGGGCCGGAATGGAAGGCTATCGCCAGGCCCCGCTCCTCAATGGCGCGATAGACCTTCATGTAGGCGTTGTCGCTGACCTGCATTTTTTCGCGCACGGAGGTGATCATGAACCCGCCGACGCCCTTGCGGTTGCCGAAGGTCTCGACCATGCGCAGGGAGCCTTCCGGATCGCTGAACGGCAGGCAGAGCATGGTGTACATGCGACCGTTGCAATCGGGCAGCGCCTTTTCAGTCACCCAGCGCGCGTAGGCCCAGCACAATTCGAACTCCATCTCCTTTTGGGGATGCAGGCCGATGTTGAGCATGCCGGTGGGAAACAGGCAGGAATAATCCACGCCCATCGCGTTCATCCAGCGGTCGCCCAATTGGGCGTCGCGCTGGCGGCCCGGATCGGTTTTCTCGCTGGCGCGCAGGGGATAGCGCGTCACGCGCCCGCCCATGTCCTGATAGCCAAAGCCCGACGGCATGACGCTGCCGCGACCGCCCTTGGCGCGCGCCGCCAGCGCCAGCTGCTTGAGAACCTCATTTTCCATGAAGGGGAGAATTTCAGCGAAATTCTCGTTCTCGTAATGGTGCGCGTCGGTGTCGACGATCAGCACGTCGTCGAACTTGCGATCCTTCACCTGTTTGGCGGCGTGCGCCAACAGTTTGGAGGTGTTGAGTTCTTCCACCGTGACACGGCGGCCGCGATCAGCAATGAGGTCCATGGAATTCCTCTTCCCTTATCGGTTTGTTGGATGATTGGACATGTCAGCCGCTGCTCCAGCTCTGCCACATGCCAAGTTCAAAGACCTGAAGATCGACGGCTTTCAGAAGCGCGCCGCACATCACCATCACGTCGGTGGCGGCCACTGTCGCCGCGCGCTGGCCCAGAATGTCGAAGCGCTCTCCCGCCTCCGCATGGGCCGCGTAAAGCTTGCACAAGGCGGCGACCAAAGCCTGCTGGGCATGCGGCTGCACCTTGCCCAGCTCACGCGCGTCGATGGATGCCTCGATCAGGGCGGCCAGCGCCAGGGCGGTTTTTGATTCGGGCGTATCGACGACTTTAACCGGCGCGGGAATGCGGCGCAGCACCTCGACTTTTGGGGTCGGCTTTGGCGCCTCGGCGGCGAAGGGGCTGCCCTTCTTTTTGACGAGGGAGCGCGAGGCGGCGGTGTTGAGCTTTACGCCTGCAGCCATCGCCTTCAGGAAGGCGGCTTTCTGGGCGGGCGTCGGCGACGCATCATCGGAAACAGCCGCTTTTGCAGGCTTTTTCGCCGAAGGTTTTGAAGCGACGGTTTTGCCGACGGCTGGCTTGGCGCCGTCCGTTTTACCTTTGACGGGAGCCCTGGAAAGCGCCTTAGGCGACGACATAGACCTCGTCCCCCTTGCGAACGACGTCGTACTTGCGCAGCTTGACGCGCGGATCAGCAATATGGGCGCCGGTCTTCATGTCATATTCGTAGCCATGCCACGGGCAGACAAAATTCATGTCAGTCTCGTGGAAGTGCAGGCCCATCGAGGTCTTGTCCTCGCGCAGCGGCTCGATCACGCGCGCAATCGTCAGGCCCTCGCAGGCGGGACCGCCCTGATGCAAGCAGAAATTGCTATAGGCGTAAAACTCCCCAGCATGACGAAACACGCCGATTTCGTCCTCGCCAATCCGGATGATCTGGCGCTCGCCGTCCTTGAATTCCGACGCTTTGCCGACAAATTGCTCAGCCATAGCGCACCCTCCCGCATGTCTTGTTGATCTGTTGCTGTCGATAATGGGCCGGGCGCACGCGCGTGTCCAAAGCTTTTTTGTTAGGGCTGAGCAAAGAAAAAGTTTGGTTATCGGCTGACTTGAAGCAGTCAAAGGTGCGGGCTTCCAGCCCGCATGCGGACCAAAGGTCCGCCCGCAACTCGCCCTCATCGCAGCGAGCGCGCGTAAGGCTGCATGCCCGCGCACAAATCATCGACCGTACGGTCCAGAAAGGCGTCAATCTCGGGCTGCGACACGAAAGCCTCGCGCTCTTGCGGGCGCACCACATAGAGCGTTCGCGTCAGCGTGGGGCGATCGATGCGGCGGGCGACCAATTGGCCGCTGCGCAATTCCGGCGCCGCAAGGCTGAACGGCATGATGCTGGCGGCCTCGCCGCGCACGATCATCCCCCTCATCGAGGTCACCGAATGAACCTCGAAGGCAAGCCGCAGGCTCAGCGACAGCCGGCGCGCCTCCTGCTCCACAATCCGGCGGATCACGCCGCGCGCGCCTGCGATCACCAGATCAAACTGCAGCGCCTCGGCAAGGCTGACGCTCTGCGACGCAGGCGCTTTGTCGGGCGCCGTCACCAGCAGTAAATCCTCCTCCAGCACCGCCCGGCGATCGAGCCCCGGCGCATCCTCGATATTGTAGAGCCAGGCCACGTTGACCTGCCCGCGACCCAGCGCCTCGAGCAGCACGGGCGTTCTCTCCTCGATCAGGCTGGTGGAGACGTTGGGCATGTCGGCGCGCGCGCTCGTCATCAGGTCCGATCCCAGCATCAGGACGATGCTGGGCGGCACGCCAAGCGCCAGATGGTCGCGGTCGCGCTGGCCAAGGGCGCGCACGTCGATACGGGCGCGGTCAACGTCGGCCAGGATCGCGCGGGCGCGCTCGTGCAGCAGGCGTCCGGCCTGCGTCGGCGTCACGCCGCGCGAGTGGCGCAACAGCAGCGGCAGGCCAAGCTCTTGCTCCAACAGCCGGATTTGCGCGCCAAGGGCGGGCTGCGCCAACCCAAGCCGCTGCGCGGCCGCCGTCATGCTGCCCGCGTCCACGACCTTGAGAAAATAGGAGAGCTGGCGAAGATTGATGGCCGCGTCTCCTAGAGCACCGGCGTGCTGTGGCTGTGCGAATGGCCATGCTCGCCATGGCTGTGGTGCTCAAGGTCAATGCGGATCGGCACCAGATTGATCTGGCCAAAGCGCACGCCGCGCTCGGCGATCACGGTTTCGGCCAGCTTGCGCACCGCCGCCATCTCGCCCTTCAGCAGCGTAATCTCCATGCAATGGCGGTGATCGAGCCGCGTGCGCATCGACGAGATGGTGAGATCGTGATGCTCATGCTGGGCGCGGTCGAGCCGCAGCGCCAGATCGCGGCCATCGTAATCGTAGACGTAGGAGACGGCGGCCACGCAATGTTTGGTCTGCGGCGCCTCTTGCGAGCGGATGAGCGAATCGCGCACCAGATCGCGGATCGCTTCCGACCGGTTGCTGTAGCCGCGCGCCAGCATGAAATCGTCAATGGCCTGCGCAATGTTGTCGTCAAGGCTGATGGTGAGGCGCTGCATGATGCCCTCCGGAGCGCTTTGCGCTGGTTACGTTCTCTCATTATCAGGCGCCGAACAGACGCACAAAGGGCGACGCTGGCGGCGCCGCCCTTTGCAATAACATGACCGCCTGTTTTCAGGTGTTGCGGGCGCCTGTCGAGCCGGCGCTGCGTTCGGCGCCGGGGGGCACATGCGCATCGATCAGGCAAACGCCGCCGGCATTGAGCACTTCAACGCCCTTCTTCAGCGCCGCCTCCAGCTCTTCCAGCGTTTTTACCGGACCAATGCCCACCGCCCCTTGCGATTCTGCAAACCTTGCGATGTCGATGGCCGGTCCGTCCATCGCCTGGCCTATCCAGCGATTCTCCACCCGGCGGTCGCGTTTGCGCGCGATGTTTTCCTGATGCAGCTCGTCGTTGAAATAGGACTGGTTGTTGTTGATGATGACCAGCAGCGGAATCTTGTGCTTGGCGGCGGTCCACAAAGCGTTGCCGCCCATCATGAAATCGCCGTCGCCCATGATCGAGACAGTCTGGCGGCCCATGTCCGCGCACGCCAGCGCCACGCCAATCGAGATCGACGGGCCAGACCCAATGCCGCCGCCGCCGTCCTTGCCCATATATGCGAGCGGCGAGCGGAATGGCCACAGATCGCACGGAAACTGGCGCGCGACCGAGGCCAGCGTGACGTTGTCGGGGTTCGTGAACTGCTTGCGCAGCAACACCGCGATGTCCTGCATGCGAATGCGGGCGGGATCGGTCGAGGGCGAGAACGTCTTGCGCACGGCTTGACGCCACGGCGCTTTTTTGGCTCCGGAGCCCAGCGCCTCAAGCAGATCGACGACAAGGCTTTCGGCGCCTGCCGAGATCAACAGGTCGGCGGGCGCCTGTATCTGGTAGATCATGTGAGCGCCGTTATGGAGATGATGATCCATCGTGACGTTGATGATCTTGCCGTTCATGCTGACGCCGCCCTTGGGCGGACAAAGCGCGCCGCCAAGGTCGATCCATTCCAGCGCCAGCACCAGATCAGCCTCGCTGATGAGATCGTGCTGGGCTTTGCCGGGCTGGTTGAAGGGCTCGATGACGTGGGCGGGATGGTCGCTTGGGAAGACCGAGCCGTTCTTGAGATCGCTCATCACGCAGGCGCCGAGCGCTTCGGCCAGCTTGACGCGATTATCCCATGCCGCTTGTGAGCGCGTGCCGCGACCAAACAAAATCAGCGGGCGCTTGGCCGCTTTCAGCATGTCCACCGCTTTGGCGATGTCGGCGGCTTGCGCACGCGGCGAGGCGGGGGGCTGAAAGCGGGCCATGTCGGGGAATTCAGGAATTTTGTCGAGCTTTTGTTCGCCAAGGCCAGCGTCGAGCACAATGTAGACCGGAGCCTGGGGCTCTGTGCGGGTGGCGATATTGGCGCGCGTCATCGCGTCCACGATAGCGGGCGCGGAGGTGGGCTGGTTGTCGAATTTGATCATCTCGCGCACCATCGACGCCTGATCGGTCGAGGTGTGGATCCAGTCGATCCATGGGCGGCGCTGGTTGGAATCCATCGGGCCAGTGGCGCCCATCAGGAACAGCGGCTTGCGGTCGCAGAACGCGTTGAAGATCGCCATGTGCGCGTGCATCAGCCCGACGTTGGAATGGACGATGGCCGCCATCGGCTCGTCCGTGGCTTTCGCATAGCCGTGCGCAATGCCCACCGCATGGTCTTCATGCAGGCACAGCAACATGCCCGGATTGGAATTGCCGAGATGGTTGACGATGGAATCGTGCAGGCCGCGATAGCTGGCGCCGGGGTTGAGGCTCACATATTTAAACCCGAACCGGCGCAACATCTGCGCCGCCACGTCCGAGCCCCACGCCACTTTAAGGTCAGGCGCGCCTTCTGGTTTGTCGAT
>CAMCMI010000020.1 GCA_945875875.1 Rhizobium sp. Q54
TCTGGAACATGGCGGGCTTTGGAGCGCTATCGTTAGATGCAGTCAACTCAAGTGCGATCGCTTGTGATTGCACCAGATGAGGGAGCGCTTATGTCCATCAAGACCATCTTTGTCGGCCCCTATTTCGAGGGAGCGCCGAATGATCGCGCGCCGGCGGATTCTCTTATCGCCTATGCTATCGACATGGCGTCCATCCATGGCGCGGATTTGTCGATCTGCATTGGCGTGTCCAAAATGTCGGCGCCCAGCATCTCATTTTTGGGCGAGGCGCGCAGCTTGATCGCCAGCGCCAATCAGGAACGGCGGGCTCATGCGGAAACCTACGCGCAGGAAGTCATCACCCGGGCGCGCAGCGCCGGCGTCACCGCTGACGTGAATGTGGAGGAGGGAGAATATCTGCATCTGGCGAATGTATTTGCCTCTGCCGCGCGGCTGGCGGACGCTGCGATCATGCAGCCAAACAATGAAGTTCTATCTCTGCTGCAGGGGGTTACGGAGGAGGTGCTGTTCAATTCCGGCGGCGCTGTGATTACGCCGCCGGTCGGCTGGGTTCCTCATGGCTCACCTGCGCAAATCACGAACGCAATTGTGGCGTGGGACGGCAGCGCGCGGGCGGCGCGAGCGATTGGCGATGCAATCCCGTTGCTGGCGCGCGCCAATGTCGTCGAGATCGTCACCATCGGCGGTGATCCAGATCCCACCAAGCGCTATGACGGCGCCGAAGTTGCGCCGCGCCTTGCGCGACATTGCAAACAGGTGCGCGTGACGCATCTGCCCGCCATTGACGGGGACATAGCGGGCGCGCTGATCCAGCATGCGCAGCTCAGCCGCGCCGATCTGATTGTGATGGGCGCTTACGCCCATTCCAAATTTCGCCAATTGGTGCTGGGCGGCGTAACGCGGCGGATGATCGGGGCGCCGCCAGTTCCGGTGCTGATGTCGTATTAGCGTTTGGCGAGGCGCGGGAACAAAAGCTCTGCGTTTCCGCGCTCCGCCATCGCGCGCTCTTCCATGCTGAAGCCCTGATAGGCGTCAAAGCCCGCCGTCTCCTGCAGCGCTATTTGCGCATTCACATACGGATAATCCGAGCCAAATAATATCTGGCCCGATGGGACGAATCCGCGCAACGCATCGAGCGGAACCTTGTGTCCGCATAAAGCGGAATCAAAATAGAAGCGGCGGATATAGGCCAGCGCGCCTTGCGGATAATTATCTTGCTGCTTTGTTTTTTTATCAAAGATTGAAATGCGGTGCGCCAGCATCGGCAGCGTTCCGCCTGCATGCGACAGGATGAATTTGATGTCGGGCAGCTTTTCGCTCACGCCGTTGAAGATGAGGTTTGTGGCCACGCGCGTGGTCTCAAACGGATAATCGATCAGCATGCGCGGAATGTCCCAGCCCTGCGCTTCCGTACCGGGCGGATAGCAGGGATGGATGAACACCACCGCCTTTCGGCGATTGAGCTCTTCATAGACGGGCCAGAAATCGGGATGACCGATATAGCGCTCGTCGACGCTGGTGAGCAGGCACACGCCATCGAGCTTCAGCTCATCATAAATGTGCGCGATCTCCTTCAGCGACGCCTCAACGTCCGGCAGCGGCAGAAAGCCGAAGGCGCCGAAGCGATCGGGCTTGCTGGCCACAAGCCCGGCCAGCCAATCGTTGAACTGGCGCGCAAGCTCGCGCGTCTGGCCAATATCGCCAAAGAAAATACCCGGCGAGGTGAACGAGAAGATCGCCGCGCCAATGCGCGCCTCGTCCATAAGTGCGAGCGAAGACTCGGGCGACCATTCCGGGAAGGCCTGATAGGCGCTGCCCATAATGCCAGCGGCGCGTTGCACGTCTTTGTAGAACTCCGGCAGAACGTGGTGATGCACGTCGATGCGCTGGGTGTGGGGCATTGTGGGTTCCTCCGTTTTTTATTGTTGTACGCGGCGGAGGCGGTTGGGAATAGAGGGTTATGGACCGGGGCAACCCCTCATCCGACGTTTGCTGACGCAAACGCCACCTTCTCCCGCAAGGGGAGAAGGAAGGTTCGGAGCTTACCCTTCTCCCCTTGCGGGAGAAGGTGGCGCGCAACGCGCGACGGATGAGGGGTGCACTCCTGCGCCCCCGCCTTGACCCATGTCATATCCCTCGCCCTCCCTGTCTGGCACAAAACCCCATGCGCCATATTCAGCTCGCTCTCGCCCTCGCCATTCTCGCCTCCCCCGCGCTCGCGCAATCAAGCCGCAGCGCGGGCGAAGCGCTGGTAAAAGCCCAATGCGCGCCCTGCCATGCCATCGCCCGCACCGGCGCGAGCCCAAACCCCAAGGCGCTGCCGCTGCGGGAAATCGCCCGCAAATACAAGCCGGAGGATTTGGAGGAGGCGTTCGCGGAAGGCATTATGGTTGGCCACCAAAGCGCGGATATGCCTGCGTTCGAGTTTGAACCTCCGCAAATTGACGCGCTGACCGGCTATCTGCGGTCGCTGAAACGCTGAAAGCTTGCGGATTGCCGCCCCACAGGGTTAGAGCTTCGCCTGTCAACAAGGCGAGTGCATCATGACCGGCGCAGGCACGGATAAAACGCGACCCCTGATCGAGGGCGGCCCGGCGATCATTCTCGTGCGCCCGCAGCTGGCGGTGAACATTGGCATGTGCGCGCGCGCCATGGCCAATTTCGGCCTCTCGGACTTGCGGCTGGTGAACCCGCGCGACGGCTGGCCGCGCACCGGCGCGCTGCGCAAGGGCGCGTTTGCCGCCGCCGCCGGCGCCGTGCATCTGCTGGAGGCCGCCAAGCTTTACGACACGCTGGAGGAAGCCACCGCCGACCTCAACTTTGTGTGGGCCACCACCGCGCGCGAACGCGGCCAGGGCAAGCGCGTGGAAGGCCCCGCCATCGCCATGGACGAGACGGCGGCGCTGATCGCCAATTTGGGCAAGGCCGGCATTCTGTTCGGGCCGGAGCGCACCGGCATGGACAGCGACGAGATTGCGCGCGCCGACGCCATCATCACCTTCCCCGTCAACCCCGCCTACGCCTCGCTGAATCTGGCCCAGGCCGTGTTGCTGGTCGGCTACGAATGGTTTCGCGTCGCCCATAACGAAGGCCCACGTTTTGTGACGCCCGAGCGCTCCGTGCCCGCCACGCGCGAGATGGTGAGCGCGTTCTTCGATTATTTCGAGAGCAAACTCGACGCCAACGGCTTCTTCCGTCCCGTGAGCAAGAAGCCGAACATGCAGCGCAATTTGCGCAACATGATCCACCGCATGCAACTCACCCAGCAGGACGTGCGCACGCTCTGGGGTGCCGTGGTGCGCCTGTCGGAAGGCCCGAGGCTTGCCGCCAAGACGCGCAGTAGGGCGAAGAATCCGAAGGTTGAGGCTCCGCAAGACAGCGAAACGCAGACATGAAAAAGGGGGCCAGGCGGCCCCCTTTCTCTTTTCAGGCAAGTCTCTCTTAAGGCTCGCGGCCTTATGCCATCGCCTTCTTCAGATTTTCGTCGATCTTGTCGAGGAAGCCGGTGGTGGTGAGCCAGGGCTGGTCGGCGCCCACGAGGATCGCGAGATCCTTGGTCATGTGGCCCTCTTCCACCGTATCCACGCACACCTTTTCCAGCGTCTTGCAGAACGCCAGCAGCTCTGCATTGTCGTCGAGCTTGGCGCGATGCATCAGGCCGCGGGTCCAGGCGAAGATCGAGGCCATCGAGTTCGTCGAGGTCTCTTTGCCCTGCTCGTGCTGACGGAAATGACGCGTCACGGTGCCGTGCGCGGCTTCCGCCTCAACGGTCATGCCGTCGGGCGTCATCAGCACCGAGGTCATGAGGCCCAGCGAGCCATAGCCCTGCGCCATCGTGTCGGACTGCACGTCGCCGTCGTAGTTCTTGCAGGCCCAGACGTAGCCGCCGGACCACTTGAGAGCCGCCGCCACCATGTCGTCGATCAGACGATGCTCGTAGGTGAGGCCTAGAGCCTTGAACTGCGTGGCGAATTCGGCGTCGAACACTTCCTGGAAGATGTCCTTGAAGCGCCCGTCATAGGCCTTCAGGATCGTGTTCTTGGTGGACAGGTACACGGGGTACTTGCGCAAGATGCCGTAGTTCAGCGAGGCGCGGGCGAAATCGCGGATCGAATCGTCGAGGTTGTACATCGACATGGCGACGCCGGCGGACGGGAACTTGAAGACTTCCTTCTCGATCACCGTGCCGTCGTCGCCTTCAAACTTGATCGTCAGGCGGCCCTTGCCGGGCACCTTGAAATCGGTCGCGCGATATTGATCGCCGTAGGCATGGCGACCGACGACGACCGGCAGGGTCCAGCCGGGCACAAGGCGCGGCACGTTCTTGCAGATGATCGGCTCACGGAAAATCGTGCCGCCCAGAATATTGCGGATCGTGCCGTTGGGCGACTTCCACATCTCCTTGAGGCCGAATTCCTTCACGCGCGCCTCGTCCGGCGTGATGGTCGCGCACTTCACGGCGACGCCGTATTTCTTGGTGGCTTCCGCCGAATCAATGGTGATCTGGTCGTTGGTCTCGTCGCGGCGCTGAACCGAGAGATCGTAATATTTCAGGTCGATGTCGAGATAGGGATGGATAAGCTTATCCTTGATAAGCTGCCAGATGATGCGGGTCATCTCGTCGCCGTCCATTTCAACGACGGGATTGGCGACCTTGATCTTGCTCATGCGGAAAATCCTTCAGCGCGGATTAGGGGAGGCTCTGGGCGACCGGAACTTGAAGCCCAATAGCATGTGGACGGCGCGCGGCAAAGGCTGAAGCTGGCCTGACAAGAGGACTTCCGTCCCATCTCTCCGTGCGTCATCCCGGGATGGCCGGGATCCACGTCAGGCAACGCGCTCGCGGCCTGCCGGGGATGACGGCCTTCGGCGCCATGACGCGTTTGTGCATTTGAACGCAGCAATCCCCATTGCATAGCCTGAGCTAGATATGGTATCTCTTGCCATATGGCGCGTGCGACCCTATTTTATAGAGACAAAGGCCTCCTCCCGGATGGAGGCATCGTCGAAATGACCATCTGGCGCTTGCCTGCCGCGAGCGCGGAGCGGCCTCATGGCCTGAAGTATTCGCTCTATTACGGGCATAACGGCGTGCGCCTTGTCGGCTACGACAACGAGCAGGGCAAGGGCGATCATCGCCACTATGGGGACAGGGAGGAGCCTTACGCTTTCACCAGCGTGGAGCAGCTGATCGCAGACTTTTTGTCCGATGTCCGCAAATTGAGGAGCCAGCCATGACCACCAAAGAGAACACATCCAGGCAAATCGTCGCCCGGATCGGGACGCTGGAGGATATGGGCGCCCGGTTCACCAAAGCTTGGAAAGACGCTGAACGCGGCGGCGAGGTTTTGGGCGAGCGTATTACGTTTCTCAGCCTTGAAAGCTTTGTGTCCGTGATGTCGCCAAAGCGGCTGGAGCTTCTGCGCGATCTTCGCGCCCACGGCGCCTCGTCCATCCGTGCGGTCTCAATCCGGCTCGGGCGCGATTACAAATCCGTCCATACCGACGTCGCGCTTCTTGCCGATGCGGGTCTGATCGACCGCACCGCTGAGGGCAAGGTTGCGGTTACGTGGGACAAAGTGAGCGCGGAGATGGAGCTAGCTTGACAAGAGGGCTACCCGCCGTCTCTCCGCGCGCCATCCCGGCGACGGCAGCCCCCCCGGCAGACTGCGCGCTCGCGGCCTGCCGTAGATGGCAGCCTTCGCCGCCATGACGTGTTTGGGAGTTAGTGGTTAAAGTTGAAAGCAACGCTGCCGCCACACCCTCCCACATCCTTGACTTCCCCACCCAAACAGCCTACCCAAACCACGCTGCATCGCAGCAACAGGCTGCTCCGGTCGCGTAATCCGTTTTTCCAAACGGTCCATCCGTAGAGCCCCAGGGTCATCCCCATCGACAGCCCGGTTACGCGGGGCCCGTCTCCCGAACCAGCCAGACGCGCATTCACGCGCGGATTCCGGCGCATATGAAAGTATCTTACGTGACGTCTTTTGCTGATCTCGGCCTTGCCGAGACGATCCTCCGCGCGCTTGCCGAAGAGGGCTATACGACCCCCACCCCAATTCAGGCCCAGTCGATCCCGCTCTTGCTGCAAGGCAAGGATTTGCTTGGCATCGCCCAGACCGGCACCGGCAAGACGGCGGCTTTCGCTTTGCCGATTCTGCAGGGCTTCCTCAAAGACCGTCGTCCCGCCGAGCCGCGCCATGCGCGTGCGCTTGTCATGGCGCCGACTCGCGAACTGGCCGTCCAGATCGCCGACAGCTTCCGCGCCTATGGCCGCACCATGGGCGTCAGTGTCGCCTGCGTCGTTGGCGGCATGTCGTTTGGCCCGCAGATCAAGGCGCTTGCGCGCGGCGTCGACGTGCTGGTGGCCACGCCTGGCCGTCTGCTCGACCATATGCAGAGCGGCAACGTGCGGCTTGAGCAGACCAGCGTCGTCGTGCTCGACGAGGCCGATCACATGCTCGATCTGGGCTTTATTATTCCGATCCGCAAGATCATGAGCAAGCTGCCAAAGCAGCGCCACTCGCTGTTCTTCTCGGCCACCATGCCGCGCGAAATCGCGACGCTGGCGTCCGAGTTCCTCACCAATCCGTCGCAGGTTTCAGTGACGCCCGAGGCGACCACCGCCGAGCGCGTGAACCAGCAGGTCATCATGGTGGACGCTGGCGCCAAGGCCAACGTGCTGCTCGAACTGGTGAAGAACGAGGCCTACAAGCGCACCATCGTGTTCACGCGCACAAAGCGCGGCGCCGATCGCGTGTCCAAGACGCTCGATCAGGCTGGCGTGGCCTCCGCCGCCATCCACGGCAACAAGAGCCAGAACCAGCGTCAGGCTGCGCTCGACTCGTTCAAGAACGGGCGCACCCGCGTGCTCGTGGCCACCGACATCGCCGCGCGCGGCATCGACGTGTCCAACGTCACGCATGTGGTGAACTTTGAACTGCCGGACGTGCCGGAAAGCTATGTGCATCGCATTGGCCGCACGGCCCGCGCGGGCACGGAAGGCGCCGCCGTCTCGCTGGTGGAGAACGCCGAGCGCAATCTGCTGCGCGGCATCGAACGGCTCACCCGCCAGGCGATCCCCCGCGTTGAACGTCGTAGCAATCCCCCTGATCGCGCGACCGACGAGATCGCCGCCGGTCAGGCGATCAAGCGCCCGCAGCGCAACAGCAATGGCGGCGGTCGCCCGCAAGGTCAGGGTCAGCGCCCGCAAGGACAAGGCCAGCGTCCGCAGGGACAGGGACAGCGTCCGCAAGGTGCGCAACGTTCCGGGGAACAGCGTAACGGCGAACGCAGCTTCGCCCCGCGCGGCGAACAGCGCTCAGGCGCCCGCCCCGAGCAGCGCGGACCGCGTCCGGATCGTCGCCCCGCTCAAGGCGCGTAAAACATCCACGGCGGGCCAAAGCGCCCGCCGTTTTTTTGAGCTGAACGCCCCTCCCCACCGCCTCTGCATCGCCCTATACTGTGGCGTGGCCAAAACTTTGGCCAAGGTCGGGAGCGCATTATGTTCAACAACGTCAGCCGCCGTAGTTTCGTCGTCTCCGCAGCCGCCGCCGGAGCCGCTTTTGGCCTCAATGGCCGGGTCGAATTTCTCCCCTCCGCTTTGGCGCAGGACGCCGCGCGCGAGACCGGCCTGAACCCGAGGAAGCTGCAATTCTACAAGTTCAAGGTCGGCGATATTGAAGTCACGCAAATCCTCGACGGCGAGGTCATTCGCCCGCACGCTGAAAACTTCGTGCGCAACGCGACCATCGAGGAGCGCCAGAAGGCGCTGGCCGCAGGCGGCGTCATCACCGACGGCGTGCCCACAGGTTTCACCGTCACCACCGCAAAGATCGGCGACCGCCGCGTGATCTTTGACGCTGGCAACGGCGCCGCAGGCCTGCCCGCCAGCGGACGCCTGACCGCCAACATGAAAGCCGCAGGCTTTGAGCAGAAAGACGTGACGCATGTCGTGCTCACGCATTTCCATCCCGATCACATTTTCGGCCTGATGGACAAAGACAACCAGCCGCTTTACCCGAATGCGGAAATCATCCTGCCCGCCGCCGAGATCAATTTCTGGACCGATGAGGGCCGCACCTCGAAGCTGCCCGCTGGCGTGCAGGGCCTCGTGCAGCGCATCAATGCAACGCTCGCCAAATGGAGCAACGTGCGCCGCTTTGAGGGCGGTACAGAAGTGCTGCCGGGCGTGAAGCCGGTGGCGACCTATGGCCATACGCCCGGGCACACCAGCTTCCTCCTCAATTCCGGCGCCTCGCAATTCATGGTGCTGGCGGACGTGACCAACGTGAAGGAATTGTTCCTGCGCAACCCCGGCTGGCATGTGGTGTTCGATATGGATCCCAACGCGGCGGAAGCCACGCGCCGGGCGATATTTGACCGCGTGATCGCCGACAAGATCGCCGTGTCGGGCTATCATTGGGGCATGCCCGGCTGCGGCACGATCTCGAAAGACGGCGCCGGATATGCGCTTGCGCCGATGGCGTAAGGCAGCTCTTTCTTCCTTCTCCCGCAGGGCGGGAGAAGGAAAGGACGACCCCAACCATGACCAAACTCATTCTTCTGCGCCATGCAAAAGCAGTGCGCGACGATCCCGCTGGAGACCATGCGCGGGGACTCATCCAGCGCGGGCGCGACGACGCGCGCAATGCTGGCCTGTGGCTGCGCGAGCACGCGCTCAATCCCGAGATCGCGCTCGTCTCGGACGCCCGGCGCACGCGCGAGACGATGGAGGAATTGCTGCCCCATTTCGCGCGCCCGCCCCATGCGCGCGTTGACCCCAAGCTCTATCTTGCCGACCCGCGCATTCTGCTGAAAGCCCTGCGCGCCATTCCGCAAGGCGTGCGCACGGCTTTGCTGGTGGCGCATAATCCGGGCATTGCGGAACTGGCGGTTACGCTGGCGGGCGCGGGCGAGCGGCGCGTTCTGGCAGATATGGCGCATGCGTTTCCAACCGCCTCGTTCGCCATTCTCCACTTCGAGAAAGACTGGCGCGACATCGGGGAACTTGATGGGCGCCTTGAGCGCTTCATAACGGCGCGGTCGTTGCGCACGGTTTGAGAAACATGCGCCATGCTTGCGGAAATCGCTGCGCTCGCTCTCGTCGTGGGCGGGTTCGTCCCGGATTTAAAAGCGCCCGCTACGTATCACCCGCGCGACCGGGCGGTGAGCAATTGGCGGCTTGAGAGCGCGCGCAACCTTGACGCGCCGATTGCAACGCTCGCCCGGGCGTTGACGAAAGATGCGGTCAAACTACCGCGCTGCGTGCGGCTCAACAATTACTGGTGCATCAAAAGCGCCCGCTGGAACGGCAAAATCGCCACCGACAATGAGGGCCATGTCGCGTTCGCCTCCGCGCGCGAGGGCGCTCTCGTGGCCGCGCGATTGCTGCGCCGCTATTACATGGATCTTGGCCGAACGTCTGCCCGCGCCATCGTTACAAGATGGGCGCCGGCGGAATGCGGAACGATCGCCGCACGCCCCAGACTTGCGCGCGCTGGCGCAACAAGGCCCGACGGGCTTTCGACGCGCGGCATCGGCAACACTCTGCGCGCCCGCTATCTGGCCGCCAAAGGCAAGGGCGGCGGAAGCGCAAAGCTCTCCCGCGCGGCCGCACCGCGTATCGCGCTGATGCGCGCGCCCTCCATCGCACCCGGGCTTGGCGAAAGCGCCAAGCCGCTGCCCGCCATGACCGCTTCGCCTCTGGTGCGGTTGGCCTCGCTGGGCGCTCCCAACACTCTGCCCTCCGCGATTCAGCGCCCGCAAATCTGCTCCAGCGAGGCGTTGCGCATCCGCAATTACGCCGCCAAAATCACGGAAGGCGTGGCGGACGGACCGGACGCGGACCTGAAACTGTTCGACGCGACCGGCCTGCCAACGCCCGCGCTGGCCCGCGTCATGGCCAATATGGCGGCGGTGGAGATCGGGCCGATGAAGCCCGATTTCGCGCTGATCGAGAAAGTTGTTGAGGAGCAGGCTGCGGCGTGGAGGAGGAAAATTGGGGGAGCGAGTAGCGAGTAGCGAGTGGCAGAACCCCTCATCCGTCGCTTGCTGACGCAAACGCCACCTTCTCCCGCAAGGGGAGAAGGAAGAAAGAGGCGCCATTGCTGATCGTGTGCGCCCTTCTCCCCTTGCGGGAGAAGGTGGCGCGCGAAGCGCGACGGATGAGGGGTTTCTCTTGCTTAACTCTACTCCCTACTCCCTACTGCCTACTGCCTACTGCCTACTGCCTGCTCGCCGGACCACACAACTTGAACATCGCCGACATCCTTCACGACAGCGCCATCGTAGCGCGCAGCCTGGCTGATTACGTCACGGGCGCAGGCCTTCGCGTCGGCGTGACTGGCTTGTCGCGAGCGGGCAAGACCGTCTTCATCACTGCGCTCGTGCATCATTTGACGCGGCTTGGCGCGCGTAACCCCGCCGAGCCGCGACGCTCTTTCCCCGTGTTTCGCGTCCATGCGGAAGGCAGGCTGATTGGCGCAAAGCTTGATCCGCAGCCCGACGATTCCGTACCGCGCTTTGCGATTGAGGACCATCTCGCGGCGCTCACCGGCGGCGAGGCCGGGCCGGATGCGCGCCATTGGCCGCAATCGACGCGACGCATTTCAGAACTGCGGCTGACGATTGAGTTTGAGCGCGCGCAAGGCTGGCGCAAAGGCCCGTCAAGCCTCACGCTGGACATCGTCGATTACCCCGGCGAATGGCTGCTCGATCTGCCGCTGCTCGCCAAAGACTATGCGCAATGGTCGCTTGAGACGATTGCAGCCTCGCAGACTGCTGGCCGCGCGCTGCTGGCCGCGCCATGGCGGGGGTTTCTCGCCAGCCTTGATACGCAGGCGCCCGCAAATGAGGACCATGCGCGCAAGGCCGCTGAACTTTTCACGCACTATCTGCGCGCCTGCCGGCAAGACATCTATGCGCTTTCAACCCTGCCGCCCGGGCGTTTCCTGATGCCCGGCGACATGGAGGGCTCGCCCGCGCTCACCTTTGCGCCGCTGCCGCTTACGCCGGGGCAGGTCATTGCGCCCGGCTCGCTGGCCGCGATGATGGCGCGCCGCTTTGAGGCTTATAAAACGCATGTGGTGCGCCCGTTTTTCCGCGATCATTTCTCGCGGCTGGATCGCCAGATCGTGCTGATTGACGCGTTGTCTGCGCTCAATTCCGGCCCTGCGGCGGTGCGCGATCTTGAAACGGCGATGACTGATGTGCTCAGCGCATTTCGCACCGGGCGCTCGTCGTTGTTGTCGACGATTTTCCGCCCGCGCATCGACCGCATTTTGTTCGCCGCCACCAAGGCCGATCATCTGCATCATCGCAGCCATGATCGGCTGGAGGCGATCCTGCGGCTGATGGTGGAGCGCGCCATCGCCCGTGCGCAGGAAGTTGGGGCGCAGGTGGACGTGATTGCGCTGGCCGCCGTGCGCGCGACGCGGGAGGCGCAGGTGAAGCACGCAGGACAGGCGCTGGACGCCATCGTCGGCGTGCCGCTGGCTGGCGAGACGGTGAACGGCGAGCTGTTCGACGGCAAGGCGGAGGCCGCGATCTTCCCCGGCGAGCTGCCGGAAGACCCAAGGCGCGCATTCCGGGGCGACGGGCTGGCGATGCCGGAAAGCGAAGGCGATTGGCGCTTCGTGCGCTTCCGCCCGCCAAACGTAGCGCAAGGCGCCGCCCTGCCCCATATCAGGCTCGACCGCGCGCTTGAGTTCTTGATTGGAGACCGGTTGGCGTGAGCTATTGCAATATTGCATGCAATATCTGATATTGCGTCATGAGGCTCGTTCTGGACACTTCGGTGATGGTCGCGGCGCTGAGAAGCGATGCTGGAGCCTCCCGCGCTCTTCTGTTGCTGTGCTTTGAAAAACAGTTGAACATTATCGCCACAGTTTCACTGTTCATTGAGTACGAGGCGGTTTTGACTCGCAGCGTCCACCTGGAGGCCGCTGGCGTTACCTCGGCTGAAGTGGGTGTGTTGCTGGACGCTGTCGCCTCTTTAGCAGAGCCTACGGAAATCAATTTCCAATGGCGCCCTTTCCTGCGCAATCCTGACGATGACATGGTTCTTGAGGCGGCGGTCAACGGACGGGCAGACGCTGTCGTCACCTTCAACCTGCGTGACTTTGTTGGAATTGAGCAATTTGGAATTCGAGCGATCACGCCCCGCGAAGTATTACACGCCTACCGGAGCGCAAACGGGAGCACGAACCCATGAGAAAAAGTAATTTCGCCTTGCGCTTGCAACCCTCGCTGCTTGAGGAAGCCCGGCGCGCAGCCGAAGCAGAGGGCGTGGCGCTGAACCAGCTCATCAATGTGGCGGTTGCGGAAAAAGTAGCGGCGCTGCGCACGCGCGCCTATTTTGAAGAACGTGCGGGCCGCGCGAATCTCGTGGCCGCCATGGATATTCTTTCGCGGGCAGGTCGCGGCGTGCCGCCGATCGCTGGCGACGAACTGGACCCGCCGGAAAGAACAGACGCACGGAAAGATTAAAATGACCGCCGCACGCCCCGCCCGTCCGCGCGCTTTCCGGCTTGATGACGGCGGCGCCGTGATCGAGGATCAGCCGGACGCTTATGCCCTTGAGGCCGAGCGCGCCGAGCCGCACGGCGACGCGATTGTGCAACAGGCGCAGCGCAGGGGCATTGCGGCGCGCACGCTGCTCAGCGCGTCCGGCCTGTTCTGGTCGGCGGCGTTTGGCCTTGCGCTGCTGGCGCTTGGCGCATGGTTCACGCAATTGGTGGAGGGCCTGTTTGCGCGCACGCCCGCATTGGGCTGGCTTGGGCTGGCGCTGCTTGTCGTCGCCGCGCTGGCTTTGCTCGTGATGCTGGCGCGCGAAGTGCGCGGCGTGCTGCGGCAGAGGCGGATTGCGACTTTACATGGAAGCATTGCGCGAGCGCGCGAGGCTGATGATCGCGAGGCTGCGCGCTCTTTGATGCGCGAACTTGCAGGTCTGTATGAAGGCCGCGCGGAAACGGCGGGCGCGCGCGCTCATGTGCTTTCGCTGACGGCTGAGATCATCGACGGGCGCGACCTCATCGACATCGCCGAGCGCACGCTGCTGCATCCGCTGGACGCTTTGGTGGCTAAAGAAATCGCCGACGCCGCCAAGCGCGTGTCGGTCGTCACCGCGATCAGCCCGCGCGCTATTGTCGATCTGTTGTTTGTGGCGGCGCAGGCTGCGCGTCTGGTGCGGCGCATTGCAGAGATTTATGGCGGCAGGCCGGGCGCGCTTGGTTTCTTGCGCATCGTTCGCTCCGTCGGCGCGCATCTGGCGATCACCGGCGGCATGGCGATTGGGGATTCGCTTGTGCAGCAATTGCTCGGCCACGGCATCGCAGCCCGCCTGTCGGCAAGGCTTGGCGAGGGCGTGCTGAATGGATTGCTCACTGCGCGCGTAGGGCTTTCGGCGATGGCGGTGTGCCGCCCCGCGCCGTTTGCCGCCGACAAGCCGCCGGGGATTGGCGACGTCGCGCCATTTTTATTCGGCTCGAAGAAGGAAGGGGCGGAGGGTTAGCTGCGGTTTTATCCTCAACGCCTCAAGTGCGTCATGGTCGCGAAGGCGGCGATCTACGGCAGGGCCGCCAGCTCACAGCCTATCGTGGGTCCCGGCGATCCCGGGATGAAGCGCACAGAGGGCGAAGGCTATCTTGAAACCCGCTTCCCCGGCGTCTTCCAGACGTCCCGCACCCCACGCGCCAGCGCCATCGCCAGCCCCGCCGCCAGCACATGCCAGGCGGGGCGGATCGCGTAGGAAAAATCAAGGTGCGCCTCAAGCAGGCGGCGGGCGTCAACGCCGGTTGCAAAAGCGTAATAGCCAGCCTCGATCAGCGCCGTGGCCAATCCTGCAAAGACGGCCAGCGCAACCAGCGACAAGACGCCGAAATCGGCCTTGCGTTTGCGCAAAACCCGAAAGCCTGCAAACAGCGCGCAGAATCCCGCCATCAGCGCGGCCTGCGTCGCGTCGAGCCGCACCAGCATGAAATAATGAATGAGGCTGGCCAGCGCCGCCGGATAGATCCACCAGTGCAAATTGTTCCAGCCTTGTGAGCCAAGCCTTCTAATGGCGGCCTCATTGGACGTGATGCCGAGCGCGATCATGATGAAGGTCGCGACATAGCCGATCAGCAGATAAACCCGCAGGAATGATTCCATCAGGATCGTCCACCAGACGAAATTCTCGTGGGCGAACCAGAAGCCAAGATGGCCCAGCGTGTAGAACAGCGCGGTCAGCCCAAGCATTCTGCGTGTAATGTAGATGCGGTTCCAGCGGGTCGCGTGACGCAGCGGCGAGACCGCAAGGGCCGCCACCAGAAAGCGCAGCGCCCAATCACCCGTTTGTCGCAACACGTCGGTGACAGGCTTGGGAGAGAGCAACCCATCGTACCATTGCCAGGCAATCCAGAACGCTGGCGCGCAACAGGCGACAAAGACGACAAGCTTCAGCCATGATGTGCGGCCAGCGCGGTCGGTCCAGGGAGCGAATGCGATCATGCCGCTTTATAGCTGATTGGCGCGGGTTATGCGCGGCGCTCTTTGGACCGCGGGCTTCCAGCCCGCATTCTTTAGAACCCCAGGCGGTGACGGCGCCCCATGCGGGCTGGAAGCCCGCGGTCCATAGCGGCGCCCTTTCAAAGCCCCCTCACCCCACGCCGAGCTTTTTCTGCAGGCTCGACGACGAGGTCGTGTACTGGAACACCACCTTCTTGTCGGGGAAGACGTAGCGGTTGGCCTTCTGCGCGGCCAAAGCGGCCTCGTGGAAGCCGGACAGGATCAGCTTCAGCTTGCCGGGATAGGTGTTGATGTCGCCGATGGCGAAAACGCCGGGCACGTTTGTTTCAAACTTCTCGGTGTCCACCGGCACGAGGTTTTCATGCAGGTTCAGGCCCCAGTCAGCGATGGGGCCGAGCTTCATCGTCAGGCCGAAGAACGGCATCATGCGATTGCATTCAAAGTCGTAGATCGAGCCGTCGTTGGCCTTCACGGTCACGGCGGACAATTCCCCGCCCTCACCCTTGAGGCCGGTCATCTGGCCCAGCGTCAGATCCATCTTGCCCGCCGCCACCAGCTCGCGCATCGCGTTGACGGAATGGGGCGCGGCGCGGAACTCGTCGCGGCGATGCATCAGGATGACGCGTTCGGCGATGGGCGCCAAATTCAGCGACCAGTCGAGCGCGGAATCGCCCCCGCCCACAATCAACACGCGCTTTCCGCGAAAGCTCTCCATCTTGCGCACGGCGTAGAACACGGAAATGTTCTCATAAGCCTCGATGCCCGGCACGGGGGGCTTCTTGGGCTGGAACGAGCCGCCGCCAGCGGCGATAATCACGGTCTTGGCCTCGAACGTCAGGTCGCCATTGGTGCGCACGCGAAACAGCGGCGCGGCTGGCGTGCCGATGCTCTCCAGCTGTTCAACCTGCTCATTGAAATGGAACGTCGGGTGGAACGGCTCGATCTGCTTCATCAGATTGTCAACGAGCCCCTGCCCCGTGATCGTGGGGAAGCCGGGAATGTCGTAAATCGGCTTCTCGGGATAAAGCTCCGAGCACTGGCCGCCGATCTTGGGCAGGATGTCGAGGACGTGCGCTTTTATGTCGAGAAGACCGAGTTCAAACACGGCGAACAGGCCCACCGGGCCGGCGCCGACAATGAGTGCGTCCGTCTTGATGATCTCGGTCATATCGTCTGCATCCTCGAATAAGCCGGTTGTTGCAACCTGCTTAATTCAACGCAATAAAAATGGAAACCGTTTTATTTCACAAAAAAAACGGTTTAATTTTACCTAACCCTGTTGCTCGGGCGTGTGCAGCACCAGTCCGTCAATTTCAGCGGTGACGCGGATCTGGCAGGACAGGCGCGAGGCGGGGCGCACGTCATAGGCGAAGTCGAGCATGTCTTCTTCCATCGACTCGGCCTTGGGCAGTTTCTCAAGCCAGGAATCGTCCACGTAAACGTGGCAGGTGGCGCAGGCGCAGGCGCCGCCGCATTCGGCTTCAATGCCGGATACGTCGTTGCGGATCGCCGCCTCCATCACGGTAGAGCCTTCCTCGGCCTCCACAATTCTGGATTGGCCTGCGGCGTCGATAAACGTGATCTTGACCATGGGGTGTCTCGCGTCCGAACGGGAAAAGGGCAGCCGACTAACCGGCGGCGTCTTCCTATCCAATTGCGCTCGATTTGGCGAGAGCGCAACGCGAGAAGCGTGTTCGCACAAGCCCTCGCCGCTGGCGCCTCAATCCTCGCGCAGCAAATTTGCGATGTGGGCGCGCGCTTCCTGCACCTTTGTCGCAAGCGCGGCGCGCAGGATCTCCAGCTCGCCGTCGGAGGCCGCGCCAAGCAGCGCCTGCCCGTAATCGCCCGCAGCCGCCGAGACGTGAACCGCCCCCACCGCGCGGGCGGAGCCATCCAGCGTGTGACAAAGATCGCGCAGCCAACGCCGCTCGCCCAACGCGTGGCGCTCGTCGAGACGCAGCAAGATCAGCGCAGATTGCCGATCAAACAATTGCAGTAATTCTTGTTCAAGATTTCGGTCGCCCAGCGATTGCCGCGACAAATGCACGAGGTCGATGGGGCGAGCGTGCGATGATGTCATGTGTGAGGCTGCAGGCGAGGGGGCTTGTTTCAAAGAAGGGCTGGTCATGAAAGCTCCGGAGCGGGAACGCGCGACTTGGCTTTCCCGACGCAATAAGGCTTCACCTTCCATGAACATGGTGAAGCGCCCGTTAACGACGTTTATTGATGACGTGTCCGAAACGGTTTCAATCGCTCGACCGTCAGAGTAGATTGATGATTGGTTAATTCTGCTCGAGCGGTCCTTCATGGTCCGTCAGGGGGGTTGTGCGCGCAGCCAACGCTGGCGCACAGGCGCAAGTTTTTAAGGCAAGAGGCGAAAATGGCCAATCCGTCCAAGGCTCAAGATGCTGCGTCCGTAGCGCTTTCGGCGATCGAAGAGGCGTTGAACCTCGTCGACGCCACATCGCAGGAAAAGCAGAAGAGCGTGCGCGACGCCAATGCGCGGACCAGCGCCGCCAGCTTGCAAGCCGGGGAGAGCCCAAGAGATCCCGCCGCGGAGAAACTCAAGGAAAGCCTCCAGGAGAGCCTCAAGCAAAGTCTCAAGGAACCCCTTAAGGAGACTGCCAAAGAAACATCTCCGCCCAAGACGCTTTCCGAACCGGAAGCCAAAGCGCAAGCAAAGCCCGAAACCAGGTCTGGTGGCGATCTTGATACGAAACTTGTGGATAGCCGCGCCGAAAAGCGCATTGAAGCGGCCATCGCCAACGCCCGTCCCGCAGCCAACGACGACCGTCCCTCCGTTGGTCAAATCTTGCTGGCGCTGCAAACGCGCCCGAGCAGCAAGCCGACGTTGATCGCCTCGCTGGCGTCCGCCGTCTGGCTCTCGCTTTCCGGTTTCTATCTGTGGACCGGCGACGCCGCGTCGATGACGCAGGCGCAGATTGCGCTGTTTTCGTTGGCGGCGCTTGGCCCGGTCGCATTCTTTTATTCCACTGCGACCGTCGTGCGGCGTGCGCAGGAAATGCGCCTGACCGCGCAATCCATGTCGCAGGTCGCCATTCGTCTGGCTGAGCCGGAATCCTTGGCCGCCGAGCAAATCGTAACGCTGTCGCAGGCCATTCGTCGCGAAGTCGCCTCGATGGGCGACGGCATCGAACGCGCATTGGCGCGCGCCAGCGAACTGGAAACCGTGATGCGGGCGGAAGTGGCGAGCCTTGAGCGCTCCTATTCCGACAATGAGCGACGCATTCGCTCGCTGATCGACGAGCTGGCCTCCGAGCGTGAAGCCATCGTCGGCAACGCCGAGCATTTGCGCAACACCATCGTCGGCTCACAGGAAAAGCTTTCCGCCGATCTCGACAGCGCCTCTTCGCGATTGTCGGAAATCGTCGGCGACGCCGGCTCGCGCGTCACGTCGTCGCTGGGCGCCAAGGCGGAAGAGATCAGCCTCCTGCTCACCCGCAGCGGCAGCGACATGGTGGAGCGCATTGAGGCCAATGGCGCCAAAATGACGGAGCGCTTCGCCGAAACCGGGTCCGACGTCAGCGCCCGTCTCAGCGCCACTCTGCTTGAGCGCGTAGAGGAAATGGACGGTCGCCTGCGCGCAACAAGCGAGCAGATTCTGGCCAGCGTGGACGATGGCAGCCATCAGGCAGCGGCCCGTCTGAACGATTCCGTGCAGCGCGTCGGCGACGCCCTGACCGAGAGCGTCGAGACGATCACGACCCGCATTGGCGATGCCGACGCGCGGATCGCGGCCACAGTCGATCATGGCTCGCAAACCATTGCGGAGCGCCTCGAATCCGCCGTCGCGCGCATCGATGGCTCGATTAACGGCGGCTCGCAAGCGCTCTCGGAGAGCCTGGAAAGCGCCATCGCGCGCATTGACGTCTCCATCAACGGCGGCTCGCAAGCCCTGTCCCGCAATCTTGAGGACGCCTCCATACGCATCGAGGATACGCTGAACGGCGGTTCGCGAGAGCTGTCGCAGCGACTTGAAAGCGTGATCGAGCGCATTGACGGAACCATCCAGGGCGGCGCCGAGATCATCGCCAGCCGGATCAATTCAGCGGGCGAGCGTATCGAGGACGCGGTCTGCAATCGCGGCGGCGCCATCGCCTCGCAGATCAGCGAGACCGCCGAGCGCCTGACCAAAGCCGTCTCGGTTGACGGCGCGGCGCTGGCGCAAACGCTGACCACGACGACCGAACGCATCGGCTCCGTGCTGAGCGAAAGCACCCAGCAGGCGCAAGAGCTGTTTCAGGCAGCAGGCGACGATCTGGCCTCCCGCCTCGCGCTGCATCAGGGCGTTGTGCAAACCCAGATCGAGACGCACACCGCCAATCTGCATTCGCGCTTCACCACAACGGCGACCGAAGCGATTTCCGCCATCGGCATGCACGGCGACCGCATCAACGAAAGCCTGCTGGAGCGCCTGAACGAGTTCGAAAGCTCGGTGCTCACTCATGGCAACGAACTCACCTCGCAGATTGCCGCCCACGCCAACGCCTTCACCGGCACTGTCAACGACAAGCTCGCCGCCGTGGAGGCCGCCTTCACCACCAATGCGCAGGCGTTTACAGACCGCCTCGCCGACCGGGCCACGGAAGCCGCCTCGACGCTGGAGACCTCTGCCCGCAATTTCGACGAGACCGCCGCCAACCGCACGCGCGATCTGTCGCAATCGTTCGAGCGTCAGGTCGAGGCGTTTTCGGCCTCCGCAGAAGCGCGCGCCACGCGGCTTGAGGAGACCATCGACAATTACATCGCGGTATTTTCCGGCGCCGTTGACGCCCGCTCGCGCGAGATGTCGGACCTGCTTGCGGAAAACGCGGCGGCGTTCAACGCTTCCGCCAGCGCCCGCATCGCAGAGATGGGCGACACCGTTTCGCAAGGCGCCCGCGCCTTCGACGACACCGCCAATCTGCGCGTCGAGGCGTTGACGCAATCCATGATGAGCCTTGTCGGCCGGATCGACACCGGCCTTGACGCCCGCATGCAGGCGATGACCGAATCCCTCGCCCGCCAGGCGCTGGAATCGGCCCGCGTGCTCAACGAGAGCGCCGATCAGGTCAAGAACGTGCTTGATCCCACAATGATCGAGGCGACGCTGATCGCCCGCGTCCGCGATATCAACGACGCCTTCAGCGCCCGCAGCCAGGAATTGCTGGACAACCTGCTCATGGGCGCCAAGGCCGTGGACGCGGCGCTTGACGCCGAAGCCATCGGCGCTGCGCTCACCGACAAGATCGCGCAGCTCGATTCCACGCTCGAAAATCGCGCCAAAGACATGGTGCAGACGCTCACCGGCGCCGTCGCCAGAGTTCAGGACGCGCTCGATCCCGAACTGGTCGAGAAGGCCATGGCCGCACGCATCGACGAGATCAACGAAGCGCTGGGCGATCGCAATCGCGAATTGCTGCAATCCCTGCTCAAGGGCGCGCGCGCAGTTGAGACGGCGCTCGATTCGCGCGCCTTCGAGGAAATAATGAACGCCCGCGCCGCAGAGATCGATGCGACGATTTCAACCCGCGGCCGTGAGTTGAGCGACAATCTGGGTCAGCGCACCGCAGAATTGCGCACCATCATCGACCAGCAGGGACCGGCGCTCGTCGAGCTTCTCACCACGCGCGGCGGCGAGATTTCCCATGGCGTCTCGCTCGCCGTGGACCGCATCGTCAACACGATGGGCGCAGGCGGCGAGGCGGTGGTGGCCGACATCACGGCGCGCGAGCAAGCGCTCACCGCCGCCATTGAGGCATCGGCGGAAACCCTGCGCACGGCTATCGAGGCCAGCGCGTCGGGTTCGGTGCAATCGCTGATGGGCGTCAACGACCGGATGCGCAGCGAAATGGTGGCGGTGCTCGACAACCTCACCCGCACCAACGATACGCTGCAAGCCATCATCGACCAGGCGGGCGGCAATCTGGGCGCCGTCGAGCAATCGCTCAGCTATCGCGTCAGCGAATTCCGCGACGCGCTGGAGGCGATTTCCGAGCAGGTCTCCACCATCGGCCAGACCACGAACAACGCCATCGCCAACGCCGGCGCGCTGTCGGTGGTCCTGGAGCGCCAGAGCGGCGATCTTGCAGACACCGCCACCAATCTGGCGCACACGCAATTGCAGCTCGACGCGACGATGGAGACGCGCCAGAAGTCGCTGGAGGATCTCATCAGCGACGTGCATACGCGCACAGAAACGTTCGACTCGATCATGCGTGCTTTCACGAGCATGGTGGAGGATTCCTTCACCAACGCCGAAAAGCGCTCGCGCGACATCGGCCTGTTCCTGGCCACCGAGACCCGCAACGTGGCGGGCGTGATCGGGCAGCAATACGACGAAGTGCGCTCCGCAGCCGAAGTCGAGCGCGAGCGCACCGCCCTTGTGTTGCAGGAGACCTATGCGCAGGCCAGCGCCGAAATGGCGCAGGTGTTCACCCCGGTGCTGCACCAGTTTGGCGACGCCGTCGGCCAGATGCGCCAGATG
Source organism: Rhizobium sp. Q54 (assembly GCA_945875875.1). Classification (GTDB taxonomy): domain Bacteria; phylum Pseudomonadota; class Alphaproteobacteria; order Rhizobiales; family Beijerinckiaceae; genus Terripilifer. The sequence continues at coordinate 20,999 of CAMCMI010000020.1, forward strand.
AGCGACGAGGTGCGTCGCGAGCTAGAGTTCACGCGCGAGGAATTGCGCAAGGGCTCGATGGAGCTGCCCCGCGAGGCCGCCGAACAGACCGCCGCCATGCGCCGCGTCGTCGCCGATCAGGTGAAGGCGCTCAACGAGCTGACCGAGATCGTCGCCCGCTCCGGCCAGGCCTATGACGTGTCGGCCCCGCCGCGCCGCCCGGCTGAGCCTGCGCGCCGCATGCAGGAGCCCGTGCGCGCCGAGCAAGTTCGAGTTGAGCAAGTTCGAGTTGATCCAGTTCGCGCGGAACAACCGGCGCGGCAGATTCCGCAGCCCCCCGCCGCGCGCGCTCTGGAACCCCGCGTCGAGCCCCGCCGCCCGGTCGCAACCCCGGCGCCCCAGCCGCCGCGCGACAGCAGGCCGCCGACGAAATCAGGCAAGCCGACCGATGAGCGCGGCGGATGGTTGTCGGACCTGCTCGCCCGCGCCTCGGCTGATGAGCCTGCGCCGCAGCGCGCCGCCCCAATCGTTGCTCCGGCGCCGTCGAGCCGCCAATCGCATCCCGCCGATGTGATCGCCAATTATGCGCGCGACATCGACCGTCTGCTATCGAACGATTCAGCAGTCGGCCTCTGGGACCGTTATTATCGCGGCGACCAGAACGTGTTCTCGCGCCGGATCTACACGCCTGCCGGACAGCAGGCGTTCGAAGACGTGCGCCGTCGTTATCGCGCCGATGCTGATTTCCATAACGCCGTGGATCGCTACGCCGAAGAGTTTGAACGTACCTTGCAGGACGTGGGCCGCGAGGACCGCGACGGCTCAAAGGTTCGCTCTTATCTCACCTCGGAATCGGGCAAGGTCTACACCCTGCTCGCCCATGCTGCGGACAGGTTCGAGGCGGCCTGAGCGCTGGCGAAACCGCGAATCAAAACGGCGGGCTCATGGGCCCGCCGTTTTTGTTTTGCGCTTGGCGCCTAGCGAATTGTGGCGGCCCAGCCGGCGATATCGCGCAGCACGCGGCCAAGCGCCAGATCGAGAGCGGCTATCGACTCCCCCCCTGCATCGGCGGAGGCGGGAGAACGCGCCTCGAAAACCCGCCCGGCGGCGATAGATCCGCCGCTCTCGCGGACCATTTTCACGCTGACCTCAACCACCGCCTGCCCTGCCCCGGCATCGATCTCGAAGCGGCGGATCTCAGACACAAGATTGTAATCGGCGCTGATCCGGTCGCCGGGCCGGGCCACTGCGCGGATGGAAGACCCGTTCTCAAACGTCTGGATCAGGCGCGACTGGAACAATTGCGGCAGACGGTCGCTCCATTGCGCGCCCTTGAGCAGGCTCACGCCAGAAACCGGGGATCGCACCATGATGCGATCCGAATCGAGCGGCGCCAAAGCTTCAGGCGCACTCACGACAATGCTGGCGGAAACCTTTTTCGGCGAGAGCTCGCTACGCGGAGCCGACAGATCGAACGTTGCAAGCGGAACGCCTGCGCAGCCTGCCAGCAGCACGCATGCGGCAAGCGCCATGGCGCGCGCGCAGGTCGCTGGATGGTTCGCCGCACAACGCCTGTCGTTCAATGAGCTACTCCAAACCACGTACTCTTGATCAGCGTTAACTTGTCAGGTTGCGGCCTGCAAGCCTGGGATTGAGGTTGAGCAGACCCCTCATCCGTCGCGCGTTGCGCGCCACCTTCTCCCGCAAGGGGAGAAGGAAGAATCGAGGGGTTCCGCTACCGCCCGCCATATTCGGGGATCGGCGGTTTCTTGCCAAAGAGCAATTGCTGCGGGTTCTTCTCCAGCGAGCGCAGCGTTCTGTTCATGTCGTCGAGCGTGCGGCGGGCGTCCGAGGCCAAAGCTTCGTATTGGCGCAGGCCAGAACCGGTGAACTTGGTCACGCCGGCGGAGATTTCCTTCGTGCGCGCGTCGATATTGTCGGCCAGCTTGCGGAACGAGCG
>CAMCMI010000021.1 GCA_945875875.1 Rhizobium sp. Q54
TGCGGCGACAAGCCCGAGCCGATCCTCGAATCCATCAAGAAATGGCGCAATTCGTGCGGCGAGGAGAGCTGGCCGGCGGTCGCGGCGATCAAGTCGCTCATCGACAAGGCGCATGAGAAGGAATTGCCGATCATCTACACCACCGGAATTCGCCGCGACGACAATTGGGATTCGGGCTCGTGGAGCTGGAAGAACGCGCGCGGGCAGGAGCGGCCAACGGTCGCGGTGAGCAATGTCGACGGCAATCGCATCGTTGACGAGATCGCGCCCGGCCCAACCGATATCGTGATCTACAAGCAAAAGCCGTCGGGCTTTTTCGGCACCAATATGGCGAGCTATCTGCAATTGCTGGGCTGCGACAGCGTGATTCTCACCGGCACCACCACATCGGGGTGCGTGCGCGCGACGTGTCTTGACGCTTTCAGCATGAACTTCCGCGTTGCGCTGGCCGAAGAAGGCTGTTTCGACCGCTCGCAAGCCAGCCACGCCATCAACCTTTGCGACATGAACGCCAAATATGCCGACGTGGTGAAAACCGCCGAAGTGCTGTCGTTCTTCGACACCCTGCCGCTGGGCCTGTTCGACCTGCCCAAAGGCGCGCCGGTCGCGGAACAGCCCAAAGCCGTCAATTTTTGAGGAGGACGATATGGACAATTCGACAGGCGGCGCGCGCATCTGGGATCAATATCTCACCGAGCGCGACAAACAGGTGTTCAAAACCTCGGGCTTTGGCGCGAAGGGCGGCTTTGGCAAGCGCCCTGCCCTGCTCATCATCGACGTCAGCTATGGCTTTTGCGGCGAGAAGCCAGAACCGATCCTCGACTCGATCAAGCGCTGGAGCAATTCCTGCGGCGCGGAAAGCTGGGACGCGATCGCGGCGATCAAATCTCTCGGCGATGCGTTTCGCGAGCGCAAGCTCCCCGTCATCTACACAACCGGCGTCACGCGCGAAGACGGTTGGGACATCGGCTCATGGGCGTGGAAGAATACGCGCACCGGGGAAAGCACGCCAAAGCCAAACCAGACGCGCGACGCCAACGAGATCGTGGCTGAAATTGCGCCGCAGCCGCAAGACCTCTTGTGCCTGAAGCAAAAGCCCTCCGGCTTCTTCGGCACAAATCTGGCCGCCTATCTGCAATTGCTGGGCGCCGATAGCGTCATCGTCACTGGCACCACGACATCGGGCTGCGTGCGCGCAACCGTGCTCGACGCCTTCAGCCTCAACTTCCGCGTCGCTGTTGCAGAAGAAGGCTGCTTTGACCGTTCGCAAGCCAGTCACGCCATTAATCTGTGCGACATGCATGCAAAATATGCGGACGTCGTGCCCACAGCCGAAGTCATCGCCTATGTGCAGACGCTTGGCTACGACCTGTTTCCCAATCTGCCCAAGGGCGCAGCGACGGCGCCAGCCTTGAAGCTTGTCGCAACATCGAAATAGCGGCATGGCGATTGCTTTGATCGCCCCGACGGAGCGTTTCCGCCGGGGCGATGCACCATGACAATGGACGTTCGCGGTATCGAGATCTTCCTGGCCATTTGCGAGAATGGCGGCCTGACGGCGGCGGCTAATACCCTTGGCCTGACGCAGGCGGGCGTGTCGCAACACCTGCAAAAACTTGAACGCGAAATCGGCATCATCCTGATGGACCGCACTGTGCGCCCGCCGCGCCTGACGCCCGGCGGCGAATATCTGCGCAGACGCGGGCGCGCTTTAATGGGCGAGCTTGACGACATCCGCACCGGCATCTCGCGCTATCAGCTTTGCGACATTCCGCAATTGCGGCTTGGCGTGATCGAATCCGCAGCCAGTGCGCTGCTGCCGCAACTCGTTCGGCGTCTGTCGCGCAGCGTCGGCGCATTGTCAGTGACCAGCGGCACGACGCACCCGCTGCTGCCGGAATTGCGCGCCGGAGAACTCGATCTCGTCCTCACCAGCGAGCAGGTGGACGAAGACGATATATTCTGCTGCGAGCCTCTGCTGGCGGAACCCATCGTGATGGTGCTGCCCAAGGACCGGCCCCGCCCGCGCGATTGGGAAGACATCGCGCTGCTGGCGCGCGAACTGGAATTCATAAGTTACGGTTCGCGGCGACGGCTGGCGCGCATCGTCAGCCACCAGTTCAAACGCTTTGGCATCGAGCCGCGCGGACATCTGGAATTCGATTCCTCCGTCGCCCTGTTCGACATCGTCTCCAGCGGCGCCGGCTGGGCCGCGACGACGCCGATGTGCATGCTGTGCGCCGGGATCAGCGAAGCCGATCTGCAGATCGTCCCGTTTCCCGACGTGACGCCAATCCGCAGCATCAACGCGATCTGGATGCGCGAGCGCGAGGACACCAGCATTCACATGGTGACCGACATCTGCCGCACCATCTTCACCGAACTGGCGCCAAAGCTCGTTCGCCTGTCCGGCGGCATGGGCGAGCGCGTGCAGGTGTTGAGCGAATAGGTGGTAAAGGAAGGAAGGTGCGCCTTTCCTTCTCCCCTTGCGGGAGAAGGTGGCGCGCGACGCGCGTCGGATGAGGGGTTCTTACAGCGCTTGAAGAATACCCCTCATCCGTCGTTTGCTGACGCAAACGACACCTTCTCCCGCAAGGGGAGAAGGAAGGGCAGGCGTACGAGCGTCTCATGCGAAGCGGGACGGATGAGGGGTCTTGCACTACCCCGAACAAACCTCACGTGCCTGCGCCAGCAAGTCCCCGTCAACCAAACCATCCAGCAAACTAAAATGATTGGCGCCCGCAACAACCAGCGGCGGCGGCGCGCCCCAGGCCTGCGCGATCTCGATGGACTGGCGCCTGAACTCGTCGCTTTCGGCCCCGCCGACTGCAACCGCAATCCGCGTTCCCGCACGCAGGCGCATGTGGATCGGCGACAGGGCGCGCGCCTCCTCGATGCTGCGCAATCCAAGCACGCGGCCCATGGGGATGTGGAACAGCGATTCCAGATCGACCACGCCCGATAAAATATGGGCGGAGGCCAGCGGCGGCGCCTTTGGGTCGGCAGCCAGATACGCGGCCAGATGCCCGCCCGCCGAATGTCCGGCGACGTGCAGCCGCGATGCGTCCACACCCAGAGCATCCGCCTCGCGCACGATGAAATGCAGCGCGGCGCGCACATGGGCCACGATCTCGCGCAAGGGCGTCTCCGGCGCCAGCGGGTAATCTATATTGGCCACGGCAAAACCTGCATCCAGCATGCCGGAGCAGAATTGCGCGTGCTGATCCTTGGTTGAGGCCTGCCAATAACCGCCGTGGATGAAGACCCACACGGGAGGGCGCGCCAAACCTTCAGGGCGATACAGATCGAAAATCTCGTCGCGATGCGCGCCATAGGCGATATCGAGCGCACGATGCTGGGCGCGCGCCGCATCGCCGTCGCGCGTCCATTGCGCAAACAATGCGCCCATGTCCGGCACTTGTCCGCGCGGGCTCATCTGCCGCGCAAGCTCGGCGGCGCCATAGCCGCGAAAGACTGGATCGCTTGAAGGCGCGGCCTCCGGCACGCTGGCGATGGCGCGCACAATCACCTCGTGACCGCTGGAAAACGCCACCTTTACAGGCGCCCGAAACCCCGCGCAGACTTCGCGCCACGCCCGGTCCACCTCGCGCCGGGCGGGATGCAGCGCGGCAGGATCAGGCCCGCTCCAGACAAAACCCGTGAGATGAGCAGGCGCCGCCCCTTGCGCGGCCAGCGCCGCCATTGCGCGAGAGAGCGCGGCTGAGAATGCGGGCACGCCGGCGCCCTGCGCGCGGCCCTCCACCTCGATGTCAGAGGCCAACCCAGCCATTCACCTTCTCCCGATCCCGATCCAGCGCTTGCCCGTCGCCGCTCCAGACCGTGCGACCACGCTCGATCACGAAATGCCGGTCCGCAAGGCGCCGCAGCACGCCGACGTTTTTATCGACCACCAGGATCGACTGCCCCTCGTGCTTCAGCGCTTCAAGGCAGGTCCAGATTTCCGCGCGGATGACCGGCGCAAGGCCTTCGGTGGCTTCATCCAGAATCAGCAGTTTGGGGTTCGTCATCAGCGCCCGGCCAATCGCCAGCATCTGCTGTTCGCCGCCAGACAGCGTGCGCGCCCATTGCCCGTGGCGCTCGCCAAGGCGCGGGAACAGCGCAACGACGCGCTCTAAAGTCCAAGGATTGGCGCGCTTGAAACGATCCGCCGCCGTGGCGATCAGGTTTTCCCGCACGGTGAGGGTGGGGAAAATCTGCCGCCCCTCCGGCACGAGCCCTACGCCAAGCCGCGCAACCACTTCAGGCGCCTGGCCCGTCACGTCGGCGCCTTCAAAATGCACGGCGCCGCTGGTGGCGGGCAGCAGGCCCATAATGGTCTTGATCGTCGTCGTCTTGCCCATGCCGTTGCGGCCCATGAGCGTGACGAATTCGCCCGGCCCCACATGCAGCGACACGTCGAACAAGACGCGGCTGGCCCCATAAGCGGCCTGCAATCCCTCGACCCTGAGCATCAGGATTCCCCCTCGCCCAGATAGGCGGCGCGCACCTGCGCATCGGCCTGAATATCGGCGGGCGCGCCGGACGCGATGATGCGCCCGTACACCAGCACTGAAATGCGATCCGCCAGCGCAAACACCGCGTCCATATCGTGCTCGACAAGCAGGATCGAGACGCCGCCTTTCATGCGCTTGAGCGCCGCCACCATGGCGCGGCTTTCGGAAGCGCCAAGGCCCGCCATCGGCTCGTCGAGCAGCAAGAGGCGCGGCTTGGTGGCGAGCGCGACCGCCAGTTCCAGCTGCTTGTGCTCGCCGTGTGACAGCTGCGACACAAGCACGTCCGCACGCTCGCCAAGGCCTGCAGCATCGAGATATTCGCGCGCGGGCGCTCGCAGGCTCGCGTCACTGGCGGCGGATTTGAGGAACCGGAACGAATGCCCCTGCCCCGCCTGCACGGCGAGCGCGACGTTATCGAGCGCGGTTTGGTCGGCCAGCAATTGCGTGATCTGGAACGTGCGCGCAATACCGGCCCGCACGCGCTTTGGCGTCGACAGCGCGCCAATGTCGGCGCCGTCGAAACGGATCGCGCCGGAATCCGGCCTGATCTCGCCCATGAGCTGGCCGATGAACGTGGTCTTGCCGGCGCCATTGGGGCCGATGAGCGCGTGGATTTCGCCCGGCACGACGTCCAGCGACAGATCGTCGGTCGCGCTGACGCCGCCAAAGCGTTTGAACAGGCGCTGCACGCGCAAAAGCGGCTCAACCATTCAAGCCTCCGCGCAGCAATTTCCACAAGCCGGACAAGCCCCCGCGCGTGAACAGGATCATCAGCACCAGCAGCGGCCCAAGGATAACTTGCCAATGCTCGGTGAAGGCCGCCAGCTGCGATTCCAGCAGGATCAGCACAGCGGCGCCTGCGGCTGGCCCCAGCAGCGTGCCCGCGCCGCCAAGGATCACCATAATCATGAACTCGCCGGACTGCGTCCAGTGCAGCATGTCCGGGCTGACGAAGCGCGCGTGATTGGCCATCAACGCGCCAGCCAGTCCGGCGCCCATGCCGGAAATGACGAAGACGACGAGCTTGTAGCGATAGGTCGAGATTCCAATCGCCGCCATGCGCCGCTCGCTCTGGCGCACGCCCGAAAGCACGGCGCCAAAGCGCGAGGAGACTATGCGGCGCAGCAGCGCAAACCAGGTAATCGCGATGACGAGGCATATCCAGTAGAACGTCGCGCCGTCGCGCGTGTCGATCAGCGGCAGGGAATTGCGACGACGCACGATCAGGCCGTCGTCCCCGCCATAGGCTTTCAGCGCGACGAAGAAGAAAAAGATCATCTGCGCGAAGGCGAGCGTAATCATGATGAATTGAACGCCGCTGGTGCGCAGCGACAAAGCGCCGAAGACCGCCGCAAAAAGCCCGCTCACCAGAATGGCGACGGGGAGCGTAATCAGCATTTGATCCGTGCCCAGCGGCAGACCAAACAGCGGATCGCCGCTCACATAATGATTGTAGAGGATGCCAACGACATATCCGCCGATGCCATACCACGCCGCATGGCCAAAGCTCACGAGCCCGCAATAGCCCAGCGCCAGATTGAGGCTGGCGGCGGCTATCGCCAGAATAATGATGCGGGTGGCGAGTGAGACCATCGCCGGTTGCTCGAACATGTCCGCCAATTGCGGCAGCACGGCGAGAACCACCAGAGCCAGCGCAACCAGCAGAACGGAGCGCACGTTTTTGCGCGGGGCAATGGCGCGTTTCAACGGATCATCCATGCGCGGGCGCCAGACCTTGCGGCTTCACGAGAAGCACAATCGCCATCAGCATATAAACGCCCATCGCGGAAAGGCCCGCAGCAAGCGCATCGGCGTCCGGCCCCGCCATCAACTGGCGCAACACGCCGGGCAAATAGGCGCGCAGCATCGTGTCCACCATGCCCACCGCCAGCGCGCCGATGAAGGCGCCGCGTATAGACCCGATGCCGCCAATAACCACGACGACAAAAGTGAGAATCAGCACCTGCTCGCCCATGCCAACTTGCACGGACAGGATCGGCCCGGCCATGACGCCAGCCAGCCCCGCCAGCATGGCGCCAACGCCAAACAGCAGCGTGTAAAGCAAGCGAATATCGACGCCGAGCGCGCGCACCATTTCGCGGTTTGTCGCGCCCGCGCGGATCAACATGCCAAGCCGCGTGCGCGCAATCAAAACGTAAAGGCCGATCGCCGTGGCCAGCCCCACCGCAATCATCGCGAGGCGATAAACCGGATAGCGCACAATGCCGCCGATCATCACCGAGCCTTCGAGGAAATCGGGGATCTCTACAAACAATGGCTGGCGGCCAAACAGGATCGTCGTGAGCTGGTTGAAAAACAAAATAAGCCCGAAGGTGGCGAGCACCTGATCGAGATGATCGCGCGCATAGAGCCTGCGCACGACGAGATATTCCATCGCAACGCCAGCAATGCCCGCCGCCAGAAGCCCCGCCGGGAAGGCGAGCAGGAACGAGCCGGTCTTTGCCGCAACCGCCGCCATCGCGTACGCGCCGATCATATACAGCGAGCCATGGGCGAGATTGATCACGCCCATGATGCCGAAAATCAGCGTCAGGCCAGCAGCGAGCAGAAAGAGCGTAACCCCGAGCTGGACGCCATTGAGCGCCTGCTCCATCAGAAGCGACATTGGTGAACTGCTTTGTTTAAGCTTGCTTTGCTTTGGTTATCGCTTCGCTTCGCTCTCTCGCGCGTCATGGCCGTCCCCGGACTTGATCCGGGGATTGACCCGGCGATCCAAGCTGCGACTAGACAAGCGAAACTGTGCGTTTGGATGGCCGGGTCAAGCCCGGCCATGACGATCTTGTGGGATGCTTCGTCTAATTGAAGCAATCCTTTTAGCCCCTAGATCTTGCAGCTCTTCGCATAAAAGTCGCTGTGCGCCTCAAGCACTTTGCCCTTGGTCACGATGCCGAGCTGGCCGTCGGCGCCCTTTTCGACCTTCAGCGAATACCAATCATTGATCGGGTGCTGGTTGGGGCCGAACTTGAACGCGCCGCGCACGGACTGGAAATCAGCCTTGCGCATGGCGGCGCTGAACGCGTTCGTATCCTCCACCTTGCCGCCCGTCGCCTTCAAAGCGGCGGCGATGGCCAGCGCGGTGTCATAGCCCTGGCTCGCGTAATAAGTCGGCATGCGGTTATATTTTTTCTGGAACTCGGCCACGAACTTCTTGCTCGAAGCATTGTCGAAATCGCTATTCCAATGGCTGGAGATATTGACGCCAAGCGCCGCGTCGCCAATCGCCTTCAGAATGACGGCATCAAGCGAGGGCGCGGCCACGACCATCGGAACTTCGGTCAAAAGACCAGCCTGCGCATATTGGCGCATGAAGGCGATGCCGAGGCCGCCGGGGTGGAACTGGAACACGACTTCAGGCTTTGCAGCGCGGATTTGCGCCATTTCGGCGGCAAAATCGGTCTGGTCGAGGCGGGTGTAGATTTCGCCTACCACATCGCCCTTGAAGAAGCGCTTGAAGCCCGCGATTGCGTCCTTGCCGGCCTGATAATTAGGGGCCAGCACCATGGCTTTCTTGTAACCAAGGTTCGTGGCGTTCTGCCCGGCGCTTTCGTGCAGCGTGTCGTTCTGCCATGAGACGACGAAGTAATTCTTGTGGCATTCCTTGCCCGCAAAGTTCGACGGACCGGCGTTGGGGCTGACGTAGATGCCGCCGTTGTCGAGAATGTCGGGCACAGTGGCGCCGGCGACATTGGAGAAGATGATCCCGGTGAGCAGCTTGATCTTCTCGGTCTTCATGAAGCGCTCGGCGATTTCCTTGGCCTGACCCGGCTTCAACGCGTCGTCTTCGACCAGCAATTGCACCGGCGCGCCGCCGAGCTTCCCGCCTTCCAGCTCAATGGCGAGATTGAAAGCGTCGCGCACGTCCTGACCCAGATAACCGCCGGGGCCAGACAGCGTCGTGACCATGCCGATCTTCAGCGGCTGCTGCGCCAATGCGGGACCAGCGACGAGAAACGCCAGCACCGCAGCAGAAATGCTATTCTTCAACTTCATTGCAAATCTCCCGATCAACCAAAACGAACCACAGCGACACGCTGCGGGATTAGAGTTTCACCCAGCCTTCCGGGGGTTTTTTACCCGGATGCAGCGCGCCGCAATTGGGGCACGTGCGCTTTTTCTCGTCAGCGAAAAACGCCTCGTACAGAGGCGGTAAATCGCGCACGATATTCTCCACCGAAATCTCGATGCGATTGAGCAGCGTTCCGCACTCAAAGCAATACCATTCGAAGCCGTCCTTTGAGCCCGCCGGGCGCGGCGGCTCGACCACGAGGCCGATGGAGCCTTCCTGCGGTCGCTGCGGGCTGTGTCGCACATGGGCGGGGAGCAAAAAAACTTCGCCCTCGCGGATCGGCACGTCGTAGAATTTGCCGTCGTCCATAACTTTAAGGACCATATCGCCCTTGAGCTGATAGAAAAATTCTTCCGAGGGGTCGTCATGATAATCGGCGCGGGCGTTCGGCCCGCCCACCACCTGCACAACCATGTCGCCGTCTTCAAACACCAGCTTGTTGCCGACGGGCGGCTTCAGCAAATGCTTGTGCTCGTCGATCCATTTCTGGAAGTTGAACGCTTTCAGCCGACCTGATTGCATGATGCGATCCTCTTTATGGCGCCAGCTTCAGGCCGCAAGTCTCAAACGCAGCGCGCGTTGAATCTTTCTCGGCCTGCGTCAATTGCAACATCGGGCGGCGCACCGGGCCGCCGCTTTGTCCCAGCAGTTCCTGCCAATATTTCGAATGGGCCTGCGGCTTTTCCTTTGGCACCGTGTATTTTATTGCATGGCGTACCGGCTCAAGGCTGTCGCGGATTGCGCGCGCCTCGTCAATGCGGCCTGCAAAAGCAAGATCCGTATAATCGCGCATGCGGCGATCATATCTTGTTTGCAAAAGATAGGGCGGCGCGGAACACAGATAAAGCTTCCAGCCGAGCTCCACGATGTTGTCGAACCATTCGTCTTCCGACGCCGTGGAGACGATCAGTCGGTCGCCCGCAAGATGCGTGAGCTTTACGTACATCTCGCGCGGCACGCTGTATTTGATCGCCACGACATTGGGAATATCAGCCAGCCGCGCGCAGAGTTCAGGGCTCATGAGATAGCCGGAATCGGGATGGCTCCAGAGCGCCATGCTGATGTTGATGCGCTCGCCGATATATTTGTAATAGGCGTAAAGCGTCTCGTCCTGGCCCTTCAAAAAGTGCAGCACCGGCGCATGAACCACGATGCTTTGCGCGCCGATACTTTCTGCATATTGAGCCAGCTCGATCACCACGTCCATGTTCTGGTCCGAACACGACATGATGGCGCCGGCCTTGCCTGCGGTCTCCTCCATCGCGATGTCCATGAGGCGCTTGCGCTCAGGCAATGAGAGCGAAAAGAACTCGCCCTGTTTGCCGGCGATGAACATTCCGTCGATGCCCAGATCGTTGATCCAATGGCGCAGATTGGCGCGCAGGCCCTGCTCGTTGATCGTCATGTCGGGATTGAACGGGGTCAAAGCCGCCGCCCAGATACCGCGCATATGCTCGCGCGCCCAGTCCTTGGCGTCGAGCCGATTATAGCCGCCTGTCATACCCAACGCCCAACATCTCCGTTCAGCTCCGCCCGTATATATAGCCCAGCCGTGGCGCGAACGGAAACGCCCGCGTGCGGCCCTATACACAAAGGATGGGATCATCCGCATGAGCTTTGCCATCGCCACGTTCAACGTCGAAAACCTCGGAGCGCGTCCGGGCGATGCGCCTGATTCTGACGCGCGGCTGGCCGCCTTGCGCCCCGTTCTGGCGGCGCTTGCAGCCGATATTCTGTGCTTGCAGGAGGTGAACGCGCCCAGTCCCGATCCGCAAGGCGCCCGCACCTTTGGTTCGCTTGATCGCCTGCTGGAGGGCACGCCCTATGCACATTTTCACCGCGCCGCGAGAACGCGGCCCGGCGCCGATGAGCCTGCAGACGTGCATAACCTTGTCATCCTGTCGCGTTATCGGCTCACAGGCATCAGGCAATTGCACCACGATTTCGTGCCGCAATGGGACTGGATTCCCCCCGGAGAGCGTGAGCCCGTGCGCGCAATCTTCGACCGCCCGATCCTGAGCGCATGCGTGCAGGCGCCCGGCGGTCCTGTGCATGCGCTCAACCTGCATTTGCGCGCGCCGCGCGCCGCCCATCTGCCGGTGGAAAAATCCGCAGGCCGATGGCTGACCAGCTCAGGCTGGGCCAAGGGCATGTATCTGGCCTCGCAATTGCGGCAGGCGCAGGCGCTTGAGGCGCGACTGTTCGTGGAGGCTGTTTTCGACTGCGAGCCCGATGCGCGCATAATCGTTTGCGGCGATTTCAACGCGGATTCGTTTGAGACGCCGACGCGGATTTTATGCGGAGCGCCCGAGGACGGCGAGGACGAGGCTTTTCTAAAGCGACGGCTGGAACGGCTGGAAATGCGTGCGCCTGTCGGGAAACGCTTCTCGATCATCCATGGCGGACGCAAGGCTTTGCTCGATCATGTTCTGGCCTCGCAAAATCTGGCGCGCCTGTGCGGCAGCGTCGAAATCCTAAACGAAGGGCTGGTGGACGAAGCCCATGCGCCGCAGGGGTTTCCTGGCTCGCTGCACGCACCGGTCGTGGCGCGCTTTGCCTAATGACTTGCGGCGGCCAGCAACGCTGCGCGCTTCTTGTCGACGAGGCGCGTGAACAGCGTGATCCATGGCGAGGGATCGTCCTCGCGCATATCAAGCCCGCCGTTGCCGTAATCAACGATCATGGCTTTCACCAATCCCTCAAACTCGGCTTCGACTGCATCGACCTGCGTCAGCGTGCGCGCTGCATCAAGCCGCTCGACCAGCCCCGCAAGCCGGAGCCCGAGGCTTTTGCCCGGCGGCGCCTCGCGCAGGCCCGCCCACGCCAGAAAGCCGGTGATGGAGGAGCCCAGAATGCTAAGGCCAAACAGCCCCAGCCAGATGTAATCGCTATAGGTCTCCAGAAACGTCCGCGCTTCGTCGTTCACCAGCGCCACCACGCCCGCATGCGGCATATAACGGCGCTGCTCGTCGACAGGCGGCGTCTCCACAGCGAAGGCGTTGTCGTCAACACGGCGCAAACGCGTGCGCGCTTCCAGCAAGGCTGCCGCCAACCCCGTGATCGTGGACTCGGGCGTCGTCTCGCCTGCTGCGATCTCATATGTGATCGCGACGGTGGCGAGCGCAGCGACGGGGCGCGGCGGCGAGCCTCCCAGCACGCCCGGCGGCAATTCGCTGGCCTCAAGGTCGCGGTAGCGGAACGCCAGCGCATCAGGCGCAGGAACGCCTGTAAAAACGAGAGGAATCTTCTCGCGCTCAACAATTTCGGCGATCAGGCGGCGTATTCGCTGGCCAGGCCATGCCACAAACACCAGCGCATCCACCTGACCGGAGGTTAGCGCGCCGCCAGCCTGCGAGAAGGAAAGCTCCCGTAAATCTATTCCGTCAGCCTCCCAATCTTCGCCCACCGCGTAATGCTGGAGAATGCGTCGCACCAACATGCGGTTGTCGTCGGAGCCGCCGCGCACCACGCCAACCGGGCGTCCCATCAGGCTGGAGATGTCGGTGTATCCGCTGTCGGCGCGCGCCACGATGAGCACATGCCGCTTTTGCACAACGACGACGGAACGCGCCTCAATCGACGTGGTGTCATCGCTGCGCACGAGAGCCAATTGCACCTCGCCAGCGTCCAGCGCTTTGGCGGCGCTGATCGAATCAGACCTCGGGACAATCTTCAAGCGGAACGGCTGGCGCGTCTCGATCATGGCGCGGGCGAGCGAGCGCATGAATATCATTTGCTGCGAGCCGTCCGGCCCAACGGCTATTTTCAACGTGCGTGGCTGATTGGACACGAGCCATATCAGCAGCCCTACAGCCGCCATTCCAAGGAAAGCGGCCACCCATCGCAGGACAAGTTGCTGCTTCAACCCCGGAACCCTCATGTGATGGCCCTCATCTGCGCCTCTTTGGACCGATCCTCAATGTGGTCGCCCCTGTAAATAGGGAAACGACCAGACGAAAGCAGCAGGGGCGCATGCGCGTGGCTTGCTGTACTGATTAAAACGCTAGGGCTCGACCATACACGAAATCATGCCGCAGCGCACCAAAGGATAATCCATGAACCCGAACGGCCATGTCGCCCTCGTCACCGGAGGCGCTTCAGGATTGGGCGAAGCGACGGCGCGACGCCTCGGGCAAGCCGGCGCCAGGGTCGCCATTGTTGATCGAAATTTTTCATTGGCGGAAGCGGTCGCCCGAGACATCGGCGGGAGCGCCTATAAGCTGGACGTGACGGATAGCGCTGCCGCCGAGGCGTTTTTCGTCCAGCTCGCACAGGATATGGGCGTGGCGCGAATACTCGTCAATTGCGCCGGACTGGCGCTGGCCAAAAGGATCGTCGGCCGCGACGGCCCGCACGGGCTCGATGAATTTGCCAAAATCATGAACGTCAACGTAATGGGCAGTTTCAACATGCTGCGCCTGGCCGCCGCCGCCATGATGCAGATCGAACCTTTGGCCGACGGCGAGCGCGGCGTCATCGTCTCGACCGCCTCCTGCGCCGCCTATGACGGGCAGATCGGGCAGGCAGCCTATGCCGCCTCCAAAGGCGCCATCGTCGCGCTGACGCTGCCCGCCGCCCGCGAGTTCGCGCAATTTGGAATCCGCGTTCTCTCGATTGCGCCGGGGCTTTTCCACACGCCTCTGGTGGCCGCCCTGCCGCAGGCGGCGCAGGATTCGCTGGCAGTCGCCATCCCCTATCCCGCCCGGCTTGGACGCCCGGACGAATTCGGCCATCTGGTGCTGCATTGCGTTGAAAACATTTACCTGAACGGCGAGACGATCCGCCTCGACGGGGCTCTCAGGATGGCGCCGAAGTAAATGGACCGCGGGCTTCCAGCCCGCAAAACGGCGCAAGCCGTGGATTTACTTCGCCAGCGGGAGACAAACGAAGCACGCGGGCTGGAAGCCCGCGGTCCAAAAGGGCACCACAAGCCGTGGGTTTCCGCCCACCCCTTGAATTTCTATAAATCAATCGCACCTAGACGCCCGGGCGCAGGCTGGCTATGCCTGTAACATGGGGGGCCCGGTAGAAGGGCCGATTGAGGGGGAGAACAGCCATGGTGCTCGTCGAGACGCGCGACCTCGTAAAACAATTCGGGGCGTTCACCGCCGTCGACGACATAAGCTTCAGCGTTAATCGCGGCGAAGTCGTTGGTTTCCTTGGCCCCAACGGGGCTGGCAAGTCTACAACCATGAAGATCGTCGCGGGCTTTCTGGAGCCGACGTCCGGCCAGGCCTTCATCGCCGGGCATGACAGCCGCGAAGATCCAATCGCCGCCCGGCAGCGTTTGGGCTATCTGCCCGAAGGCGCGCCGGCTTATCCGGATATGACGGTGGGAGCTTTTCTGGAATTTGTAGCCGCCATGCGCGGCCTCTCGCCAGCGCGCGCCAACGAGCGGCTGGCCGAGCTGGCCGAACGCATCGACCTGGAAGAAGTCTGGAACCGGCGCATTGAGGCGCTGTCCAAAGGCTTCAAGCGCCGCGTCGGCATTGCGCAAGCGCTGGTGCATGATCCCGACGTGCTGATCCTCGACGAGCCAACCGACGGTCTCGACCCGAACCAGAAGCATGAAATGCGCGAGCTGATCCGCACGCTGGCCCCTACCAAGGCCATCGTCGTCTCCACGCATATTCTTGAAGAAGTGGAAGCCATCTGCACCCGCGCCATCGTGATTGCGCGCGGCAAGATGCTGGCCGATTGCACGCCCGCTGAACTGCTGGCCCGCGCACCTGCGCGTGATCCCGAAGCCCATCAGCTTGTGCGCACCACGCGACTTGAAGACGCCTTCCGCCACATCACGCTCGAACAAGCAGGATCGTGATCGCCATGAACAAAGTGCTCCTGATCTTCCGCCGCGAGTTCGCCGGCTATTTCGCCACGCCGCTTGCCGCCGTTTTCCTCGCCGTGTTCCTTGGCATCGCATCTGGCATGACGTTCTTTGTCGCGGGTTTCTTTGACCGCGCGCAGGCTGATATGTCCGCGTTTTTCCTTTGGCACCCATGGCTTTATCTCGTTCTCATGCCCGCCATCGGCATGCGCCTTTGGGCCGAAGAGCGGCGCTCGGGCACGATTGAATTGTTGATGACGCTCCCGGTTCAGCCGTGGCAATTGGTGCTGGGCAAATGGCTTGCCGCGTGGGTCTTCGCTGGTCTTGCGCTAATGCTGAGCACGCCGCTTTGGATCACGGTCAACGTGCTGGGCTCGCCGGACAATGGCGTGGTGCTGGCCTCCTATATCGGCTCATGGCTGATGGCGGGCGCGTTCCTTGCGATTGCGGCCTGCATTTCCGCGCTCACCAAGAACCAGGTGCTGGCGTTCATCGGTGCCGTGGTTGCGGGCTTTGTGTTCGTGATGGCGGGCTTTGATCTGGTGCTGTCGGCCGTGCGTCCATGGGCGCCGGAAATCGTGGTGCAGGCAGTGGCGTCGATGTCGTTCATCGGCCATTTCCAGCGCATAACCGATGGCGTGCTTGAGGCGCCCGCGCTGGTGTTCTTCGTGTCGCTGATCGCCTTCGCCCTCTGGCTCAACGTGCAGGCGCTTGACGCCCGCAAGGCTGCGTGAGGACAACATGAAACAGAAATCATCCCTGACCACGGGCCGCCTTGTCATCGCCGGCGCCGTTCTTGGCGCCATCGTCTTTGGCAGCGTCAACATCATCAGCGCACAATTGCTGCGCGGCGCCCGCATAGACCTCACCCAGCAAAAGCTGTTCTCGCTGTCGCAGGGCACGAAGACGTTGATTGGACAAGTGCAGGAGCCGATCCGCTTCCGCTTCTTCATGTCGACGGGCCTCACCAAAGAAGCCCCGCAATTGGCGGCTTTCTCGGCCCGCCTGCGTTCGACGCTTGATGCGTATGTCGCGGGCTCGAACGGCAAGATCATTCTGGAGACCATCGACCCCAAGCCCTATTCCGAGGAAGAAGATCGCGCAGTCGCCTTTGGCATCAGCCCGATCCGCTCGGCCAATGGCGACCGCATGTTCTTTGGGCTGGCGGCCACCAATTCGACCGACGGCAAAGCGACGATCGCCTCGTTTTCGCCTGATCGCGAGGCATTTCTTGAATATGACCTGACCCGCCTCGTCTCGGAACTGGGTCGCCGCGGCAAACCTGTCGTGGCGCTGATCGACGGCCTTGGCCTCTCGGGCAATCCGCAAATGGGCGCCCGCGAGCAGCAGGTGCTGACGCAGATGAAGCAATTCTTCGACGTTGCGCCGGTTGAAGGCGACGTTGAGAGCCTGCCCGAAAACACCCGCGTGCTGATGGTCGTGCATCCGCAGAACCTGAGCGAAAAGACGCTCTACGCCATCGACCAATGGACGCTTGGCGGCGGAGCAACGCTCGTATTCGTCGATCCCCATGCCGAAAACCAGGCCGGCCCGCGCGGCCAGCCGGCGGCTGATTCCTCGTCCGATTTCGCCAAGCTGTTTACCGCCTGGGGCGTAGGCTTCGACAAGACCCGCACGGTCGCCGATCCCAACTTCGCCTTGCAGACCGAGCGCATGATCGACGGGCGCCCGACGCCTATGATCAACCTGCCGTGGCTGGCCTTGCGCAACGAGGGCTTGCAAAAGGACGAGGCCATTCTCGCTCAATTGGCAGCAGTCGTCGTCACCACCGCTGGCGCGTTTGAGGCCAAAAAAGACGGCGTGACCGTACGCCCGCTGCTCACTGGATCGCCCGGCGCCGGCACGTTGCCGGTTGAGCAGACCAAGGAGCGCACGACGGACCTGCGCAAGCTGCTGGCCTCCATCGAGCGCAAGGACGCCCCGCCAATCGTTGCGGGCCGTCTGAACGGCGCCATTGAAAGCGCCTTTCCCGCAAAGCCTGAAGGCTCGGCCCTCAAGGGCGATCATGTGAGCAAAGCCACGAAGCCGCTCAACGTCATCCTCGTTGGCGACGTCGACATGCTGATGGACCGCAATTGGGTCCAGCGCCGCAACGTGATGGGCTCGGAGATGGCGCAGGCGTTCGCCAACAACGGCGATTTCGTCATCAACGCGGTGGAGCAAATGATCGGCGGGTCTGCGCTGGCGGATCTGCGCGGTCGCGGCGTCTCGTGGCGGCCCTTCGAGCGCATCCAGCGCATGGAGGCGGAGGCCGACCAGCGCTTCCGCGCCAAGGAACAGGCCCTCCAGCAGAAGCTCAAGGAAACCGAGCAGAAGCTGTCGGAACTGGGACGCGGCGGCAAGGAAGGCACCAACGAAGTGCTGACGCCGCAGCAGCTTGAGACCATCGAGAAGTTCAAGTCCGAGCTTCTTGGCGTGCGCGAGGAATTGCGCGAGACGCAATTTGCGCTGCGCAGCGACGTCGATCAGCTCAAGAAAATCATCACCGCGATTAACGTTGCGGGCGTGCCGTTGCTGGCGGGCCTGATCGCGCTGTTCTTCGCTTTCCGCCGTTCGCGCCGCGAACTTCCCACCAAACACGACAAGAACGCGTGAGGCTTTAGCGATGAACAAGAAGCAGATCATCGTCCTCGCCGCACTGGCGGCGGCAAGCGCGGCCGCGACGCATTTTACGCTGCGCAGCGCCCCGCAATCCATCGCGTCCGACCGTCGCGGCGAGCGGGTGTTTCCCGCTCTCCTGCAACGCGCCAACGATGTGACGAGCATCACCATCCGCGACGAGGACAAGGCGTTCACAGTGGAGCGTCGCGACAACGGATTCTTCGACAAGGATTCGCGCTATCCCGCTCGCCCCGAAGCGTTCCGCGACATGGTGGCTGGCGCAGCGACTCTTGCATTCGAGGAAAGCAAAACCGCCGATCCCGCCCGCTACGGCGACCTCGGGCTGGCGGACGTTGGGCAAGGCGAGAAGTCTGGCCGCGAAGTCATTATGCGCGACGCAAAGGGCGAGGCGCTCGCCAACGTGATCGTCGGCAACCGCGACAACACGGTTGGCGGCGCGCGCGGCGGCATGTTCCTGCGCTTCTCCAACAATCCGCAAAGCTGGCTGGCGCGCGGCGAATTGCGCGTGCCCGCCCCCTATGCCGCATGGTTTGAAATCAATCTCATCAATTTGAACCGTGACGCGCTCGCAAAACTCGAATTGCGCGGCGGCGGGATGGACGAGGTGACGATCACCTCCGAGCCCAAGGGCGCGGAATTGAAGCTGATCAACGAAGTTGAGGGCCGCGCGCCCGACAGCGGCAAGCTGATGCGCCTGTCGTTCATGGTCGACCCGCTATCGTTTCAGGACGTGCGGGCGCCCACGGCAGAGCCGGCGCCGGATGCGCGCAAGCTGATTGCCTACGCCCACAACGGCCTGAAGATCACCGTCACCAGCATCGGTCCGGTGACAGACGGCTGGGTGAAGATGGCGGTGGAGCCGACCAGCGAAGAGTCCAAAACGCAAGCCGCAGAGCTGGCGCCAAAGATTCACGGCTTCGAGTTCAAGCTCTCCAAGAATGACAGCGACATGCTGGCATGGGGCTTTATGGATTTTACGAGCGAGCCCAAGAGCTGACGGCTTTTCAGCGCTGACCCTTCCTTCTCCCCTTGCGGGAGAAAGAAGGGTTTTGCGTCAGCAAAAGCCGGATGAGGGGTAATCTTCGAGCGTTGCAAGGCCCCCTCATCCGTCGCGCGTTGAGCGCCACCTTCTACCGCGAGGGGAGAAGGAAGAAAGTGCTGCGGCGCAAGGGGTTTTATACAACCAGCGCCTCGCGCCCCCGGATCATGTCGGACGCTTTGTCGGCCATCATGATCACGCAGGCGTTGATGTGCGCGCCCACCATATCGGGCATGGCGGAGGCGTCGACCACGCGCAGATTTTCCACGCCACGCACGCGCAATTGCGGATCGAGCACGGCTTGAGAATCTGTGCCCATTTTGCAGGTGCCTGCGGGATGGTGCGCGGTGATGGCGGCGCGGCGCAGATAGGCCTCGATCTCCTCGTCCGTGCGCGCGTTGGCTGTGGCCTTGGTCTCCTCCCCGCGATAGGGATCGAGCGCCTTCTGGTTCGCCACTTCGCGCGCCAGCTTGAAGCCCTCGCGCAAACGCGGCAGGTCGTTTGGCTGCGAGAAGAAATTATAGACGATGCGCGGCGGCGCCAGCGGATCAGCCGAATTCAGGAGCACTTCGCCACGGCTTTCAGGATGCAGCAGGCAGGGGCGAATGCCAAAGCCGTCAGCGTAAGGCTTCTTGACGCCCGGAAACCAGATGCCCGCATCGCCCGGCAGGCCACGGAACATGAACTCGATGTCGGGCACGGCCAGCTCCGGCTTGGTGCGCAGGAAGGCGTGCAGGCCGCCGGGCACGACCGTGCCAGCGCCCTTGCCAAACAGATAGGCCTGCACCATCGCCCATGCGATGCGGTCAAACCGCATCGTGTCGCGGAACGGAGAGGCGTTCTGAGGGCGCGTGAACATCATCATCGCCGCCAGATGGTCTTGCAAATTCTTGCCTACTGCCAGATCGGCGATGGGATTGATGCCCATGCTTTTCAGGTGATCCGCCGGGCCAATGCCCGACAGCATCAAAAGCTGCGGCGTATTGAACGTGCCGCCCGCCAGAATGACCTCGCGCTCGGCGCTAGCGCTCACCTTCATGCCGTGATGCATGTATTCAACGCCGCGCGCTGTTTTGCCGTCCATCACGATGCGGGTTGTGAGCGCGCTCGTCTCGACGCGCAGATTGCGGCGCTTCTCGGCGGGGCGCAGGAAGGCATTGGCGGTGGAGGAGCGGCGACCGTTGCGGATCGTGTACTGACTGCGGCCAAAGCCCTCGCCCTCTGCGCCGTTGTAATCCTGCGTCACGGGAAGCCCGGCCTGTTTGGCGGCGTCAACCCATGCGGGAAACAGCGGATCGTCGGTCTTGGCAAATTCAGTGCCGAGCGGGCCGTCGCCGCCGCGAAATTCGTCGGCACCGCCTTCCCAGGTTTCGCAATTGCGGAAATATGGCAAGCAATCGGCATAGGACCAGCCGGTCGCGCCATTGCTGGCCCAGCGGTCGTAATCGCCGCGATGGCCACGCGTATACGCCATCACGTTGATGGAGGACGAGCCGCCCAGCACCTTGCCGCGCGCGGCCTCGATGCTGCGTCCGCCCAAAGCTGGCTCTTTATCGGTGTGATAGCCCCAGTCGAACATCGACCATTCATGCATCTTGCCCATGCCGAGCGGGATGTGGATGAAGGGATGCCAATCGCGCGGGCCGGCTTCCAGCAGCAGCACGCGCACGCCTGGGTCTTCGCTGAGGCGATTGGCCAGCACGCAACCGGCGGAACCGGCGCCGACGATGACGTAATCATAGGTTTGAGATGCCATCGCGAGTAAAGCTCCGTCCCTTGGGTTTGTTGTTGAGTGCGTCCTACAACGCGCGCGCCCGCGCGTCCATTGCGTTGAAAGCTGCGCTCAAGATGAGACGCTGGCGCCGCCAAAACGCTCGCGCCAGCGCGGGATGACGTCCTTGTTGTAAACGTTGTCCGGGATGCCGCCCGCCAGCGCGGTGAGCACCGAGCGCAAAGCCCATGTGATGCCGGGGCGCAATTCGCCGCCCTCGCTGAACGAGGCCGAATGGGGCGACAGCAAAACCTTGTGGCCCAGCGACCGCAGGGCTGAATCCATCGGCAGAGGCTCTTCCTCGAACGCGTCTATCGCCGCCCCGCGCAGACGCCCGGCCTGAATGGCGCGCGCGACGGCGGCTTCCTCGATCACCTTGCCGCGCGCGGTGTTGATGACGTGCGCAGTAGGCTTCATCAGCGCGATCTGCTCGTCACGCAGCATGTAGCGCGTTTCTTTTGTGAGCGTGACGTGAAACGACACCACGTCCGATTCGCGCAGCAGGGTCTCGTAATCAACCGATTTCACGCCAGCCAGCAGAAAGTTGGCGGGCGGAATGTGGGGATCGTGCGCGATGACACGCACCCGCCACGGCGCCAGTAATTGCGCCACGCGCGTGCCAATGCGCCCCAATCCTACAAGGCCAATCGTAATTCCCGGATAGCCGTCTGCGCGGGCGCCGAGATAAGTTGTGCCGTGTTGCGGCTCGCGCCATTTGCCGGCCCGCACGTCTGCATCGCGCTCCATCGCTTTCTTGAGCATGGCGAGGATCATCATCATCGTGCTCTCGGCCACGGCGAAGCAATTGGATTCGGTGGGCGCATGGCACACCATGATTCCAAGCTCGGTGGCGGCCTCCGTATCCACGTCGTCAACGCCAACCGTATATTTGGCGACGATCCGCAAACGTTGCGAGGCTTCCAGCACGCGCCGCGTGATCTGCGTATGGCGGATAGAGGTGCCCATCAGCGCCACGCATTCGCGCGCAGCCTCCACCAGTTCGTCCTCGTGCGATCCGCGCGGGAATTGCCATTCCTTCTTGCCCAGAGCGATTTCGCAGCCACGCTCACGCAATTGCGCCAGCACGTCTTCGGGCTCCTCGCGCGGGGCGAAGATGAGAACTTTGGAATTGGGCATTGTTTCCTCGCGTGTCGCCGCTTTCAGCGGTCTTCATAGCGCATAAATGTGAGCTAACGGAGCAAGCGGGTCAAGACGCGCAGCGGCGCTTGCGGAAAGCGCAAATCGTCCTGTAGATTGAACGCATAAGCGCCACGCACAAAAACACCCGGGAGAAACACATGAACGCCCCCGCGCACAATTTATTCGAGGTCGTCCCGCTGAGCCAGCACATCGGCGCAGAGATTCGCGGGCTCGACATGTCGAAGCCGCTCGATTCAGCCACCGTCAAGGCGATCTACCAGACATGGCTCGATCACACCGTCATCATCTTCCGTGGGCAGAAGCTGACGCAGGAAGACCATCTGCAAGCCACCAGCTATTTTGGCGAGCAGGGTCACATCCGCCGCCCGCCCAAATACTTCCCGCCCGGGTTTGACCGCGTGGCGCCGGGCATCATGTTCATCTCGAACATCCGCGAGAACGGCGAGCCCATCGGCGCGCTTCCCGATGGCGAGATGATGTTCCACCACGACATGATCCACTCGGAAATTCCCGACAAGGGCACGCTGCTTTACTCGATTGAAATCCCCTCAACCGGCGGCAACACGCTGTTCGCCAGCGGTTACGCAGCCTATGAAACGATGGACCCAGCCTTGCGCGCCAAACTCGAAGGCCGCAACGCACTGCATCATTACAATTACGGCTCAACGCAAAAGGGCGACGGCAAGGGCACGGAAGCCTATGGCCGCGCCGCCCATCCCGCCATTCGCACCCATGAGGAGAGCGGCCGCAAGTCGCTCTACGTCAACCGCCTCATGACCGTGGGGCTGGAAGGCATGAGCGACGAAGAGGCCGCGCCGATTCTGGAGGCCGCGTTCGACCATTGCGAGAAACCGGAGTTCGTCTATTCGCACAAATGGCGTGTCGGCGATTTGTTGCTGTGGGACAACCGCTGCTCAAGCCATGCGCGTGAGGATTTCCCCGCCAACGAGCGCCGGTTGATGCTGCGCACCACGGTGCAGGCGAGTGTTAAGCCGCATTTTTAGATAAGAAACCCCTCATCCGTCGTTTGCTGACGCAAACGCCACCTTCTCCCGCAAGGGGAGAAGGTGGCGCGCAAAGCGCGACGGATGAGGGGTCTTCGAACACACATCCAGAGGACACATGGCCGACCTTCCCCTCACCCTGGCTTGCTGGGACTATGATCGCACGCGGCCCCTGATCGACGGACTCGTGAAGCCAAAGGGCATTAACCTGAAGGTAGAGGTTCTGCGCCCGCGCCAGATGTTTCCGCGCATGCTGGAAAAACAGGAATTCCACGCCTCAGAGCTTTCGCTGGCGTCCTACGCCTCGCTGATCGGGCGCGGGGAATGTCCGTTTGTCGCGATCCCCGTGGCGTTGTCGAAGTTCTTCCGCCACAGCTGCATCTATGTGCGCAAGGGCGCGGGCATTCGCTCGCCGCAGGACTTGAAGGGCAAGCGCGTCGGCACCACGCAATATTCCTCCACCGCAGTCACCTTTATGCGCGGCATGCTGAAGGACGAGTACGGCATTGAGGCGCGCGACATGCACTGGTTCATGGGCGGTCTCACCAAGCCCACTGAAGCACCGCTGATCCCGCTCGATCTGCCGCCCGAAATCCGGCTCGACTTCGTGCCCGAAGGCGACACGCTGGAGCGCATGATGGTGGAGGAACGGCTCGACGCGCTGCTCTCGATCTACATTCCCAAATTGTTCGCCGACGAATGGGTTGGAATCGAGCGGCTGTTCCCCGACTTCAAGGCGACCGAAAAAGACTATTACAAGCGCACCGGCATTTTCCCGATCATGCACACGATTGCGCTGCGCCAGGACGTTGTGCGCGA
>CAMCMI010000022.1 GCA_945875875.1 Rhizobium sp. Q54
TACTTCTTGCTCACCAGCCTGAAGGCGGAGCTTGCGCCCCTTGAAGACCGGGGCGTCTTGTTCACGACGGGTCTGGCGCCAGAAGGAGCGACGCTCGATTTTACGAACCGTTATTCGGCGCAGATGGAAAATCTGCTGAAGGAAATTCCGGAAGTTGATGCCTATTTCGTCATCACCGGTTCGCGCGCCGTAAACGAACTTATCTCTTTCTCGCGTCTGAAGCCGTGGGATGAGCGCCAGCGCACGCAGATGGAGATCGCCGCCGAATTGCAGCCCAAGCTCGCCGCGATCCCGGGCGTGCGCATGTCGGTCAATAATCCGGGCTCGTTTGGCCAGAGCCCGCGCGCGCGGCCGATAGAATTCGTGATTCAAACAGCTGACGGCTACGACAAGCTCGACGAATACGTGAACGCCGTCATAGCTGCGGCGCGGCAATATCCGGGCCTCGTCAATCTCGACAGCGATCTTGATCTCAATAAGCCACAGCTTCAGGTCGACGTGGACCGCATGCGCATCGCTGACCGCGACGTAAGCGTGCTGACGGTCGGGCGAACGCTGGAGACTTTGCTTGGAGGCCGCAAGGTCACAAAGTTCATCCAGAATGGCGAGCAATACGACGTCATCGTCCAGGTGCAGCAAGACGATCGCCGCACCCCCGGCGATCTTGACGACATTTATGTGCGCGGGCGAAACGGCGCGATGATCCAGCTCACGAGCATTGTCTCGACGCGGGAAAATGTAGCGCCCAAAGAGCTGAACCGTTTCAACCAGTTCAGGTCGGCGACGATTACTGCGAATCTGGCGCCCGGTTACGCGCTCGGAGAAGCCTTGCAGGCTCTTGAGCAGGCGGCGACGAAAACGCTGCCGCCCTCGGCGCGCTTCGAATATGCAGGCGCTTCTCGCGAATTCAAGGATTCCGGCTCCAGCCTCGTTTTCATTTTCCTCCTTGCTCTGGTCTTCATTTTTCTTGTTCTGTCTGCGCAGTTCGAGAGCTTCGTCGATCCGCTCATCATCATGTTGACGGTGCCGCTGTCGCTCGCCGGCGCGCTTCTGACGCTTAACCTCACGGGCACGTCGCTTAACATCTACAGCCAGATTGGCCTGGTCACGCTGATAGGCCTGATCACCAAGCATGGCATTCTTATCGTGCAATTCGCCAACCAGTTGCAGGACGACGGCAAGGCGCTGAGGGATGCTGTGGTCGAGGCAGCTTGCCTGCGGCTGCGCCCGATCCTGATGACGACGGGGGCTATGGTGAGCGGCGCAATCCCGCTGGCGCTTGCGAGCGGTGCGGGCGCCATGGGGCTGCGCTCGGTTGGCTGGGTCATCGTGGGCGGCATGACGTTCGGCACGGTGCTGACGCTGTTCGTCGTGCCGACCGCCTATTGCCTGCTTGCGCGCGACCGCTCGAAACGCGTCGCGTCCAAGCCCGCCCAACCATTGGCAAACGCCCATCAGCCAGCCGAATAAAGTCGCTGACTGTCCGGCGAGCCTGGCCGGCGGCAACGCATGGAAGGAAGCAGATTATGCGTCTTGGCATCTGGGCCCCTGCGCCCCAGAGCATCCGGCCCGATCCCGTCACAAGGCCTGCGCTTGATGCGCTCACGGCCAATGGCGGGGGCGTTGACCAGAATTTTGAATATGCGGTGAAATTGCTGAACCGAGCGGAAGAGCTCGGCTTCGATATCACATTGATTGCGCAGCGCTGGTTTGGGCCTGATCTCGATTCGTGGATTTACGCAGCAGCCCTCGCGCCCGTCGTCCGCAAGATGGATATCATGGCGGCTGTCCATCCGGGCATTGCCGATCCGCGCATTATGGCAAAGCTCGCCGCCTCGATTGATCGCATTAGCGGCGGACGCTTTTGCATAAACATCGTCAACGGCACCCGCCCGCAAGAGCACAATATGTACGGGCGCTGGATCGAGTCCGACGGCGGCCGCTACCGGCAGATGCAGGAATTCATCCAGGTGATGAAAGGCCTTATGACTCAGGATCGCTTCACGCTGGAGGGTGAATTCTACCAGATGAAGGACGCGCGCATGCCGACGCGCCCGGTCCGCGCGCCGCATCCGCCGATTTTTGCGGCCAGCCGCGCCGATGACGGAATGAATGTCGTCGCGGCCGAATGCGACACCTGGTTTGTAAATTATGACAAGGACCGCGCCAATTACGAACAAAGCCTGAAGCGAATCGATCATGAGATCGGCCTCATGGAAGAGCGCGTAGGGGCTCTTGGTCGCAAAATGAATTACGGCGTCAACGCCATTGTCATTATCGGCGAAACTGAAGAGCAAGCGCAGGCCATGGCCGACGAGCACGTGCGCGTCGCGTCTGCGTCGCCAGTCGGCGTATCAGGCGTTGGCGCCAATCTCATCGGCACGCCAGCGATGATCGCAGAGCGCATCAGGCGCTATGAAGCCATGGGAATCGGCCTTCTGATGCTGCACTTCTGGCCCATGCATGACGGGCTTGAGGAGTTTGCGCAGAAAGTGCTGCCGGAGCTCAATCGTGGATCATCCCTGCGCTGACAATCTTCGCTCTCTTGGCGCGCGGAGTGTTTGCGCTCATGTTCCGCCGAGGTTGGCCGCTGCGCTCCGGCGCTGCGTGAATGCATAGGCGAGCCAGAAGACGCCATAGGTCAGGAAATCTATTCCAAGCACCATGCCAAACACCCACAGGCCCGTTACCGGCCAGCCGCCCAGAATTACAAATCCCGCAAGCACGCCGACGATGCCCGACAGCATCAACAGCCAGCCGAGATCGTTCCAGAACCGGAACGCGAGCCCGATCCTGACGACGCCCGCGATGATGAGGGCGATGGAGAACGCCAGCGTCAAAAACGCAGAAGCGGCGAGCGGGTTATACATAACGACTGCGCCGGCGGCTGCGTAAACGGCCCCGACGATCAGGTTGAGCAGAAAGCGCCCCCAGTCTTTTGTCCAGAAGCTCGCGATCATTTCGAACAAACCGACGGCGAGCAGCACGATCCCCAGCAGCGCGACGGTCGCGATGGTGGCGGCGACCGCGTTTGCGATGACGTAAATTCCGGCCAGCACCAAAGCGAGACCGATCAGCGCGTGCGCCCACCACGAGGTCTCAACGTTTTGGGCCGCGCGCGCGGCTGAGGCGGCAGAGTCTGAGCGTCTGGAAGCGGGTTGCGTCACGGCAATTTCTCCGATGTTCGGACTCGCCCCTCTTATGTAAATCACCAGCCGATTGCCCTGGGCAGCCAGACAGCGATCTCCGGATAGAAGACTACGATAGCCAGCGCGCCCAGCTGAAGCGCGATAAAGGGGATCACGCCTTTGTATATGTCCAGCGTGGGGTCATCCGGCGGCGCGACTGATCCTGGAAGCGATTGCGCCGCGATGGGTTTTTGAGCGCCTAGTCAATCGCCACAATAGCGTCCACTTCCACGGCGGCGTTTCCGGGCAGGCCGGAGACGCCGATGGCGGTGCGCGCGTGTAGGCCTGCATCGCCGAACACGTCTATGAACACCTGCGTTGCGGCATTGATGACAAGCGGCGATGAAGGAAAGCCGGGCGTACAATTGACGAAGCCGCCAAGCCGCATGACCTTGCGCACGCGATCAAGATCGCCCTCGCAGGCGAGCTTTAATGCGTAGATCAAATTCAACGCGCATATTTTGGCGCCCGCCTGCGCGTCGATCATGCTCGCGCCGCCCTCTCCCACAGGGCCTTCGCAGGTCACGGCGCCGTTCCATTCGCAAATCTGGCCCGATAGAAACACCAGCGAGCCCTCGCGCTGGAAGGGGAGAAACGCGCCGCGCGGAATCCATGGCGGCGGCAGTTCAAGCCCGAGTTCCTTCATGCGTTGTTCGATGCGGCCCATAGCGTACTCACTTTTCAAAGTCCTGATTTGCGACAGCCGCGCGCTGAATCTCCACGCTCAACTTTATCAGCGCAAGATCGCTCCCCGCTGGGCCCATCAGCGATATGCCGATGGGCGTTCCGTCCGGCGCGCTGAACGGCATGTTGACCTGCGGCAGTCCGGCGATGCCCGCTATGCATGTCATCGCCATGGTGCGCATACGGGTCGCGTCCACCTCGGCAGGATCGGCTGATCGCAATGGCGCAAAACTGGCGGCGGACGGCAGAACCGCCACGCCGTCGCGCCCGATCAAGGCGCGCACTTTCTCGCGGATGGCCGCCACCTTGTCCCGGGCGCTGGCCGCCGCCGCGTCGGTGACTTCGCCAGCCGCTTTCCAGCGTGCGGCAATGGCAGGTGCAAACACCGGCTTGTGCTGCCGGATCCAGTGCCCGTGGACAGCCCAGCCGTCATGGGCGCCGGAAATTGCATAGGCCGTGCGCCAATCCTCCAGCGCCTCGCCCTGCGCCGCGTTCACGCCTTGCGCTGCGCTCCCCAGCCTGCCCTCCAGCGCCACCAGCACGCGCGCCATTGGCTCGCTGAAAACATCGTCCGCAAAGGCGCTCGCGTCATCCAGCCTCAACACGCGGGTCGGTGCGTAATCGCTTTGCGGCATCAGCGCGGCGCCTACGCGGACAAACACGCCCGCGTCATGCGCCAGCCATGTGGCGGTGTCGTAGATTGGATGCAGCGGCACAAGGCCAGCGGCGGGCAACAAGCCGTGCGTGGTGCGCAGGCCCCAGACGCCGCAATAGCTGGCGGGAACGCGGGTGGAGCCGCCTGTGTCGGTGCCGAGCGCAAAGTCCACCAGCTTTGCCGCCACAGCCGCCACGGAGCCGCTGGAGGAGCCGCCCGTAACGCGTTCGCACGCATTGGCGTTGATGGGCGCGCCGTAATGCACATTGTCGCCCAGCAGGCTGAAGGCGAGTTCATCCGTCAGCACTTTGCCGACAAGCCTGGCGCCAGCGTCCAGCAGCGTATCAATGATCGGGCTTGAGGCTTCTGGAATCTCGTGCGTGGCCAGCCATGTCGGATTGCCTGCGCCCGTTGGCTTGCCCGCAACGTCAAACAGATCCTTGGCGGCGAAGGTGAGCCCGTTCAGCGTGCCGTCTTTTGCGCCATCAATCACAAAGCGCCCGCCCGGCGTGAAGGCGCCCACGTTGTCGATGAAGTTCGTCTTCATGTGCTGTTCTCTGGCTTTTGTGGGCGAATAGCGGGGGGTGAGTAGGGAGTAGCGAGTAGCGAGTAGCTAGTAGCTAGTAGGCAGTAGGCAGTAGGCAGTAGGGAGGAAGGAGGGAGTAGAAAGAGGCGGTGAGACGCAACGCAGAGCTTACTTACGGCACTCCAACGCGTCGTTTTGGACACAGGCGGGCAAAGCGCCTCGATAACAGGCACAATCGAACCAGAGCGACATCGCCCGCGCTTGTAACGCAAGGAGAGCAAGGCATATGCCAGCAGCGCAGCGCTTGCTGCGTTCAGCCTGCGGAATTAAACGCGTTCGCCCTCAAGCCGCTTCCCCATCGCCTCGCGTTTGGGCAAAGCCCAGAGCCAGAAGATCGCCATGAACAGCGCGCCGCCGCCAATCGCTGGCTGCAATCCGGCCATCGACGCAATCCAGCCCATGAGCACCGCGCCAAGCGCAGGCAGGCCGTAGGCGAACACGATGAACAGACTCATCACGCGGGCGCGAAACTCCGGCTCGACGCTGTTTTGCACCAGCGTTTGCGCAGCCACATTGCCCGACAGCATGAACGCGCCCATCGCAACAAGAAAGCCGCTGGCGATCCAGATGTTTTGAAACTGCATGGCCAGCATCAGCGTCACGCCTGTTGCGATGGTCGAGAGCACAAGCAGTTTGGTGAGACCGCGCATTTCTCCGCGCCGCGCCAGCAGAAGGCTTGCGAGCAGTGCGCCTGATCCGATGGAGCCCAGCAGCAGCGCAAGGCCGGTGGGGCCAGCGTTAAAAATCTGCCCCGATACGCCCGGCATAAGCTCGATCACCGGGCGCACAAAGAAGCTCGTCGCCGCCAGCAAGATCATCACGAAGCGAATGCCCCTGTGCGCAAAGACGTAGAACACGCCGGAGCGGACATCGCCCAGGATGTTGCCAAGCATATTGCCTGATGCTTTTGAGCCCAAATTTACTTCAATGATGTGCATGTTGCGCACTTGCAAATAGAACAAAAGAAACATCAACGAACACGCAAGTATCACCACGCCGGTGCCCACCCATAATATCAGCGCGCCCGCAATGGCCGGGCCGATAATGCGTGAGGCGTTGAACGAGGCCGAGCCCAGAGCGATGGCCGATGAGAGGTCGCGCTTGCTCACCATGGCGTTCACCGCCGACATGCGCGCAGGCTGGCCAAGCGATTCTGCGCAGCCAAGGCACATGGTGAAAACAAGCAGTGAAATGACGTTGATGTGCCCGCTGAAAATCAATGCGGCCAGCCCCAGCGTCAGCGTGATCGCCATGATCTGGCTCAGGCGAATGATGCGCATGAAACCGAAGCGATCTGCAAACGCGCCCGATAAAATCGACATTAGCACGGTGGGGATCAGGTCGGCGAAGGCGATCACGCCAAGCCAGCCGGGCGAATGGGTCAGCTCCCACGCCAGCCAGCCCACGGCGGTGCGATACATCCAGCGCCCGACGGATGCGAGCGTATGGCCAACCCAATATCTGCGAAAGACGGGAATCTTCAGCGCCCGGCTTGCGCCGCCAAAAACCTGAGTGACGATCAAATCTGCGCCCGCATTTCTTCCCTCAAATATGTTTCCTGTTTTGTAGCAGCATCCCCGCCTGCTCGATAGACGGGGAGACGCCCGGCTGCGCATGGCCGCCGGGCGTCATACGCGTGGCTCAACGCATTATTCCGCAGCAGCCTTCAGCTGCACCATGCTGTCCAGATGATCGACGACTTCCTCGACGTGCATCACGTCCACATATTTATGATGCAGATCGAACAGGTTGACCTTGTGGCTCAGTTCAACGCGATCATAGGTGCATTCCTCGACCACGCTGACATGAAAGCCGGTGGAATAGGCGTCGACCACGCTGGCGCGCACGCAGCCCGACGTGCTCTCGCCGCAAACAATGAGGCTGCGCACGCCAAGCAAAGACAGATGCGAGACGATGGGCGTGCCCTGAAACACGCTGGCGCGCTGCTTGTAAATCACCACGTCGCCGTCTTGCGGGGTGAACTCGTGGTAGATGTCGTAATCGTCGGGACGCGTTCCTGCCGCTTTCTTCGTGCGCGTTGAGACAGCGCCTGGCGGGCGATTGTGCGGGCGGGTGTCTTGCGTGCAGAAGAAGATCGGAATGCCCGCGCGCCGCGCCGATGCGATCAACTTCTTTGTAGGCTCAATGGCGCGATGCGAATAGATGCCGCATGAATTGGGGCCTTCGCTCTGAATCTCGGATGGAGGCAGCGGCCCACCGCGATAGGCGCTGTTGTAAAGGTCGATGCAGATCAGCGCCGGGCTTGGGCCAACGAACGTCTCGCGTGCGCAGCGTTCATAAAAGCTGAGTTTCATGTCTGCTTCGCTGATGACGTCTTTCCAGCAATGGTCTTCAAAGTCGGCGATTTTAGCCATGTTGATCTCCTGTGAGATAAAAGTTCAGCGTGCGCCCGAGCGCTTGAGCTTGGGATCGAGAATATCGCGCAGGGCGTCGCCGAGCATGTTGATGGCGAGCACAGTAACGAAGATGCAGACGCCGGGAAACAGCGCCATCCAATACGAGGTGGAGATGTAGGTGCGCCCGTCCGCCAGCATGCCGCCCCATGTTGGCGTGGAGGGCGGCACGCCAAGCCCCAGAAACGAGAGCGCGGCTTCCGCGATGATCGCCGAGGCCATCGCGAACGTGCCGATCACGAGCGCCGATTGCATCAGGTTTGGCAGCAGATGCTTCATGATGATGCGCGTATGCGTGGCGCCCAATGAGCGCGCGGCCACAATGAACTCGCGCTCTTTCAGCGTCAGCGCATTGGCGCGCGTCACGCGGCAGAACGGAATCCAGCGCTGCAACGTCAGCGCCATGATGAGGATTGCGAGCCCCTGGCCCAGAAAGGCGAGCACCGCAATCGCCAGCAAAAGCGGCGGAAACGCCCACATCACTTCAACAAGCTTCTGGATGATGAAATCCGTCGTCTTGCCAAAATAGCCCGACACCACGCCCAGAAACACGCCGACGGCGCCGGAGATGACGACCACCGACAGCGCGATGACAAGCGAGACACGCGCGCCGTGGATGCAGCGCGAGAGGATGTCGCGCCCCACATGGTCCGTGCCTAAAAAGTGCGGGCCAGCGAAATATTGCGGCTCGGTCATCGCCATCATGAGGTCTTGCCGGTTGGGATCGAACGGCGCCACCAGCGAGGCGAAGACGGCCAGAAGCACGAAGATCGTCAGCGTACCTCCGCCCGCAATTACCTTGAATTGCAGCCACGGCCGCCATTTCTTGTGCAAGGCTTTCCAGTCCGGGGCTTGCCAGTCCGGTCTGCGAAGCCAGGCGAACGGCTTCAAGTCGCCGGTGAGCTTGTTTGACATGTTATTTGGCAAGACGGATTCGCGGATCGGCTGCGGCATAACAAAGGTCCACAATGAGGTTCACGACCACGAAGAGGCTCGTGTAGACGATCACGACTCCGGTGATCAGCGGATAGTCTCGCGACGTCAGGCCTTGCAGCAGCAGATTGCCGATGCCCGGCCATGAGAAGATCGTCTCGACAATGATCGAGCCCGAAAGAAGCGCGCCAAACTCAAGGCCCACCACAGTGATCACAAGGATCAGCGCGTTGCGAAAACCGTGGCGCCAAATGACGGCGCGCTCGTCCAGCCCCTTGGCGCGCGCCGTCATGATGAAATCCTCGCTCAGGGTTTCCAGCATGGAGGAGCGCGTGACGCGCATCAGAATGCCCGTCATGTTGATGCCAAGAACGAAGGCCGGCATGATGAGATAGATCATCGCGTCTTTGAACGATTCCCAGTTCAGGCCGATGATGGAATCAATCAGCAGGAAGCCGGTGACCGGATCGTCGGGCACGCCAAACGTGTGGCGCCCGCTGGAGGGCAGAATGTTAAGGCTGCCCGCCAACAACAACACGAGCATGATGCCGAGCCAGAAGTTTGGCATGCTGATGCCAAAGAAGCCGCCGATGGACCCGACATGATCGACCCATGAGTTTGGCTTCGAGCCTGCCCATACGCCCAGCGGCACGCCGATAGCGATGGCGAGCAATGTGGCGGTCACGGCAAGTTCAAGGCTTGCGGGGAAGCGTTCGGCGATCAGGCCCATCACGGGTTCGTCGTAGCGAAAGCTGCGGCCAAAATCGAACGAGAGCGCGTTGACCAGAAAACGCCAGTATTGCACCAGCACCGGCTGATCGAGGCCCCAGCGTGCGCGGGCCTCCAATATGTCGGCCTCGCTCGCCTGATCGCCCGCCAGCATTTCCGCCGGATCGCCCGGCGCTGCGTGAAGCAGCAGAAACACCAGCAACGAGATCATGAGGATGACGGGAATCGTTCCCGCAAGCCTGCGTATGAAATAGGCGATCATGGATGTTTTCCCCGATCAGGTCCGGCCACAGCTTTTCGTCGTTCGATTATTTTGCGCGCTGGCGCGGGATCATCTTGATGTCCACCGCCAGAATGTCGGTGGTGGCAAGCGGCTTGTAATCAACGTTCTGCGCGATGCCCCAGGCGAGCTTGTGGCGCCACATGAAGTGGGCCGGCGCCTCGTCGGTAATTAGCGCCATCGCCTGTCGCAAAAGTTCAATGCGCTTTGGCTCGTTGAATTCCTGACGCTCGGCCTGCAACAGCTTGTCCACTTCAGGATTGGAATAGCCGATGCGCGGCGAGCCGCCGGTTTCAAAATATTGCGACAGCGCAGCGCTGGGATCGATCACGGTGCCGCGTCCCATGTAATAGAAAGGAACGCCGCCTTTCTGCACGTTGGACCAGAGCGTGCCCCATTCCGGCGTTTTCAACGTCACCTTGAAGCCGGACGCCTCAAGCATCGGCAGCATGGCTTCCGCGATCTGCTTGTCGGCGATATAGCGCGCGACGGGCGTGTAGAAGTCGATCTCGACGCCGTCGGGATAGCCGGCCTTTGCGAGCAGCTCGCGCGCCTTTTTGGGGTTATAGGTGTACTTGGGCTCGAGGTTTGGATCGTATGCGTATTGTCCGGGGCCGATGGGGCCGTCGAGACGCTCAGCCTGTCCGCGCAGGATCGCCTTGATGATGGCGTCGCGGTCGACAGCATAGGCCAGAGCCTGACGCGCTTCTTTTTTGTCCCATGGCTTTTGCTTGGGGCTCATGGCCAGAAACATGATCTCGGTCGAGCCTTCCCAAACCAGCTTTACGTTTTTGGCGGCTTCAACGCGCCCGACAAGCTGGGGCGGAATGAATTGCGCGATCTGGATTTCGCCGTTCAGGAGCGCGGTGACGCGGCTTTCGGCTTCTTTCTGAATGCGGAAGATCACTTCGTCCGGATTCTCGGGCTTCACTTCCTTGTGGCCCACGACTTTTTCAAGCGCGACGAAATTATCGACGGAGAGCTGACGAATGCGATAGGGGCCAAAGCCGATCGGCGCCTCGCGGTCCGCTTTCTCGCCCAGCGTATCGTGCTGCGCTTTCGACGTGATGATGAGCTGGCGCAGGAAGTCGAGCAAGGTCGCCAGCGGCTCGGTCGTTTTCATCACCACGGTGTAGGCGTCCGGCGCCTCGGCGGAGGCGATGTAGCGCACGTTGTGCTTCTGGCGCGATTGCGCATCGTTCTTGGCGCGGTTGATGGAGTGCAGAATGTCAGCCGAGGTCACTTCCTCGCCGTTGCTGCGCTTCACGCCTTTTTTCAGATTGAACACCCAGGTGGTGGGATCTTTCACCTCCCATTTATCGACGATGCGCGACGTGAAATTGCCGAGCGCATAATCGCGGTCGAACATGCAGCCGTAGCTTTGGCAGAACACGGCGTACATAAGAGAGACGCTGTCGGCGTAGGGATTATGCGAGGCGATGGTCTCGGTGACGCCGATGGAGACGCGCGTTTTGGTTTGCGCGACGGCGTGTCCGATTGTGGCGGCCAATGCGGCGCTTGCGAGCGCAGCTGTAAAGGCGCTGGCCTTCAGCGTGCGTTTTGCCGTGCCGTTCGCCAATTCATTCGCCAACAGATTTGACATAATCCGCTCCCGTTTGTTCGCGTAAGTTTACTGCGACGTGCGCCCCAAATTTCCAGACGGCGCCTTCAAAAAGCAGTGAGCAAGCGCCATGCCAGCGAGAAAAATAGCGTCTCCCACGGGCGCAACGCCTTGCATAAGTTTCAGTGATCGAGGCCTGCGCGATTCATGGGCGGCTGTGCGTTTGTGCGCGACGATCTGCATCTTGTGTTTGCGTTTGGCGCTTGCGCCGCGGGCTGACGAGCAATTCAGCGGCTGCAAAAGGGCTTGCAGGGGATTTGGCACGTCGCATGCTTTGAAAAGCCGGAGGTTTGCATTCATGCCTGCGCGTGAACGCGAACCGTCATGCGCATGCAGGAGATGAAGGCCATGCTCGACGTTTTATCGTCCGAAATCTTGCAGGAAGATCATCCAACCAGCGCGCCCATTCTCTCCATTGACGGCCTTACGACTGTGTTCCCGACAATTGACGGCGACGTTCCCGCAGTGATCGACATGAGCTTTTCGATCAGCGCTGGCGAGACCGTGGCGGTGGTGGGCGAATCTGGTTCCGGCAAGTCCGTCACTGCGCGCTCTATTCTTCGGCTCACCGATTACCAGGGCGCGAAACTGCGTTCGGGCGCGATCAATTTTCGCAGACGGGACGGGCAGGTGTGCGATCTGGCCAAACTCGATCCTGCGCAGATGCGCAAGATTCGCGGCAATGATATCTCGATCATCTTTCAGGAGCCGCTCACTGCGCTGAACCCTGTGATGAGCGTGGGCGAGCAGATCGCGGAAGCCATCGTCCTGCATCAGAACAAGACTTACGCTCGGGCGATGGAGCAGGCGCTGAAGCAGCTTGAG
Organism: Rhizobium sp. Q54; assembly: GCA_945875875.1. Classification (GTDB taxonomy): domain Bacteria; phylum Pseudomonadota; class Alphaproteobacteria; order Rhizobiales; family Beijerinckiaceae; genus Terripilifer. Next base: position 11,916 of record CAMCMI010000022.1, read on the forward strand.
CTGGCGCGCATTCCAGAAGCTGCGCGCAGGCTTGACCAATATCCGCATGAATTGTCGGGCGGCATGCGCCAGCGCGTGATGATCGCGATGGCGCTTGCGTGTCGCCCGCAATTGCTGATCGCCGATGAGCCGACAACCGCGCTCGACGTCACCATTCAGGCGCAGATTTTAAGTTTGATCCGCGCACTTCAGGCCGAGATCGGCATGGCGGTTTTGTTCATCACGCACGACATGGGCGTGGTTGCGGAAATCGCGGATCGCGTAGTGGTGATGTATCAGGGGCGCAAGGTCGAGGAAGGCCCTGTGGCGCAGATATTCTCTAACCCGCAACATCCCTACACCAAGGCGTTGCTGGCCGCCGTGCCGCGACTGGGGGCAATGGTGGGCAAGACAAGCCCGGAGCCGTTTCCGCGCATCAGCCTCGGGCATGAAAACCAGCATGAGCCTATCGGTCAAGAGCCTGCGCCAGAGCGTATTGCGCCAGCGCCTTCAATTCCGGTGCGCGCAGGTCCGCCGCTCAACGTGCTGGAGGTGCACAAGCTCACGACGCGGTTTCCCATTCATTCAGGGCTGTTCAAGAAACACGTCGCCAACGTGCATGCGGTCGAGAACGTATCGTTCACGCTGGCCGAGCGGGAAACGCTTGCACTGGTGGGAGAATCTGGCTGCGGAAAATCAACCACAGGCCGCACGATCCTGAAACTTGTTGAGCCGACGAGCGGCGATATTTTCATCCAGCGCCGCAACATCACCAATTACACGCCATGGCTGATGCAGCCGGTGCGGCGTCAGGTTCAGATGATTTTTCAGGATCCCTTCGCCTCGCTCAATCCGCGCATGAGCGTAGAAGAGCTTGTGGCCGAGCCGCTTCTTATTCATGAGATCTGCCCTAAAAACGAGACGCGCGACCGCGTGGTTGATCTTCTTGAGCAGGTGGGGCTGCGCAGCGAACATCTTGTGCGCTATCCGCATGAATTCTCCGGCGGCCAGCGCCAGCGTCTGTGCATTGCGCGCGCGCTCTCGCTCAATCCCGCGATCATCGTGGCGGACGAAGCTGTGTCGGCGCTTGACGTTTCGATTCAGGCGCAAGTTGTGAATCTGTTGATGGATTTGCAGCAACGCTATGGCATTTCCTATCTGTTTATCTCGCACGACATGGCGGTGGTGGAGCGCGTCAGCCATCGCGTTGGCGTGATGTATCTGGGGCAAATCGTCGAAATAGGTCCGCGTGAGAGGGTGTTCGCAAATCCGCAACATCCCTACACGCGCAAGCTGCTGGACTCGGTGCCGGTGGCTGATCCGGGCCGTCGCCGCGAGAGGGCGATGCAGACGAGCGAGATTCCAAGCCCCTTGAAGCCGGTGGGCTATGAGCCTGTGATCCCGCCGATGATCGAGGTCGAGCCGGGGCATTTCGTGCAGGCGCACTAATACTTGCTCACTAAAACCTGTTCATTAAAACTTGCGAACCAAAACCGGCTCGCTAAGCTGTGCGCAAAATACCGCCGATGGAGGAAAACATCATGATCGACCCCTTCGAGGACCATTGCTGGCAAGACGTCATCCCGCCGAATGTTCTTGAGCTTTACAAGCATTACAAGCGCGATCTGTTCATCGGGTCGCGCGCCGCCGTGCTGGCGATTGACCTTTATGAATCGGCCTATCAGGGCGGACCACTGCCTGTGGAGGAAGTCGCAAAGCAATATCCCTCGTCATGCGGGATCAATGCGTTCAACGCCATTGGCCCGACGCAGGCCGTGTTTGCGGCCGCCCGCGCCGCTGGCCTGCCGGTCTTTTACACCACGAGCGAGACGCGGGCTTTGGGCAAGCCCGGCGCGGTCAAGGCGACCAATCGCAACATGGGCGCGTTTGATCCGTCGGTGTATGATATTCGCCCCGAGTTCGCGCCGCAGCCCGGCGATACGGTTATTTTCAAGCAGCGCGCCAGCGGTTTCTTTGGCACGCCGTTGATCGCGCATCTGACGCAATTGAAAATCGACACTGTAATTATCTTTGGCGAAAGCACGTCAGGCTGCGTGCGCGCCTCGACGGTGGACGGCTATTCCAACGGGTTCCATATGGTGATGGCCGAGGAATGCTGCTTCGACCGCAGCGAGATTTCGCACAAAGTGAACCTGTTCGACCTGCACCACAAATACGCAGACGTGATGAAGGCGCAGGAGATCGTGGAGATCCTTGGCGCGCGCGCCCTGCAGCAGGCGGCCGAATAGCGCCCGGAGCGAAAAAAAGGCCCCATGCGTGATGGGCGCATGGGGCTCGGAGGCTAGAAGGTAACTGGGAGGAAACGCTTCATATTGGGTTTACGCGGCTCCTCCGGCCCCGGATCACCGTAGTTTTAATATTATTTTGTCTCTTTGAACGTGTCTGACCCGACCTTTGAGCTCCTGAAGATTGACGGCGCCAAGCGCAATCTACAACATAACCTTTGAACCCGGCTGTCTTGCTGTGCGTTACAGGGGTACTCGTCATGGGCGCTTTGCTTTTACCTTTTCAGGCCCGCTTTCTCGCGTTGACGGTCTGCTTTACAGGCAGCGTGATCCTCAGCTTGATCTTGGCTTTTTATCCTGAAAGCGGCTGGATGGTCGCAGCTCCGCTCGCAATAACTGCGGGCTTCACTCTCCTTGGTTTGCGCGACATTACGCAGACGAGCCATTCGGTCCTGCGAAACTATCCCATTCTCGCGCATCTGCGGTTTCTGTTTGAAACGATCCGTCCCGAGATGCGGCAATATTTCTTCGAAGCCGACACCGACGGCGCGCCATTTGCGCGCGACAAGCGCGCCATCGTCTATCAACGCGCCAAGCGCGCGCTCGACAAACGTCCTTTTGGCACGATGCAAAATGTCTATGCCGACGCCTATGAATGGATTCACCATTCGATGGCCCCCAAACCTCTGGCCACAGAGCCGTTCCGCATCATGATCGGCGGTCCCGATTGCACGGCGCCTTATTCCGCCTCCATCCTCAATGTCTCGGCGATGAGCTATGGCGCGCTTTCCGCAAACGCGATCATGGCGCTGAACAAGGGCGCGCGGATGGGAGAATTTGCGCATGATACCGGCGAAGGGTCGATCAGCCCCTATCATCGCAAGCACGGCGGGGATCTGATCTGGGAGCTTGGCTCAGGCTATTTTGGATGTCGCGACCGCGAGGGCCGGTTCTCGCCTGAAACGTTCGCCGTCGTCGCCGCCGACCCGCAGATCAAAATGATCGAGATCAAGCTGTCGCAAGGCGCCAAGCCGGGCCATGGCGGCGTGCTGCCGGGGGCAAAAGTAACGGCTGAAATCGCCGCCATTCGCGGCGTGGAGGAGGGGCGCGATTGCGTATCGCCAGCCGCCCATTCCGCCTTCTCGACGCCGGTCGAATTGCTGCGCTTCATCGCACAATTGCGCTCACTGTCGGGCGGCAAGCCGACGGGCTTCAAGTTTTGCGTTGGCCATCCTTATGAGTTTTTCGGCCTCGTGAAGGCGATGCTGGAGACGGGGATTATGCCCGATTTCATTGTGATCGACGGCACGGAAGGGGGCACCGGCGCGGCGCCGCTGGAATTCATGGACCATGTGGGGACGCCTCTGCGCGAGGGGCTTTCGTTCGTTCACTCTGCGCTCGTGGGCGCCAATCTGCGAGCACATATCAAGCTGGGATGTTCGGGCAAGATCGCTACCGCCTTCGATATGGCCCGGCTGCTCGCGCTGGGCGCAGACTGGTGCAATGCGGCGCGCAGTTTCATGTTCGCGCTCGGCTGCATTCAGGCACAACAATGCCATTCTGGAGGATGTCCGACTGGCGTGGCCACCCAGGATCCTTTGCGACAGCGTGCGCTTGTGGTTGCCGAGAAAGCCCGGCGGGTGCATAATTTTCATCACGAGATGCTGAAGGCTCTGGCTGAACTTGTCTCCGCCGCAGGGCTTGAGCGTCCTGCCGATTTAAGCCCGGACCATTTCATGCTCCGCACGTCGCAGGATCAGGTGGTCACGTTCGCCCGGCAATATCCCTGTCTGGCGCCTGGCCAATTGCTAACGAGCGCACAAGATTCAAAGCTTCCGCACCATCTGGCGCAAGCATGGGCGATGGCGCGCAGCGATGATTTTGCGCCCCAAATCCTGCAAACGGACCACGCTGGGCCTTCCCGCTGAAGCAAGCGCCGATGCTTGGTCGTGATGACTGGATCGTCCTGTACCCGCCTTGCGCAATCGCGCTGAACGCGGCAGAACGTGGCTGCAGTTTAGACAAGTGTAATATCAACACCGAGGGCCCGCATCGGCCAAGGAGGCGACGTGAACCGTTCCATATTTTTATTTGCGGCCATGGCCGCCTTCCTTTCGCCAGCGCTTGCGCAGGCTCCGGCGCCTGCGCCCGCAAAGCCGCTGGAGAAGATCGTCTTCGCCACCAATTGGCTGGCCGAAGGCGAGCACGGCGGCCATTATCAGGCGGTCGTCGACGGCACCTACGCCAAGTTCGGCCTTGACGTAAAGATCATCCCCGGCGGGCCGCAGACCAACAATCGCCTGCTGCTTCTGAGCGGCAAGGTCGATTTCTACATGTCGGCCAATCTCGTCACCACGTTTACGGCGCTGGAGCAGAACGTGCCGGTGGTGGCTGTGGCCGCCATGTTTCAAAAAGACCCTTTCATCCTGATGTCGCACCCCGGACAGGGGCTCGATACCTGGGCCGATCTCAACAAGGGCACGATTTTCATCGGCGCGGAGACGCGCGCGACCGTGTTTCAATGGCTCAAGCAAGAGTTCGGCTTTCGCGACGAACGGCTGAAGCCTTACGCCTTCAACCCAGCGCCCTTCATCGCCGACAAGAAGTCGATCCAGCAGGGCTACGCCACCTCCGAGCCGTTCGCGGTCGAGAACGTCGGCAAGTTCAGGCCCAACGTGTTTCTGGCCGCCGATTACGGCTTCGACACCTATTCAACGCTGATCGAGACGCGCAGGGAAACCGTTGAGAAGCGGACCGATATGGTGCAGCGCTTCATCGACGCCTCTATCATCGGCTGGTATAATTATATGTATCATGACAATGCGGCGGCCAACGCGCTCATCAAGCGCGAAAACCCCGAGATGACCGACGCGCAGATCGCGTTCACGCTCGCCAAAATGAAAGAGAGCGGCATCGTCGATTCCGGCCAGTCGCTGACCAAAGGCATTGGCGCGATGTCGCATGAGCGCATCGCCAGCTTCTACGACAAAATGAGCAAGGCGGGCGTGGTGAAGCCGGGCCTTGATTTGTCGAAGGGCTATACGCTTCAATTCGTCAACAAGGGCGTCGGTCTGGAGCTGAGACCGAAGAATTGAGCGGGGCGCATATGGGCGCCGACATGAGCCCGTCGCTGGTCACGCTGCGCGCCGTCTCAAAGACTTTTCAGACAGGCACGCGTGCGCTCGACAACCTCAATCTTGACGTTCGTCCGGGAGAGTTTCTCACTTTGCTGGGGCCGTCCGGCTGCGGCAAATCCACGGCCTTGCGTATCATAGCGGGGTTGATGGCGCCGATGAGCGGGCAGGTGGAATGGGGCTGCGTAAAGCCCGAGCTGGGGTTTGTGTTTCAGGATCCGACGCTGATGCCATGGGCCAGCGTTGAGGATAACATCTGGCTGCCGCTGCGGCTGCGCGGACAATCGAAGGCGCAGGCTCGCAAGCGCATAGACGAGGCGCTTGCGCTTGTAGGCCTGTCGCGCTTTGGCGGCGCCTTCCCGCGCGAATTGTCGGGCGGCATGAAGATGCGCGTCTCCATCGCCCGCGCGCTTGTCACGAGGCCCGCGATTCTGTTGCTCGACGAGCCGTTCGCCGCGCTCGACGAGATCACGCGCTTTCGCCTCAACGACGATTTGCTGGCGCTGCAAAAAGAGCTTGCCGCGACCATCGTGTTCGTCACCCATTCGGTGTTTGAGAGCGTTTATCTGTCGTCGCGCATTTGCGTGTTCACCAATCGCCCTGGCCGGGTCACGCAAGAGATCGTCGTCGATGCGCCGACGCGTGATTCAGACTTTCGCGCCAGCGCCTTGTTTGGGCAAACCTGCCAGCAAGCCTCTGCGGCGCTTGAGCGCGCCTATGGGCTGGAGGGCGCGATATGAAACGTCTGATTGAAAAGCTGGCGCCATGGCTGCTATTTGCCGCCGCCATCGGCGCATGGGAAATCACCGTGCGCGTGCGCGAGATTGCGCCCTACATCTTGCCCGCACCCAGCGTGATCGCAGCGACCGCGATCAGCGATTGGCCGTTGCTATGGGCCGCTTTGCTGGTGACGCTGCGCACGACGTTTCTGGCATTGCTGATGGCAAGCTTTGGCGGGCTGGCGCTGGCTTTGCTGTTTGCGCGCTGGCGCTGGGTGGAGCGCTCGCTGTTTCCTTTTGCGGTGGTGTTGCAGGTAACGCCGATCATCGCGATTGCGCCGCTGTTGCTGGTCTACCTTGAGACGGATGCGGCGGTTTTGACGTGCGCGTTTATCGTCGCGTTTTTCCCCGTTCTGTCCAATTCCGTGCTTGGCTTGCGTTCGGTGGATCGCAATCTGGTCGAATTATACGAGCTTTACGGCGCCTCGCGCTGGCAGCAATTGCGGCTGCTGCGTCTGCCTGCCGCGCTGCCGTATTTTCTGGGCGGCCTGCGCATCGGCGGCGGCCTTGCGCTGATTGGCGCCATTGTGGCCGAGATAGCGGCGGGCTCGGCGGGCAAGGGGGCGGGGCTGGCGTTCCGCATCATTGAGGCGGCCTACAGGCTCAACGTGCCGCGCATGTTTGCGGCGCTGGCGCTGATTTCGCTAACAGGCATCGCCATTTACGTAACGTTCTCGCTGGTTTCGCGCCTGCTGCTCGCCCGCTGGCACGAAAGCGAGATATGAACCGCACTTGACTAGAATGCGGCGCACGCTTCACATCATCGCCTCATATAGCACTGCGGTACCGCCGCAGTGAACAGGGAAGGGTGAAAATGTCCAGAACCTCGCAATCCAATCCTCCGCGCGCTAACCGTCGCCAGATGTTGCGTTCCACCGCCATGCTGGTTGGCGCTTTTGCCGGAGGCTTTACGCTGCTTGGCGCCAATGTCGCCCCCGCCAGCGCGCAGGCCAAATATCCGGAAAACCCGATCAAGGTCGTGGTGCCGTTTGGCGCCGGCGGCGTCGGCGACGTCACCGCGCGCATCGTTGGCGAGAAGCTTGGCGCCGTGCTTGGCCAGCGCATCGTGATCGAGAACCAGCCTGCGGCCGGCGGCATCACCGCCGCCCAGAACGTGCTGCGCGCGCCCGCTGATGGCTACACGCTGGCTTTGTTTTCCAACGGCACGGCGGTCAGCGTCGGGCTGTTCAACAAATTGCCTTTCGATCCGGTGAAGCAATTCCAGCCTGTCTCCTCAATGGGCTTTTTCGATTTCGTGTTCGTGACCGGCGCCGACAAGCCCTACAAGACTCTTGGCGATCTGTTGAAGGCGGCCAAAGACAAGCCCGGCGCTCTCAACATCGGCACCGTGGTTGTGGGCTCGACGCAAAACCTCACCGGCGAATTGTTCAAGACGAGCGCGGGCATTGACGCGCGCATCGTACCCTTCAAGACCACGCCCGATCTTCTGCTGTCGGCCATGCGCGGCGACGTGGACCTGATGATTGATTCCTACGCCTCGCTGAAGACCAACATCGAGGACGGCAAGATCCGCGCGCTCGCCACCTCCGGCGCCAAGCGTTCGCCGGTTCTGCCCAACGTGCCCACTGTCGCCGAAAGCGGCGTGAAGGATTTCGACGTCGTGTCGTGGAACGCGTTCTTCGTCCATGCCGATACGCCTAAAGCTATTGTCGACACGCTGAACGCCGGCCTGAAGACCGCGCTCGAAGATCCCGAGACGAAGCGCAAGGCGCTGGAGCTGGGTATTGAGGCGCGTCACTCAACCCCGCAGGAAATTGGCAAGCGCCTGAGCGATGATATCGCCAAATGGAGCGCGGTGATCACGAAGGCCGGGGTGGAGAAGCGCTGATGGCCAGTCCGGGCGCTGATTCACGCGCGCAATTGTTGATGCCGGCGCCTTTGCCTGCATTGATTCAGGAAGCGCTGGAGCGGCGCTTCCTTGTTCATCGCCTCTATGAGGCGAGCGACAGGGAGGCCGCGCTGGCGCAGGCTGCGGACGTGCGCGTGATAGCGACCGGCGTGCCGATCCTGACGCAGGACGTGCAGGCGCCCGTTAACGCCGCGCTGATGGACCGGCTGCCCAAACTGGAGCTGATCGCCAATCTTGGCGTCGGCTATGACAACATTGATGCGCAGGCCGCCGCCGCGCGCGGGATCATCGTCACCAATACGCCCGACGTGTTGACGGAGGAGACCGCCGATACGGCGTTTGGTCTGCTGCTCAATTGCGTGCGGCAATTGTCGCGGGCCGAGCGTTTTGTGCGCGCGGGGCGCTGGCTGCACGGACAGTTTGAGCTGAGCGCGTCTTTGCGCGGACGCACGATGGGGATATTGGGGCTTGGGCGCATCGGTTCGGCGATTGCGCGCCGGGCCGAGGCGTTTGGCGTGCAGGTCGTCTATCACAATCGTAAACAGGCTGAGGGCGCGCCCTACCGCTATTTCGACTCCCTCGTCGAGATGGCGCGCGCCTGCGATATTTTGATGATCGCAATTCCCGGCGGCGCGCAAACGCAGAAGCTGGTCAACGCGCAGGTGCTGGAGGCGCTGGGGCGCCAGGGCGTGCTCATCAACATTGCGCGCGGCGCCATCGTCGATGAAGAGGCGCTGATCGAGGCGCTGCAAACCGGCAAGATTTTGACCGCCGGGCTCGATGTGTTCGCCAACGAGCCGCGCGTACCGCAAGCCCTGATCGACATGGAGCACGTCGTGCTGCTGCCCCATGTCGGATCAGCCTCGCAGGTCACCCGCGACGCTATGGGCATGCTGCTGGTGGAGAATGTCTTTGCATGGCACACAGGGGCGGACATTCCCTGCCCCGTTCCGGAGACGCCGTGGCGGCGCCCGCCAAAACAGCCGCTGTGAAGAATTTTAAAATGGAGGAATTTGAATGCATCCGTTAAGGCGCATTTTTGTGCAAGCTGGCGCGATGGGTCTGGTCGCCGCGTTATCGATGACGTCCGCGCACGCTGCGCCGCCCGCGCGCGCCGCTGACGTGGCTGGCCGCTACGCCGTGTTGCGCGATGCCAGAGATACGGGCTGCATGGTGACGTTATCGCCCAACCCGCGCGGCAAAGGATTCCGCGCCCAATTGGCGCCCGCCTGCCGCGATCAGGGCATCGTGGTGTTCGATCCCGTCGGCTGGTGGCTGGAGCGCGGCAAATTGCACCTGCAAGCCCGCAAGGGCCACAATATCGCCCTTGATTTTCAAGACGGCGTCTGGAGCCGGGAGGGTGAAAAGCCACTGGGGCTGAAGAAGATATAACGATCCTCGGCTCGGAATTATTGCTACGTTACGGTGCTGTAAGTTTTCACACGCCTACTTTTTTGAATACTTGTTGCCAATCGACTTTATGGTGAAACACTTGTCTAGGTTGCATTTCTACATGGACGATTCCGGAACGCGCAACCCGGATAAGAAGCAGGGCACAACTGCAACGCATCGTCGCGACTGGTTTGCGCTGGGGGGAATCCTTGTCCGGGAAGAAGATGAGGAAGAAGCCCGGACCCTGCATAGCGCGTTTTGTAATAGGTGGAACCTGCTGCATCCGCTTCATTCTGCGGAGATTCGGAATCGGTCGCTGAACTATGCGTGGCTTGATAAGCTCGACGAAGCAAAGTGCCGTTAATTTTACGAAGAACTTTATGGGTTGATGAAATCAGCGCCCGTCACGGGACTGGCATGCGTGACTGATCGTACGGGTTACAACGCGCGATATGGTGAAAAATACAAAGGCCAACGCTGGCTTCTTTGTAAGACAGCATTTTCCATCGTGGTCGAGCGAGCGGTCAAAATCGCCCGGATGGACGAACGCAAGCTGCGTGTTCTGCCTGAACGCTGCAACAAGCGAGAAGATCGGACTCTTAAAGCTTACTACGAAACGCTCAGAACCGAGGGGCTGCCCTTCGAGGCTGGCGCTTCGGCGAAATATACGCCTCTTGGCGCAGCGCAATTTAAGGACACGCTTTATGAATTCGATCTGAAATTTAAATCCTCGCCTCTGGCGCAGCTGGCGGATTTGTATCTATGGCCGATGTGTATGGGCGGCTATAACAAACAAAACAGGCCCTACGCGCGCTTGCTGGAGGACGGTAAGCTCATCGAATGCCAGCTGCCGGAAGAGGTCCGAGGGACGCACGGAACAAAATATAGCTGCTTTGATCTGCAGACATGAGGCTTAAAAAAGACAACCCGGATTTGCATCCGGGTTCGACCGCACGCGTCGACCTCGTGGGCCAAGCCCATTTATTGCCTAGCGGTCTTGTCGCCTGTTGTCAAGTCGAAGTAGCCAGCTTCGCTCTGTCGCTCACTCCGCCGGGCGCAGGCTCGCAAGCGGGGGCTTCTTCTCCTCGTCCTCGTCGCGCGGCCCGACAAAGCGCGAGAACAGGCGCCACGTCACGCGGCCGACGTCGTCCATGATGGTGAAGACGGCGGGCACGAACACCAGCGACAGCATGGTCGACACGATCAGGCCGCCGATCACGCCAATCGCCATGGGCGCGCGGAATTCACCGCCGTCGCCAATGCCCAGCGCGGAAGGCACCATGCCTGCCACCATGGCGATGGTGGTCATGACGATGGGGCGCGCGCGCTTGCGCCCCGCCTCAACGATGGCGGTGGTGCGGTCCATGCCGTGCGCCATTTGCTCGACTGCAAAATCCACCAGCATGATCGCGTTTTTGGTGACGATGCCCATCAGCATCAATATGCCGATGACGACCGGCAT